>JANRLV010000073.1:0-54855 GCA_033762195.1 Chitinophagaceae bacterium | reverse complement strand
ATGACCTTGGTCAGGTAATGCTATTCTTCGTGTCCTTCGTGCACCCTTTGTGCCCTTTGTGTCCTCCTACGCAAGTCTGGCGTAGGAGGACACGAAGGGCACAAAGGGTGCACGAAGGACACAACGTTGTGAGAATTAAACCCCGAATTGCTTTAAATGATGATCCGCATGCTTCCACATGGCCTTGCTCCAGTTCTCTTTGGTCATACGGCCGAAGACCGGATGTACTTCCGTGGCCATGTTTTGCGGGGTGAATTGATGGATCATGTCCATCAGTATCTTTTTCTCCTGTTCAAATATCCGTGGATCGGTGATGATAAAGGTCTTGTCAGTAGGTAAACTTCTTTTGTAAGGTTTCTCATCATACAACATCTTTTTAAATAAAGGCAGGATGAGACGCCTTATAAAGTTGCCTTTCACTTCGTGTGTACCCAGGGCGACACCAATGGGTTTTTGCAGATGGGCCATCATTTGGGCTACATCCATCTTTCCCCAGACACGCTGTGTGTCCGGAGTCAGTAACTCTATTCGATCGAGTATTTCCTGCTTGGCAACAGGGTCGAAAAGGCTTTTTATTTCCATACAAGAAAGTTAATAAATCTTTTATAGAAACTAATAGCTAATAGCTATTAGTAGTTATCAGAGAGAGGGAAACTTCCTTTCGTAGTAGGGGATCTCGTCGTGGCTGATTTTTTCTTTTTGATGCCAGTAAGCCAGGGTAACAACATGTCCGTCCGGGGTATGTAACAGGCGACCAAATATTGCATTGGTAGGATTGAATGTAACATCGGTAACACCCACTGTAAAGGTTGCAGGGGCCGGGGGTGCGGCAACAGGTTCTGCCGGTGTTTCGCCTTCAACAGGTTTGGGTACCGGAGCCGCTTTGGGTGGAGGAGAAGCGACCACCACAACCGTGTATTTATTGAATTCCAACAGCGATTTGAGGAAGGCCACTCTTTCGGTGGAAGCATTCTTTTCCACAATGGCACATTTGATGCCATCCAGGTCTTCGAATTCATGATTCTTATTGATCGCCATGGTCTTTTATTTCAATAATGAAAAGATATATTGATAACCGCCACTGTACAATCCGGTCACAATGATACCAGCCAGGCACAATACCATGGCGAGTTTGGGTGACCAGCTTGTCCGTACAGCTTCGATGGGATTTTCATTGGCATCCATGAAAATGGCCCGTATCACTTTAAGATAATAGTAGAGAGAGATCACCATATTGAGGGCGGCAATGGTGATCCAAACATAGTTACCGGTTCCCGCCCCGGAGATAAGCAAAAAGAATTTACCAAAGAAACCAGCTGTTGGCGGAATACCGGCCAGTGAAAACAGTGATATGGCCAGCACCCAGCTCAATCCGGGATTGGTTTTGTAGAATCCTTTGTAATCGTCGATATTTTCCTTTCCTGTTGCCGCACTGACGATTGAGATCACTGCGAATGCACCCAGGTTGGAAAAGATATAGATCAAAATAAAATAGATGACCGATACCCTTCCTGCGCCAAAATCGCCGGCCAGACCGATCAGGATAAAACCGATCTGCGCAATCGAAGAAAATGCAAGGAATCGTTTCAGGTTCTGTTGCCGCAAGGCAAACAGGTTACCGATGACCATGGATGCTACCGAAAGTATAAAGAGGGTATAGTAAAGTATATAAGGAATCCCCGAGAATAAACGATAAAGCACCGACACCATCACAAAAACCACAGCTCCTTTGGAAATGACGGAGAGATAGGAGGTAACCGCTACCGGTGCCCCTTCATACACGTCGGCGGTCCATAAATGGAAAGGAACTGCTGAAATCTTAAAGGCCAGTCCGGCAATGATCAGCACGAATGCATACAGGCTGAGCGGTGCATCGGTAAAGCTGCCTGCCAGCAGGTCGAAATCAAGCGTGCCGGTTGCCCCATAGGTCAGGGAAATACCAAAAAGAAGAAGTCCTGAACTAAAAGCAGAAGAGATGATCATTTTAAAGGCCGCTTCAGAGGACTTCTTTTTCTCCAGGTCAAAATTAGCAAGTGCCGAAAGGGGGATGGTCGAGAGTTCAAGGCCCAGATAGAACATCAACATGTTGTTACTGGACAGCATAAAGAACATACCCAGCAGGGTGGACAGCAACAACAGATAAAATTCAATGAGGTGTTTATGGGTTTTCAGCCATTCGTAGGATTGGAGGGAAATGATCAGGGTGCCCAGGTTCAACAGGTTCTTTTCAAACGTGATCAGGGGGTTTGTGCGGAACATATTGCCAAACAGGTTCCCTTCTCCCGGATAGATAAACCCGGCAGCCAGGTTGATCACCAGCAGCGCATTGATCACATTCAATAACACACCCGGGTTCCATTCCCTGGAGCCGAGTTTGATAAACAGGAGCAGGAAGATGATCAGCGCTACCAACCATTCCTGTTTCATTAAAAGGAGTAACTCATTGTACATGATCGCTCTTAATTATTTTGGTATGACGGACAGTTTTTGGATCATCACATCCATTCCCGGTCCAATCAATTCATTCAACCAGAATGGCGCTACCCCAATGATCACAATACCGGCGATCAATAAGGCTGCAGCCAATTTTTCATTCCAGCGGGCATCCGCCAGCGTAGCATGGTCGCCAGATTCCAGCGGTCCCATAATCGCTTTGCCAACGGCCCGAAGTATATAAACAGCTGTCACCACGATCGAGGCACAAGCCAGGATGGTGGCAACGCGATAAAGCGTGTCCGTTTTTTCCCAGGCACCCATAAATACTGTCATCTCTGCCACAAACCCGCTAAAGCCGGGCAGTCCAAGTGACGCTAATCCGGCCAATACAAAGATGGTGGAGATAAAAGGCATCACCTTTAGCAACCCGCCAAGCTTGGCCATGTCCCGGGTATGGGTCCTTTCATAGATCATGCCGATTGCCGCAAAGAAGAGGGCAGTGATCAATCCATGTGAGATCATTTGCATTACTGCTCCGGCAAGGGCCGTACGCGTCAGCATTCCAATTCCCAACAACACAAACCCTACGTGGCTGATGGAGGAATAAGCATTGATATACTTGAGGTCCTTCTGCATCATCGTCGCAAAGGCGCCATAGATGATGGCAATGGTGGATAAAACAATGATGATCCAGGAATATTCTTTGGCTCCTTCAGGCATTAATAAGGTGGCTACGCGCAAACATCCATATCCCCCTAATTTCATGGAAATACCGGCTAGGAACATTGAAGCGGCGGTTGGCGCCGAGGAGTGACCATCGGGTACCCAGGTATGAAACGGAAACAGGGCCGTGAATACACCAAAGCCAATAAAGAGGAAAGGAAAGAATATCCGCTGGGTGGCGATCGGAATGTTCAGGTTCACGATCTCCAGAAAACTGAAACTATGATGACCATTGATATTGGTGTTGAAATAAAGTCCTACCAGACCAACAAACACCAGGGCTGATCCACCCATTAGCATAAGGGCCAGTTTCATGGCACTGTATTCTTTTTTACCACTGCCCCAGATACCGATCAACATGAACTTGGGTATAACCGCTACTTCCAGGAAGAAGAAAAGGGTAAAGAGGTCAAGCGAAATAAAGAAACCATAGGCCCCCATGCTCAGTAAGATGAGCAGGAAGAAGAATTCCTTATTCCATTTTTCCTGTTTCCAGGATACCAGTACACCAGCCATCACTACAACGGCGGTCAGCAGGATCATACCCACGGATATGCCATCCACGCCAATATGAAAATCGATCTGTAAGGGTCCAAACCAGGAGTATCGTTGTTGAAAATACATGTTCTCTCCTCCAGGGGTACGCACCTGCAGGTATTTCCAGAGCAGGTAAAGCGAAATTCCCAACTGAGCGGTGGTACCTGCCAGGGATACGGCCCTGACCTGCTTCAATCCGCGCACCGGCAAAAGTGCCAGCAGCGTAGCGAGGGGAACGAGGAGTAAGAGTAATAAGTTCATGTTGGTTCAACTATTTTTTACCAGAAAAAAATGAATAGCACGGCCAGCGCCAGTACCCCACCAAAGAAGTAGAGCGCATATTGCTGTACCCGGCCTGATTGAATGCCTTTGATGGCATTTGACAATTCAGCAGTGGTAACGGCAATGCCATTCATTAATCCGTCAATGATATTCCTATCGATCCAGGCGGCGGGTCGGCCAACCAGGTTGAATAATATTTTTTTGGTGACAAAGAGATAGATCTCGTCAATATAAAATTTATGATAGGCTGCTTTATACAAAGCACCCAGGCTACCGGAGACCTTCGCCGCACGGTCATTTTGTTTAAAATAAAAAAGAAAGGCAAGCCCGATACCGGCCAATCCGATCAATACGGGAGCTATCGAGAATCCAAGATGCAGATGGCTTTCAAATCCCCGGTTGTCGGAGGACAGGTAGTGCGAGAAAGGAACAAAGCCCACAATGATCGTGGCCAGGGCCAGAACGATCAAAGGTATTTTCATGCTTAAAGTTCCTTCGCCATGTGCATGCACTTCGGTTGGTTTGTTCCAAAAAATGTTGAAGTAAAGGCGGAACATATAGAATGCGGTGATACCCGAGGTGATCAGCCCGAGATAGTAAACGGCCGGGTTATGTTCGTAGGCAGCCAGCAGGATCTCTTCTTTGCTAAAGAAACCGGCAAAGGGAGGTACCCCGGCAATGGCCAGACAGGCCACCAGGAAGGTGATATGAGTGATGGGCATGTATTTTCGCAAGCCACCCATGTCTTTCATTTCATTGCTGTGTACCAGATGAATGATAGCACCAGCACCAAGGAACAAAAGCGATTTAAAGAACGCATGTGTAAAGAGATGGAAGAGCGATCCGGTATAACCCAATCCTGCTTCACCGCCATACCCTGAAACACCTAATGCAAACATCATATAGCCGATTTGGGACATGGTAGAGTAGGCCAGTACCCGTTTGATATCTGTTTGGGTACAGGCGATCAAGGCGGCAAACAGCGCTGATGCGGCACCGACCCATGTTACTACCTGCAGGGACAGATGATTGACATAAAAGAGCGGGAACATCCTGGCCACCAGGAACACACCAGCTACCACCATGGTAGCGGCGTGGATAAGGGCGGAGACGGGTGTAGGACCTTCCATGGCATCGGGCAACCAGATATGCAACGGGAACATGGCAGATTTACCAGCCCCACCGACAAATACCAGTACCAAGGCCCAACTGATCATAGATATACCCAGGAAGGAGGAAGTGGTCATTCCGATCAGGTAAGGGGATTGCGGATCGGTCAACCGTTGGATCAGGGTATTGAAATCAAGGGTGTTTCCATTGAACCCCAGGATCAGGATACCGACCAGGAAACCCAGGTCGGCAAAGCGCGTAACAATAAAGGCCTTTTTTGCAGCGGCCACGGCCGATGCCTTCTGATAATAAAATCCAATGAGCAGGTAGGAAGAAACACCCACCAGTTCCCAAAAGATGTAGATCTGAAAGATATTGGAAGAAACAACGAGACCAAGCATGGAAAAGGTAAAGAGACCCAGGAAAGCATAGTAGGTGCTGAACCTTTCTTCTCCATGCATATAACCCAGACTGAAAAGATGGACCATGAATGAAACCATGGTAACCACCACCAGCATCATTACGGAAAGAGGATCGATGACCATACCCATATTGATGCTGACACTGGGAGAAAAACGAAGCCAGTCATGCTGCAATACGGTAAGGGTTGGATAGACCCCGTCAATTTTTCCATCTACCAGAAAGTACTGATAGGCGGTGAACAGGGCGAGTCCGGCTGACACAGCCAATAAGAAGGTGGCGATCCATCCGGCAGAATGTTTGAACCGGCCCCGGCCACCAATACCCAGCACCAGAAAACTGACCAGGGGCAGCAGGGGGATCAAGGCGATATAGGATGCGTAGTTCATTTTAATATTTCATTTCAGTCGCTACTTCCACATCGATCGATTTGTGGCTGCGGTATAGATTGATGATGATGGCGATGGCTACGGCGGCTTCAGCAGCAGCGATCGTAATGATAAAGATGGTAAAGAACAAGCCGTCCAATTGCTCAGGGTACAAGTATTTATTGAACACCACAAAATTGATATTCACACTGTTCAGGATCAGTTCCACCGCCATAAGCATGGTAATCATATTCCGGCGGGTAAACAGCCCGTACATCCCTATAAAGAAGAGAGCGGTACTGACAAAGAGTATATGGCTTACCGGTATCTCGTTCATTTTTTTTCAGGTTTTGATTTGAGGGCAATAACAATACACCCGATCATGGCCGCCAGCAGGAGCATGCTCACCACTTCAAAAGGGAGGGCATACCCCTGGGGACCAGTATCCAGCATTTGGGTTCCGATCTTCTGCATGGACCATTCAAATGGCCGGCCAGAACCCGGGAAGCTGTTTCTATATATCAAAAGGTAAGTAAGCGCAAAACCAAATACCACCGCCAGGGTGGAGAAGATGACCCGCATCCGCGGCGCTTTGGCCATCAATACGCCCGATTGCTGGGTCAGAAAAATGGAGAAAATGATCAACACCACGATCCCACCTACATACACTACGATCTGGACGGCAGCAATGAATTCCACCTCCAGCCAAAAATATAAAGCGGCTACCCCGATCAAACTAAAAAGCAACCAGATCGCCGAACGAAATATTTTCCGCGTGGTCATGGCCAAAAGGCCCGAACCCAATATAAAGGCGGAAATAAGGTAAAATATGATTTGCGAAGCTGTCATTGAGTTGGCTTTTGAAGAGAGGCTGATAGCTATTAGCAGTTAGCTGTTAGTTATTAGCTTTTAGCTTTGATATTTTTTTTAATAAACAATAATATTCACCATTCACCATTCACCATTCACCATTCACTATTCACCATTCACGTCCCACGCCTCCCCTCACTCCACGCCCTCCCTGATTTTCGATCCGGGCAGGTTTAATTTCTTTGTCAGTTTATTTCTGTCAAATACACTGTGTTCAAAAGTTTGGGCCATCTTGATCGCATTGGTCGGGCAGGCTTCGATGCAGAGATTGCACATGGTACAAAGCTCGAGGTGGTAGATAAAGGTGTCGAGTGCCTTTTTCTTTTTTCCTTCGGGGCTTACATCGAATTTGGTGATGATCTTAATGGTGCCATTGGGACAAGCCAGTTCACAGGCGGTACAACCGGTACAGGCGTGTTCGTTGTTGGTATCGTGGGTCATGACCACTTCTCCCCTGAATCGTTCGGGTAATACAAGTTCCACCCGGTTGTCGGGGTATTGTTGGGTCAGTTTTTCCTTGCCGTGCCGCAGGGCATATTTCCCGGTCAGCCTCATACCCGCCCAGAGAGAGCCAACGGCGGACGCTACTTCTTTAATATATTTTATTAAAAATGCCATTGCAGGATAGAGATTAGGGTGACTAAGAGGAGGTTGAACATGCTGATCGGCAGCAGGTATTTCCATTCCAGGTTCAGCAACTGATCGATCCGCAAACGGGGAAAGGTCCAGCGGAACCACATGATCACGAAGATGAGGAAGAAGGTCTTGCCAAAAAACCATACAATCCCGGGTATATAATCCATGATCATATTAAACGTGGTGTTGGTACCAAAATGAAGCGGCATCCAACCACCCAGGAAGAGTGTGGCCCCAACGGCACAAACCACAAAGATGTTTACATATTCAGCCAGGAAGAAGAGCGCGAATTTCATCCCGGAATATTCGGTGTGAAAGCCACCGGTCAATTCAGATTCTGCCTCCGCGAGGTCAAAAGGTGCGCGGTTGGTTTCCGCAGTCACCGCGATCATAAAGATCACAAAGGCGATCCATACCGGTATATGTCCTTTAAAGATCCACCATCCATTGGCCTGTGCATTTACGATCTCTGTGATACGCAGGTCACCGGTCAGGATCACGATCACCAGGATGGCGAAACCGGCAGATAATTCGTAGCTCACGATCTGTGCGCCGCTACGCATGGCACCCAGCAGGGAGTATTTATTGTTACTTGACCAGCCGGCCATCAGGATACCGATGACGGAAAGGGAGGAAACGGCCGTAATAAAGAAGATCCCAATATTTATGTCCCAGATCTGAAACCCTTTGGAAAAAGCCAGTGGGGCCATGATCACCATGGCAACAACCATAACGATAAAAGGTGCCAGGTTGAATAGCAGCTTGTCCACACTGGCGGGGGTCATCCCTTCTTTAACAATCAGTTTTAGAGTATCGGCCACTGTTTGGAACATCCCTTTTGGACCCACCCGGTTGGGGCCCAACCTCAGCTGCATCCAGGCAGATACTTTTCTTTCCATCATGATCAATACCAAACCCAACATGGAAAAAAGGGCAATGATCAACACCCCGATGATGGCAAACTCAATGATCAAAGCCAATGTGGGATGAAACTGGAGATAGAGCCAGTCGTGTACGTTCTGGGATATGCTTTCTAATGTTGGCATTTTATTTTTCATTAAGCTAAAAGCTAATTGCTATTGGCCTTTAGCTTCCAGTAAACAATTCCTCGTTGTATCAACGATCTATATCCGGTATTACCAGATCCAGGGTACCCATCATCGCCACCAGGTCTCCGATCTTTGCACCTCTGGCCATGTGGTCAAGCGCAGAAAGGTTGGAATAGCCGGGTGAGCGGTACTTGATCCGGTAAGGAGTGGTTCCGCCTTCACTCACAATATAGACGCCCAATTCACCACGGGCTGTTTCCACCCGGGTATAAAATTCTCCTTTGGGAAGTTTCAATACAGCTTTCGTTTTCGCCTGAAAATCTCCCTCGGGTATCTGATCGATCAATTGTTCTACAATGGACATCGACTGGCGCAATTCGCGGAGGCGAACCAAATAGCGGGCAAAACTATCCCCGGCTGTTTCAATCTCCTCTTTGAAATCGACCTTATCATATATTTCATACGGATAAAGCTTGCGGATATCACAGGAAACGCCACTGCCACGGGCAGTAGGGCCTGAGCAACCGTAGGAGATGGCATCTTCTTTCGAGATATACCCGATTCCTTTCATCCGGTTCTGGAAGATGACATTACCCGTGACCAGTTGATCGTATTCGTCTATACGGGAATAAAAGTGTTTCAGAAATTCTTTTACCTTCTGTTGAAAATTGGGATGGATATCATACATCACCCCACCTGGAACCATATAGTTCATGGTCAACCGGGTACCACAGGTTTCTTCCATGATATCATTGATCATTTCTCTTTCCCGGAAGGCCAGAAAGAAAGGGGTTAAGGCACCCACATCCATGGCCATGGCTCCCCACCAGAGGACGTGGGAGGCTATGCGGGTCAGTTCGTCCATGATCACCCGGATATATTGAGCCCGGGCAGGTACTTCGATCTGTAACCCTTTTTCTACTGCCAGGGCACAGGCATGGTTATTTATATGAGAGGAGAGATAGTCCATCCGGCTGGTCACATAAATGAATTGCCGATAGGTCAGACTTTCACTCATTTTCTCAATGGAACGATGGATATACCCCAGGTGTGGTTCAACTTTTTGGATTGTTTCCCCATTTACATGTACCACGAGGCGTAATACGCCGTGTGTGGCCGGGTGTTGGGGGCCCATATTGATCACGAGGTTGTTGCCTTCGAGATCACCAGGGGCGTTTTGTATGGTCTTTTCAGTGTACATCCTTTTTCATATTACAAGTAGCTATTGGCATAGAGCTAACAGCTAATAGCTTTCATCAGAGTTTGATCATATTCACCGGATCTTCAAAATCCTTTCGCATTGGGTTCTTTCCCTCCCAACCTTCGGGCAATATCAGGAGGCGAAGATCAGGGTGGTTGCGAAAATTCACCCCAAACATTTCATATACCTCTCTTTCGTGAAACTCAGCCGTACGCCAGATCTGGCATACAGTCTCTGTTTCAGGGTTATTTCTGTCCAGCTTTATTTTCACCACGATCGAATGCCGGTGCGTGGTAGAACTTAAATGATATACCATGGTCAAATGGGTCTTCCAGTCTACACAGGTCAGGCAAAACAAATAATCCAAACCCAGCTCCGGCGTATTTTTTAATAGCGGTGCCAGTCTGGCCCAATCACCATTCTCCACCACCACATTCAACCACTCGCCTCCTTCTTCAAAAGTTACAGAAGGGGAGAGGGTGGTGAGGGAGGATTTGAGTTCTTCTATTTGCATCTTATCGAAGTTGTTAGTGAATGGTCAATAGTGAATTGCCAATTGTTTTTATAATAAAAAATTGTTCAATTAAATATCAGGATCTATTTTCACTATTCACTATTCACTATTCACGTCTCACTATTCACGTCTCACGCCTCACGTCTCTCACCCCTCACCCCTCACGCCTCTCACGCCCCCGTCTCTTTCATTTCTTCCCGAATCTGTTCCCTCGTCATTCCGCCTTTGATCTTTTCCTGTAAAGTGATCAGGGAATGGATCAGGGCTTCGGGTCGTGGGGGGCATCCGGCGATATAAACATCTACAGGTATCACATGGTCTGCACCTTTGATCACCGAATATGTATTATAGAAAAAGGGCCCACCGCTGGTGGCGCAGGCACCCATGGCGATCACAAATTTGGGATCAGCCATTTGATCGTATAAGCGTTTGAGAACGGGAGCCATCTTGTTGACGATGGTCCCGGCAATGATGATCACATCGGCCTGGCGGGGAGTAGCCCGGGCCACTTCAAACCCGAAGCGTGACCAGTCATATTTCGCGGAAGCGGCACTCATCATTTCAATGGCGCAGCAACTCGTTCCAAATACAAGTGGCCAAAGGCTGTTGCTACGGGCCCAGTTGATCACCTGATCCATTTTACTGACAACAATACCACCTCCGGCAGTCTGGTGTACGATACCGGGAAAAGGTTCAGTTGTATTCGTTGGTTTTATTTCCATTTCAATGCTCCTTTCTTATGGGCATATAATAACCCCATGAAGAGAATAAAAAAGAATATCAGTATTTCAATGAATGCTACCCATCCGACTTGTTTTACCACGACGGCCCAGGGAAACAAAAAAATCAGTTCAACATCAAAAATGAGGAAGATAAGGGCGAATAAATAATAGCCCACATTGAATTGTACCCAGCTGGGGCCTTGCGTAGGGATTCCGCATTCGTAAGGCTCGGCTTTTTGCGGGTTGGTTGTCGCCTTCAAGACGAATTTCGATATCAAAATCGCCGCACCGGAAAAACCAATGGCGGCAATCATTAAGGCGATGAGTGATCCTGCACCCATAATCAACTTGGTTTCCCACGAATATAGGAACTATGGGTTAAAACACAATATGAGAGATGTCAGCGTGAAAGATGTAAAAAATCAGGGGCAGAACGAGTTGATTCATTGATGGCTACAGGGACAGATCATTATCCATACAACTCCTGGTGAATGGCCTTTCGGTCATATCCCATCTCGGTAATTCGCTTTTTGGCCTCATCGATCATATTCCGCCAGCCACAAAGAAAGAAACCGGTGGGTTGCCGCTGTGCACAGATCTGTTCATAAACCGTGTGTACATAACCGGTATGCCCCTCCCAATCCTCACGGCTCAACACGGGATGGTATTCAAAACTGGGGTGGGCCTTTTGAAGGGCATTCAACTCCTCAAAATAGAGCAGGTCCTCGCGCTTGCGTGTCCCGAAGACCAGGTATAATTTACGATGGGGTATTTGCTGGTTAAAAATGTGGTGAACCATACTTCGAAATGGGGCGATACCGGTACCTGTACATATAAATACCAGATCGGTCTCGATGGTTTCAGGTAAAGTAAACACGCCTTGCGGTCCCCGGAATACCACCTCCTGGCCCACCTGGCCTTGTTCAAAGATCCAACTGGTGCCCGCCCCGCCTTCGAGTTTTACAATGACCAATTCAAAGGTATTGCTGCCATCGGGCCAACTGGCAATGGAATAACTCCGCCAGCGCTTATTTGGTTTTTCATGTATGGGGAGGTCAAGGGTCACAAATTGACCAGGTTTGAAGGAAAAGGAGTCTAATTCCGGGACAGTGATCCAAAACCGCCGGGTGCTTTCAGTTTCTTCCTCTATACGGGTGATAATGCCTTTTTGCCAGGGTAGTAATGCCATAATACAAAAATAAAAAAGCGGCACCGAAGCACCGCCTTCATTTGTAGCAAGCAATCGAACACTTAAAAATAGATAAATTATTTAAACTTCCAAATATTTTTAAATAAGCTGTTAGCTTATAGCTACCAGCTTATTCAGAAATTATGATCTTTTTCAAATAGACCTTCCCGCCATGGTCCACCCTTAATAAATAAACACCCGACCCCAGTTTGCCCGGGTTGAGCTGCTGATTAAAGGTGCCGATAAAATCAGGGTAGAATTGACGATAAACATCCTGGCCCAGCAGATTTTGAAGGCTAATGGACATATCGGACTTTTTATCCATTTTAAACTCCACCACAAAGCTGCCATTGTTCGGGTTGGGCAAGGCACGAAGGCCAATTTCCCCTGCATTTAATTCAGGAATGGATGTTACCGTGAGGTTGATCTCATTGGAGAACAACTGGCAACCAAAAGCATCGGTGGTCTGTACCTTATATAATCCACTCTGTGTGGCGGAATAAATGGCCAGATTTGCTCCCGGAATAGGAGTGCTGCCCAGGTACCATTGATAACTTACCGCCGGAGATGCCGTGGTCAGGTCATTTCCATTAGCAGTGATCGTGGGGGCGGTTCCGTTGGTAGCCACTACCGCGGTCCGGGCACTGGGGCAGGAGCCGGCATCGATCTTCACATCATAGAAGAAATAATAGAATTTCTGGTAGAAATTCGCATCTCCGGCTTGTACAGCACTGTTCCCCGTGATGGAGAATACGCCCGGAATGCTGTAAGGATAGGGGTTTGATACGATATTATTATTCCGGAAGATGGTAGCCCCATCCGAACATTGTACAATGATCGCATGGCTGCCGGTTTCAGTAACGGGCAGATCGAGCTGGAAAATAGCCCCCAGGTCGGCAGGATCATTTCCGGTTTGTACCCCCGCTTGCGGCGTGGGATCGGTGGCATATACATCGATCGTCTTACTCGCCAGCGGCAGGTAACTATAAGAACCGGTTGTTTCATTGAAATTGGAAATATCCGCTACAATGAACGTGATCTTTCCGGGGTTTCCGATATAAAGCCGGGCTGTTTTGATTACCACGGGAACATCATTGGTAAACCGTACAAAGTTTCCACTAAAGGCATTGTAACCACCATCGGTGAATACAGATTTATTGGCCGGGCCAACTCTTGTGGCTTGTTCGTTTTTGGAAACATAATAGGTAGAGTTGCCTGTGATCACAGTGGAGTTCGTATTGGCTCCTGTGGCGATCGGGGTAGTGGCCCCGGCACTGCTGTACCATGAATATACATCTGTGGCTACCGGGCTGGTCACTTTCAGGAAAACAGTGCTTGTGCCACAGATCTCTGCCTGACCGGCAGGTCCGGCCCCGGCAGATGCAATGGCTACGGCCGATTCTTTTTGGTTATTGCCACTGTTCTGGTCACCCGATAATGACGTGGTACCGGTGATCGTATAGGTCTTACCCGCTTCGGCGACAAAAGGCGTTTGCATGGTGTAAACCACGCTACCGTAAGCCGCAATACTGGCCGGGTAGGTAGCGCTCAGGTTGGCAATGGTGGTTGATCCTTCTTTTATCGTTACCACAACTGGGATAGAAGACTGGGCAACCCGGCCAAAGTTCTGCAGCTTTACAGAAACATATTGAACACCATCTGCACAGTTACCACTCATTGGTGATTCTATACTGGCTACCCCTACATCTTTCGATGCTGTATTGACCAGGATCCTGAAATCCTGTGTTTCTCCATTGGCATAGGTGCCACAGGGGTTCACATTGGCAGGATCAGTAGTCTCCTGAACAATGACACGCATAATGGTATAGTTACCCGAAGTCAAAGCCGGTATGGTCGCATTGCCGGAGAAGAAACCATTTCCATTGATCACTCCACTGGTGGCAATGTTTTCACCCGCATCAGTGAAATCGCCATCATTATTAAAATCAATAAAGGCCTTTACGATCTTACCCGTACTGGTGGCATCACAACTGGATACCTTTACATAGTAGGGAACTGAAGTATTGGATTCGATCGAAGCCGTTGAGTTGGTAAAGTTGTTATAACCCGTACAACCTGCCGGGTTCAATTTCTGCATAGTACCAAAGGAAACAGAGTCGATCCGCGCACCTGCAGTACTGGAAGGGGCCGAAGCACAGTAGGCCGTACCGCCCACACCACTCACGATAAGTGAATAGACCTGGCTGCTTCTTTCTAACGTGCCTTTATGGGTTACTTCAATGGTATATGCCTGACCAGGTACAGCTCCGGTCACTTCGATTTTTTCAACATTATCACGGAAATTATCTCCCGTTGTTGCCGACGAGGCAGGAGACGCTGGTTCGAGTACCCAGGGTAGATAGGTGGTGGGGCCTGATTTGATCCGCAGATCGAGGTCATGCACCAGTTTGGGTGTAGTATTATTTAAAATATTCACCGTTTCGACAGAACCTTTGGGGTCGGTCCAGCATAAAGTAGCCTTTAATACTCCTTCCCCAGAAGCAATGACAGGAAGGGTGAAAGTGGCGCCATTGTTCAGGGTATTCTCCTGTAATAAATGCTTGGTGTTATTGGAGGTCAATACAGCGGCGGCTTTTTCCATGTTCATCAAGCCCCAGCCATTTTGATAATCCGGCCCCGCAGATGAACCAGCCTCATCGGCTGTATGTATCACCAGTCCTTTCAGGGACGAGGCACGTAAAAAAGGACTTGCCGGATGGAGTCTTTTGTAATACTCCTGTAACAACAAGACGGAGCCGGCAGCATTCGGAGAGGACATCGATGTGCCACTGTAGTTGGCATAAGCATTGTCTGCCGTAGCGATGGAAGACACCAGGTTGACCCCATTGGCCACTACATCAGGTTTGATCCGGCCATCATCGGTAGGGCCCCAACTGCTAAAGGAGGACATGACCACATCCTCGGGACGGCCATACCCATTCTCAATGGGATTGACAGCACCGACAGTGAGAATATTCTTTGCCGTACCATAGGTGGAAATAATATCATAGCCATCGTTGCTGCTGATACCCGCCGGACGTGTCCCGGCATTGATCATGGTATTGCTGGCATCATAGCGCCAGTAGTTGGCACCAACAGCCGGTCCATTTTCATTTCTATTGTTTCCTGATGATTTAACGATCAGGTAAAATGGGGCATTGTAGGCAACAGAGTCAAATAGCTGGGTCTCGGATGAATAATACCCGAATTTATAATCCTCATTGGTGTTCCACTGGCCCCAGAATTCCCATCGGCTTTGATCATCATTGTACCTCCATCCGGCAATAGCGCCATAGGAGTGGTTTGATACAAGCAAGTTGGGTGCTTCTGTAAGCATTTCAGAAATATGATTGCTGAAATCATACGCGATCAGTTCCTGCATGCCATATGACATCCCTTTTGCGAGTGGATTCACACCACCTGCAATCAGGGTTCCCGCTACGTGCGTGGCATGGTCACTGGTTGAAGCAGGGTTATCACGTTGGGTAATACGACCAGTCAATTCCTGATGCGTATTGCGAAGACGACCACCATCCCAAATCCCGAGTTTCCCTTTCACACTGGCATCCGAGCCACTCAGGTTCAAACCCGTACTTCCTCCGTTCCATAATTCACTGGTGCGAATGGTAGCCGCGGCGCGAATATTATTATCGGTGGTGGTATAAATGGGATACCCCAGCATATCTACTCCGGTCAGTAAGGCATATTTCCCCTTGGGGCCACTCAACGTAAGCGGCCAGCCTTTTTGAAGAGACAACCTTACCAGTTCCTCCGACGTCTTTTTTTCAAAAGCTGCCTGCTCCTGGGAAGCCAGAAGGAGAATATCCGTACGAGTGGTTTGCTGGGAAAAGGACACGGAGGTAAAGGCCAGGAATTGGAGACACAAGGCCAAACAGACAAGAATCCGGCGCATACGTTTTATAGGTGTATGATTATGAAAAATAAGTGATAAGTTTATTCTGAAATCAGCTATAAATATAAATAAACACTTGTTAAGATGGTTAAATTGTCCATACGTTTAATGGCCCTGATAACCAGCCTGATATTCATGAGTTCCTTCCTCCAGGCCCCTTTTTGTAAAAAACAGGGAATCAAAGGAAAGGTTTACTGGTTGAGTGGCAATCAGATGCCCTCTCCGGATGTACCTCCTCCGGCCCCGAAACCCATGAAAACAATTCTCTATATATATGAACGCACCAGCCGCGAACAAGCTAAATCCGTCGACGGTGGCCCGTTCTATTCTTCCATTTCCACCAGGCTCATCAAAGAGGTACGAAGCGATGCCGATGGCAGATTTAAGATCAGGCTGGCACCGGGTTCCTACTCCATTTTTACCAGGAAAGGTGAACTTTTTTACGCGAATACCTTTGATCAGTTCAACAATATCGCCCCGGTGACCGTAGCTGCCGGTGTTTTTACCGAGATCGATGTGCGGGTCGATTATGATGCCGCTTATTAAGCAGGGATTATTAATTATTGATGGTTGATTATTAGGTGCAGGCTTGTGTTTACCTTTGCGCCAGAATTTCAGAGGTAATCAATAATCCATAATTAACAATTCATAATCCCCTCCCTCGAGTGGAAACCAGTTTGGAAGCGCTTCTCGGATCGTATCAGCAATCCCCCCGTCTTTTTCAGTTGACGGACAGGTTATCTTTTGCCTCTACTCAGCACATACATCTTGAAAATCTGCGTGGTAGCTCTGCCCCCTTTGTGGTGGCCGCCGTTTTCAAGCACGCTTCCTGCTCCGGTCTCAATCATCTTATCGTATTGAACGAGTCAGAGGATGCCGCCTATTTTCACAATAGCCTGGAAAACCTGACGGAGGCGCTGGATATTTTCTATTTCCCTTCTTCTTTTAAAAACAGAAAGAACTATTCCCTGCTCAACAGCAGCCATGTCATGCTCCGCACGGAAGCCCTTACCCGGATTGCCGGACAGGCTGCCGCCGGACAGGATGTGAATAAAAAGGTGATCGTAACCTACCCGGAGGCCTTGTTTGAAAAAGTGGTGGTTCCCAATGTGATCAGTGCTGGCATACTTTTAATAAAAACCGGCGATACCCTGGATGTAGAGGGTACTTTGTTAAAACTGGCAGATCTTGGTTTTGAACGAACCGATTTTGTCTATCAGCCGGGTCAGTTTGCCATTCGGGGAGGTATCCTCGATATCTACTCGTATGGGAATGAAAAACCTTACCGGATCGAGCTATTTGGCAATGAAGTGGATTCCATCCGCATTATTGACCCGGAAACGCAGTTGAGCGAGCGAAAACTGCTTCAGGTCAGCATCATCCCCAATATTGATATCCGGTATGAAGAAGAAGACAAGGTCTCTTTATTTGATTTCCTGCCGGAGAATACGGTTATCTGGGTACAGGATGTAGAGATCCTCCACGACCGGTTACTGGATTGTGCCGATGAGTTCCAGTTGTTCATGGACAGTCCCGGCTATCAACGTACACCAGAGAACCAGGACGATCGTAGTCTGATAAAAGAAAGCAAGCCCAAAGATTTTATTTCAGCCGATGAGGCCATGATCTCCCTCGGTAAAAGACATACCATCGGGTTTGGCCACCAGGCTTCCACGCTACTACCCCCGGGTTTTGTGATCGGGTTTCATACACGCGAACAGCCTTCATTCAACCGGCAATTCGATCTGCTCATACGTGATCTGCAGGGATGGAAAAACAAGGGATTTGACCTGTATATTTTTGCGGAGAACGCCAAGCAACTCGAGCGCCTGCAGATCATCTTTGAAGACCTTAAAGCGGATATCCCCTTTAATCCCATTGCCCGTTCAATCCATGAAGGGTTTGTGGATGAGGATCAAAAGATCGTCTGCTATACTGACCACCAGGTATTTCAACGGTATCATAAATACAAGGTCAAACAGGCATATAATAAAAATAAGGCCCTGACCCTGCGTACCCTGCGCGAATTACAACCCGGTGATTACATTACCCATATCGATCATGGGGTGGGTGTCTTCAGTGGTTTGCAAAAGATCGAAGCCAATGGAAAGATGCAGGAGGCTGTACGCATCATTTACAAGGACAGCGATATTCTCTACGTCAATATCAACTCGCTCCATAAGATTGCCAAGTTCACCGGAAAGGAAGGAACCGTACCCAAGGTGAATAAACTGGGAAGCGATGTCTGGAGCCGACTTAAAGAGAAGACCAAGACCCGGGTGAAAGAGATCGCGTTTGACCTGATAAAATTATACGCCAAACGCAAAGCGCAGCAAGGGTTCTCGCATACACCCGATAACTATATGCAGACCGAATTGGAGGCTTCCTTTATCTATGAGGATACGCCCGATCAGGCCAAGGCTACGGCGGATGTGAAAAAGGATATGGAATCCACCTCCCCCATGGACCGTTTGGTATGCGGAGATGTGGGTTTTGGTAAAACAGAGATCGCGGTACGTGCCGCATTCAAAACCTGTATTGATGGCAAACAGGCCGCCATCCTGGTTCCTACTACCATCCTGGCCTTTCAGCATTACAAAACATTCAAAGACCGGTTACAGGATTTCCCCGTGACAGTGGATTATGTCAATCGTTTCAAGTCAGCCAAGGAGAAAAAAGAAACCCTGAAGAAACTGGAAGAAGGCAAGATCGATATCGTGATAGGTACCCATGCCTTACTGGGCAAAGAAGTTAAATATAAAGACCTGGGTCTATTGGTAATTGATGAGGAACAGAAGTTTGGAGTGGGGCATAAGGAGAAGATCAAGACACTCAAAACCACCGTAGATTGCCTTACGCTGACCGCCACACCCATTCCCCGTACACTACAGTTCAGCCTGATGGGCGCACGTGACCTGAGCATCATCAATACACCGCCTCCCAATCGCCAACCCATTCAAACCGAAGTGTTGGTGTACAATGAGGATGCGATTCGCGATGCCATTTATTATGAAACCGAAAGGGGAGGACAGGTCTTCTTTATCTACAACCGCATTCAGGGACTTTCCGAAATGGCGGCCATCATCAAGGCCCTTTGTCCAGACCTGAGCATAGGATATGCCCATGGGCAAATGGAAGGCCATTTGCTCGAAGAACGGATCCTTGATTTTATTGACCGCAAGTATGATGTGCTGATCAGCACAAATATCGTGGAGAGCGGAGTGGATATCCCCAATGTAAATACGATCATCGTCAACAATGCCCATCAGTTTGGGTTGAGTGACCTGCACCAGTTAAGAGGAAGAGTAGGCCGAAGTAATAAGAAAGCGTTTTGCTATCTCCTGGCTCCGCCGATGAGTACCCTGCCTGCCGATTCTCGGAAAAGATTACAAACCCTGGAACAACACAGTGAACTGGGAAGTGGTTTCCAGATCGCCATGCGTGACCTGGATATTCGCGGAGCTGGTAACCTGCTGGGAGGCGAGCAAAGTGGGTTTATGGCTGAGATCGGATTTGAGACCTATCAAAAAATATTGGAGGAATCCATCCGGGAATTGAAACGAACCTCATTCAAGGAATTGTTTAGCGAAGAGATTTCCAAACAGGATGATTTTGTACAGGATTGTACCATTGATACCGATCAGGAAGTATTGATCCCGGACGATTATGTAGAAAGCATCACCGAGCGTCTCTCCCTGTATCAGCGTTTGGATAATTGCGAAACCGAAGAGGAATTGATGGAAATGCACCGGGAAATGACCGACCGGTTTGGTCCTATTCCCCGCCCGGTGGAAGATCTGTTCACGACTGTGCGTTGCCGTAAGCTGGCCGTTGAACTGGGTTTTGAAAAAATGAGTTTGAAGGATACCACCCTGCGGTGTTTCTTTATCAACCGGCCCGATTCTCCCTATTTTGAATCGGATACCTTCCATCGGATACTGGCCTATATCCAGACCGGCACCAACAAAGCCCGGCTTAAACAAACCGGCCGGTTATTCATCCTTATTGCCGAACCTGTTAAGTCCATGGAAGAGATGCACGGGTTTTTAAAGCAAATGAGGCTTACAGTAGGATAAGATTTCGTGCAATCACTTCCCTTCCACCATAATTTTACCTAATTTGTACCAAGAATCCAGTATATGAAAATACGCATTGCCCTGCTCACCCTATGCCTGGCTGTTTCTTCCATCCTGACGGCCCAGGTAGAAAACGATCTTCGGCTTTATCTCCGAAGCGGAGCATCCACCCCTGTTCGGAATATCAATCTCCAATCAATCAATGATTTTTCCCAAACGGCCCGCTGGGTCGGAGGAAAGACAACAGCCATTATACAATTCGCCGCCATACCTTCTTTGTCTCAACGTCGTGACCTGGCCGCCGAAGGAATCGAATTATTGGATTATATCCCCCGTAACAGTTATGTGGTCAGTTTCTCGAAACAACCCGGTCTTTCTGTACTGCAACGCAATCAGGCCATTGCCCTGGTTTCGATCGGAGGCAAACAGAAAATGTCCGTCCCACTGGCAAAAGGAGAATTTCCCAGTTATGCCCGGGCCAGTTCGGGTAACTGGAAATGCTGGATCAGTTTTTTTAAAACATTCTCAAAAGAAGAAGTAAGGGCCGGGCTCACCCGACTGAATATCCCTGTGACCTTTTCCGATTATGAACCCTATTCTATCCTGGGTATAGAACTGAATGCAGAACTGGCCGAGCAACTCGCTGCGGAACCTTTTGTAGAATACATTCAATTTGCCCCGCACGGTGACCAGTCGCTCAATCTGATCAGTCGGACCAATGCCAAAGGAAATGTATTAAATGCAGCCTCTGCCGTTGGTGGGTTTGACCTGAAAGGGCAAAATGTTGTAGTAGGAGTGGGAGATGACTCAGACCCCCAGTACCATATCGATTTCAGGGGACGATTGATCAATCATGGATCCGTAGTGGCAGCCAATCACGGTACCCACGTAAATGGAACAGTTGGTGGAGCAGGGAATATCTTACAAGATTATCAGGGTTATGCACCCCGTTCCACCCTGATCTCACAATATTTCTCCGGCATTGTGGTCAATGCCCCCAATTATGTGGCCGATCACAATATGGTGGTGGCCAATAACTCCTATGGCGATGTAACAGGCGATTGTGATTATGCAGGAACCTATGACCTGATCAGCCGGATCATGGACCTGCAGGCTATACAGCTACCCCATTTGCAACATGTGTTTGCCTCGGGTAATGATGGCGCCGTTCTCAATTGTTCACCTTATCCTGCCAGTTTTAAAACTGTACTGGGGGCTTATCAATCCTCCAAAAATGTGCTGGTGGTTGGATCAACCGAAAAGAATTTTTCCATCAGTAGTTTTTCCAGTCGCGGACCTGTAAAGGATGGACGGACAAAACCGGAGATCATGTCTTACGGACGGTTTTTGATCTCCACCTATCCCAATAACGCGTATGGTTTCAGTTCCGGGACCAGTATGGCAGCACCTGCCGTTTCGGGAGGATTGGCGCTTTTGTATGAGCGTTACCGGCAACTGAATGGCAATGCCGATCCGAAAAGCGGGTTAATGAAAGCACTTGTTTGTAATGGCGGGGTGGACCTTGGAAATACAGGTGCCGATTTTACGTATGGCTATGGCTCTTTGAACCTGCTTCGTTCAATAGATATGTTGAACAATTCCCGTTATTTTATTTCTTCTGTTAACCATACAGGAACCTCCACCCACAATATCACCGTTCCCGCCAATACGGCGCAATTGAAAGTGATGCTGTATTGGAATGACCCGGCGGCCACGCCTCTTTCGGCACATACGCTGGTGAACGATCTTGACCTTGAACTGACCGATCCCTCTGCGGTGATCCATTTTCCCTGGTTACTGGATACGGTTGCGGCCAATGTAAATAATGCCGCTACAACAGGGGCCGATCACATCAACAATATGGAGCAGGTGGTGATCACGAATCCCGCAGCAGGTGGTTATACCATTACCATCAAAGGGACATCTGTTACGCAAAGCCCTCCGCAAGAATACTTTGTGGTCTATGATTTTGTTCCTGTTTCTACCACACTCACCTATCCCGTTGGCGGCGAAGGGGTGGCCCCCGCCGAAACCATGACCATTCAATGGGATGCATTTGGTGACCCGGCCAATACATTTTTGGTGGAGTACTCAACCAATAATGGCGGAAGCTGGACAACGATCAATGCAGCTGTTGCGGCCAATCTTCGTCAGCTGGATTGGACCGTTCCCAATACCCCTACAGAACAGGCCCTGATTCGCATCACCCGTAATGGAACGGCAATGGTAAGTACCAGTAATCCGTTTACCATCCTGGGTGTTCCTGCTGCTTCACTGGCCGCGACCCAATGTCCGGGTTATATTTCTTTAAACTGGACGGCCGTTACAGGGGCCACCGACTATGAAGTGTTCATGCTTACCGGAAATGAAATGACCGCTGTTGGTACCACTACAGCCACTAACTATATTTTCTCCGGATTATCACAAAGCACTACATACTGGGTATCTGTTCGGGCCCGCATCAATGGTGTACCAGGTAAAAGAGCCCAGGCTATCAGTCGCCTGCCTTCTACCGGTACCTGCGCTGGAACAATATCAGACAATGACCTGGCCATAGAAGCACTGGTGGCTCCCACCTCCGGGCGTATCGCCACGTCAAGTGCTTTGACAGCCACAACCACCATACAGGCGCGTATCCGAAACCTGGATGACGCGGCGGTCAATAATTTTGATCTGCGTTATCGCGTCAATGGTGGCGGTTGGGTTACCGAGAACCCGGGCGCCACCGTTGCGGCCGGGGCTACCTATACGCATAGCTTTGCGACAACGTATGATTTTTCCGCTGCCGGAAATTACGAGGTCGAAATAGAGGTCATCAATCAGGGTGCCGCCGACCCTGTTACTGCCAATAACACAAGGATGGATACGGTCAAACAGATCGCGAATGCCTTGATCACCCTTCCCTTTACCGATGACCTGGAAACAGCCGACAGTGCTAAATATTACCGGAACTATTTTGGTCTGGAGGGAATCGAACGGTATGACTACACCCGCACATCCACCTTTGGAAGGGCAAGCACTTATCTCATTGCCGGTATGGCCAATTCAGGATCGCGCTCCTTATTGCTTGACCTTGATGGTTTTGACGGTGCCGGAAATACCAACCTCGTCACCGGGACCTTTAACCTGAATGGCATCAATGCCACAATCACAGATGTGCGGTTGGATGTAGAATATAAACAACATGGCGACAGTGTGCCTCATGCCAATAATACGATCTGGGTAAGGGGAGATGATACCCAATCCTGGATACCCGCCTTTACACTTTCTGCCAATGGCAACGACCCTGGATCTTTTGTCCGCACACCAAGTATTGAAGTCTCGGATCTGCTAAGCGCAAACGGACAAAATTTCTCAACGAGTTTTCAGGTAAGGTTCGGGCAATTCGGGTATGTGCGTATCATCGACAATGATGCCTTTCAGGGAAATAGTTTTGATGATATCCGTTTGTATGCGGTGACGGATGATATTCAAATGATCGCGATCGATACGCCGATAACCAATAGTTGCGCGTTGACGGCCACTACACCGGTTCGTATTCAGGTCCGCAATTCATCTTCCAATACCGTCAATAATATTCCGGTGCAGTTCTCCGTGGATGGTGGGGCACCGGTGATCGAAAATATCCCGAGTATCGGACCCGATGCGACGGTCACCTACACCTTTACTGCTACGGCCAACCTGCTGGCCAACGGCGCGCATACGGTGCAAGTGATCGTTCAATATCCCACAGACGATTTTCCGGAGAATGATACCCTGGAGGTGGACCTTGTGAACTCTGCCCTGGTTACCAGCTTCCCTTATTTGGAAACCTTTGAATCAAACAATGGCAACTGGTTCAGCCGCGGGAAGAATGATTCCTGGGAATATGGAACCCCTGCCTCTTCACAGATCAACCGGGCTGCCAATGGTACCAAGGCCTGGAAAACAAGGCTGGTAGGAAATTACAATACCCGTGAGCTTTCTTATCTCTATTCGCCCTGTTTCAACATCAGCAGCATGACGACGCCAACCCTGAGCTTTAGTACGGCGCTTGATTTTGAGGATTGTGGCAGTTCTCTTTGTGATGGGGCCTATATTGAATATTCTGCAGACGGGTTGACCTGGACCCGCCTGGGTGCCTTCGGTTCAGGTACCAATTGGTATAACAAGAGCTATCCTTCCAACCATCTCTGGAGCGTAGAGAATTATACACGCTGGCATGTGGCGACGATCGCCTTGCCGACCGGAATTGCTAACCTGCGTTTACGCTTTGTGGTGACCTCCGATCCTTTTGTAACCCGTGAAGGTATAGCCATCGATGATATTCATATCTATGACAACTTGAATGGCATTTATGATGGCGCTACCATGGGTTCACCCGTCAATCAAACCATATCAGGGGGTACTAGCTGGATCGATTTCACCTCCGGAGGTAAACTTGTTGCTTCCATCCAACCCAATAACCAAAACATGGGTTCAACGGATGTTCAGGCTTATATCTTTACCGGCGGAGTAAGAAATGATGGCAACCAATATTACCACGACCGGAATATCACAATCAAACCTGCCACACCCGCCTTGGGAGATTCTGCGCGGGTGCGTTTTTATTTTCTGGAAGCAGAGACCGAGGCCCTGATCGTTGCCACGGGTTGTGCTACCTGTACCAAACCTTCCATGGCCTATCAATTGGGTGTTTCAAAATATGGGAATACAGATGACACAAAAGAAAATGGAACAATAGCCGATAATAATGGCGGTGACTGGCTCTTTATCAATAGTGACAATGTGCAGAAAGTACCTTTTGATAAAGGATACTATGCTGAGTTCAGGGTAAAAGATTTCTCTGAATTCTGGTTGAGCAATGGCGGTTTGGATAACCTCACCACACTGCCGGTTAGCATTACCGCTTTCTCGGCGCAACGACAAGGGAATAATGATGTGTTATTGCAATGGCGAACTGAAAATGAATTCCAGATTTCCTACTACGTCCTTGAAGTGGCCCGAACGCTGGCTGAATTTCAGACCGGTCGATTTTTGGAAACAGGCCGGGTGAACAGCCTCGGTAATGCACCAGGAGGACATAACTACTCTTTTACAGATACGGAGCCGGGTAAAACGGGTACGCGTTATTATCGGCTACGGATCGTTGAACGCGACGGAAGTTCAACGTATTCTGCCGTTCGTCCGGTCCGCTTCAACAACGATCTTCGTTGGGAAGTGTACCCCAATCCTTCTTCGGGAACATTCCAGTTGGTGTTTCAGGTTGAAGATGGAGCGCAGGTACAGGGAAGGGTAGTGGATGCCGCAGGCAGAACGGTGATGCAAATGGCACGTAAAGGAACCGGTTTTGTAGAGAAATGGGTGATCGAACTCAGTGATGCAAAATATCCGTCGGGGATGTACCTCGTGGAAATAAGTGGAGGTGGGGAAACCCAGGTGTTCAGATTACTAAAGCAATAAAAACTAAGCGCCCCTTAGCGTCCTTGCGTCATAGCGGTAATGATGAACCGTTAAGTCGCGGGGAGGCTAAGGGGCGCGAAAATGTGAAATATTACCAGCCTTGCTTTGCTACACCGGCTTCGATGGCGGCGAGGGCTTTCGCTTCTCCCAGCAGGGTGGTCAGTTTATTTCCTTTGCCATCATGACCCTGGGCCATGTAAGCACCTTTGGAGGTTTTAGTGATAACGGCATCCATGATGGGTACGTTCTTTTCTTTGGTCTTCACATTATACGCGGTCAATACTACGTTGGACATGATTTTCGGTTTTAATGAATAATTCGTTTTAATTTATCAGACGTCGATACGGGCATATTTTGCATGGCTTTCGATGAATTCGCGACGCGGGGCCACTTCATCACCCATAAGCATGCTAAAGATACGGTCCGCTTCGGCAGCACTTTCGATGGTCACTTTTTTCAGCGTACGTGAATCAGGGTTCATGGTGGTGATCCACAATTGTTCAGCGTTCATTTCTCCCAAACCTTTGTATCGTTGCACATTCACGCTGTCATCCTTTCCACCTCCGATGCGTTCCACCTGTGTTTTTCGTTGTTCTTCATTCCAGGCGTAGGCCTGTTCTTTTCCTTTCTTAACGAGATAGAGAGGGGGTTGGGCGATATAGACATATCCATGTTCGACCATTTCCTTCATGTACCGGTAGATAAACGTTAAGATCAACGTGGCGATATGGCTTCCATCCACATCGGCATCGGTCATGATGATCAGTTTGTGATAACGGAGTTTGGCAAGGTTCAGGGCTTTGGGGTCTTCGGTTGTACCTACGGTTACACCCAGGGCGGTAAACATATTGCGGATCTCCTCGTTCTCGTAGATCTTATGTTCCATCGCTTTTTCCACGTTCAGGATCTTACCCCTGAGCGGAAGGATGGCCTGAAAGTTCCGGTTACGGCCTTGTTTGGCAGTACCACCGGCCGAGTCACCCTCAACCAGGAAGAGTTCACATTTTTCAGGATCACGGTCTGAGCAGTCGGCCAGTTTACCGGGCAATCCACCACCACTCAATACGGATTTACGTTGCACCAGTTCACGTGCTTTACGTGCCGCTACGCGGGCCTGGGCGGCCATGATCACTTTACTGATGATGTTCTTCGCATCGCGTGGGTTCTCTTCGAGGTAGGCCTCCAATACTTTGGAAACCGTGGTATCTACCACACCCATCACTTCGCTGTTACCGAGTTTGGTCTTGGTTTGTCCTTCAAACTGGGGCTCGGGTACTTTTACCGAAACGATCGCGCTCAATCCTTCGCGGAAATCATCTCCTTCGATCTCGATCTTGGCCCTTTCAAAAAGTCCTTCACGGTCACCATAGGATTTGAATACCCGGGTAATGGCCCGGCGGAAACCGGATACATGGGTACCTCCTTCAATGGTGTTGATGTTATTGACGTACGAGTAGATATGTTCGTTATATCCGCTGTTGTAGCGGAGGGCGACCTCTACGGCCACATTGGTATTTTCATCCCGGCCTTCTACAAAAAGCACGTTCGGGATCAGGGGTTGGCGACCGGCATTGGTATCCAGCATCTCCACAAATTCAATAATCCCGCCTTCGCTATAGAAGGTCTTGGAATATGTACCATCCCCATTTTCTGTCTCGCGCAGGTCATTCAGGATGATCCGAACTCCTTTGTTGAGGTAGGATAATTCACGCAAGCGTCCTTCCAGGATATCTTTTTTGTAAATAGTGGTGGTAAAGATGCTGCTATCGGGCCAGAATTGAACCCGGGTACCTGTTTGATCAGATACGCCGATCTCCCGAACCGGGTACTGGGGCACACCGATATGATATTCCTGTTCGAAGATCTTTCCTTCCCGTTGAACAGTAACCTGCAGTTTGCTACTCAGCGCGTTTACGCAACTTACACCCACCCCGTGCAAACCGCCGGAGACCTTATAGGATCCCTTATCAAATTTACCCCCTGCGTGGAGCACGGTCATTACGACTTCCAGGGCGCTTTTTTTCTCCTTAGTATGGATGGCCGTGGGGATACCCCGTCCATCATCCTCTACGGTGATGGAATTGTCGGCGTTGATCGTTACAGTAATGTTCTTGCAATATCCTGCGAGGGCCTCATCAATCGAGTTGTCCACCACCTCATAAACAAGATGGTGCAAGCCCTTTTCGCTGATATCGCCGATGTACATCGCGGGTCGTTTGCGGACCGCTTCCAGCCCTTCCAGGACCTGGATACTATCTGCTCCATAGCTCCCTTGAGAAGTGCCTTTGATTTCAGTAGTTTCTGTGCTCATATAGAGGGGAAAATAGCCTGTTTTTTTTCAGAAAACGCAGGTCTGCAAATGTACGAAAACAGGGTCGAATCCGGGCTTTTAATTAAGGATTTTGGATATTGACAATCAGGGGGTCGTGAGGCGTGAATCGTGAGGTGTGAGACTGGACTCACGACTCACCCCTCACGGCTCACGACTCACTATCTCTTCACAATCTGCGCCACCAGATCGGCTTCGCAACAGACCTTATTACCCACATAAGTGGTGCCTTTCATTTCGCAGATTCCCCGGCGGATGGGGGCAGCCAGTTCCATTTTCAGGATCAGGGTATCCCCGGGAACCACTTTCTGCTTGAATTTGCAATTATCGATTTTGAGGAAATAGGTATCATATTGGCCTTCTCCACTCAGGTTGATCGCCAGGATGCCACCGCATTGGGCCAGAGCCTCGATCTGAAGTACCCCGGGCATGACCGGATTGCCCGGAAAATGTCCCTGAAAAAACCATTCATTAAAGGTCACATTCTTTACCCCGACGATATGGGTATCACTCAGGTCAATGACCTTATCTACCAGCGCAAAGGGGAACCGATGCGGTAATGTTTTTTCAATATAGCTCTGGTCATATATGGGTGGCTGATTGGGATCGTAGGTGGGGATATCCCGGATATGCCGGTTCTTCTTGATATACTGTTTGATCACCTTGGCAAACTCCACGTTGGTGCTGTGTCCGGGTCTGTTGGCAATGATCCGGGCCTTGATGGGGTAGCCTACGAGACTCAGGTCACCCACCACATCCAATAATTTATGCCGGGCAGGTTCATTGGGAAAACGAAGTTCAAGGTTATTCAAATACCCTTCGCTTTTGACTTCGATCTTCTCTTTCTTGAATATTTTTTGCAGACGGGCCAGTTCCTTTTCATCCACTGGCTTGTCTACCACAACGATCGCATTGTTTACATCCCCCCCTTTGATCAGGTTATGTTCCAGCAGCATTTCCAATTCATGTAAAAAGCAAAAGGTGCGGCAAGGCGCGATCTCCGATTTGAAATCCGCCATTTTTTTCAATACCGCATGTTGGGTACCGAGAACGGGGGAATTAAAATCGATAAGGGTGGTGACCGAATAATCCGTAGCGGGAAGGGCCACCATTTCCACACGCTTTTTCTCGTCGTAATAATTCAGGTTTTCGTCAATGCTGTACCAATGCTTGGTAGCATCCTGTTCCAGCACACCTGCTTTTTCCAATATCTCAATAAAAGGCTGCGAACTACCATCAATGATGGGGATCTCCGGCCCGTTTAACTCAACAAGTGCATTGTCGATCCCCATTCCGGTCAGGGCCGCCAATAAATGTTCCACCGTACTCACTTTACCCCCATTTGCCTCCAGGGTCGTACCCCGGCTGGTATCCGTTACCAGGTCACAATCGGCCTTGATCACGGGCTCACCCGGCAGATCGATCCGCTTGAATTGTATACCATAACCTGGATTTGCTGGCTTGATCCGCATATCTACCATGACACCGGTATGTAAACCGGTTCCCGAGATATTGGCTTCTCCGGAGATAGTGTGTTGCTTATCAGGGTTAAAGGGTTGACTCATGACAAGTATTTGGAGGGCAAAGATAGGAGGAAATCGGGGAGGATGGATGGCGCCGGTTGGATGTTGGATGTTGGATGACTGATGACAGAGGACAGATGTTGGATGATGGATGTTGGATGATGGATGTTGGATGACGGAGGGTGGCTGTCATCTGTCCTCCGTCATCTGTCCTCCAACAACCAACATCCAACATCCATCATCCGCATTCACACCACCCTATAATTCCTATACGCAAACAACCGCTTCCCAAACTTCTTTTCGATAAAATGCAGGACGCGGTATTTGAAAGGCATGTTCTTTCGCGAAATATCCAATTGCACCTCCCAGTTTTTTTGGGCAATGCGCTCTTTCATTACTTCGGGATGGGTGCCGGTAAACCGGTCGAGAGAATCAAAATCACCGGTATAGTCAAAAATATCCTTCACTTCTTTTTGAAACTCCTTTTCCTGGTCCTCGCTCCAGAAAATGCCAAAGTTCTCGCGTTTCAATTTTTGCTTTTCCGGATGTTTTACCCAGCCATAGTGATAGATATACGCTTCAATCGGTTTGACACGGAGTTTCTCGCCGTTTTTTCGAAAACCCTGTGCATCCCGGTAGGATTTTATTGCCGGGTCATTCCGTATGATCCGGATCTCCCGGTCATACCAACGGCGGGAGTCTCCCACATGGTCATAGTTTCCGTAAAAATGGAGGTATTTGAAAAGCAGGCCTTCAATATGTGGATCGGAACAATATTGCTCCATGGCCGCCCGAATAGCCGGGTGATATTTTTCGTGTACCACTTCATCGGCTTGCAGATAAAAGGCCCAGTCTGTATCTGCGGAAATGGATTGAAAGGCCTTGTCGGTTTCTATGGCGAGGATACTGCCACCTGACCGAAGTTTATCGTCCCAATGGGATTGAACAATCCGGATCTTGTCAGATTGGATCGAGTGAATGAGTTCGAGTGTACCGTCGTCACTTTGACCGACACTGACCACAAATTCATCTACCAGGGGTAGGATGGACCGGATCGATTCCACCACCGGGTAATCATACAAAACTGCATTACGCACGATGGTGAAGCCGGTGATCTTCATGCCGGTAATTTAAAAGGAGTTTTCTTTTTCGAGGAGTTTTCTGATGATGGCTTCCAGGTCCTTTACCCTTTTTTCCAGTTCAGGTAGTTTTCGGCTAACGGCCTGGCTTCGCAGGGCGGCTGTATAGTCATGGGCCGGTGAACCTGTTACGGCCTTTCCGGGTTCAATGGATTTACTTACACCACTCTGCGCATTGATCTTGGCACCATCGCCAATAGTGATATGACCAACGATACCCGCTTGCCCGCCGATCATTACGCCTTTCCCAATCTTGGTACTGCCACTCACACCGGCCTGTGCCGCTATCACACTACTATGCCCGATCTCCACATTATGGGCGATCTGTATCAGGTTATCCAATTTTGCCCCACTGCGAATGATCGTTGAGCCGATGGTAGCCCGGTCGATCGTGGAATTAGAGCCGATCTCCACGTGGTCTTCAACGACCACATTTCCAATCTGAGGTACTTTCTTGAAGCTTCCATCTGCCTGCGGGGCAAACCCAAAACCATCACTTCCAACCACCGTTCCGCTGTGAATGATCACATTGTTTCCTATCACACAATCATGGTAGATCACCACGCCCGGGTGGAGGATACAATTTTCACCCACTTTTACCTGGTTGCCCAGAAATACACCGGGAAATAATTTGGTGCCTTTCCCAACCACGACACCTTCACTTATATAGGCAAATGCCCCGACAAAAACCTGTTCTCCAATACTGGCGCTTGAGGCCAGAAAGGAAGGCTGCTGTATACCTGTCATTTGCTGGGTCCTCAATTCCTGGTATTTGCCCAATAGCGCCGCAAAGGCCGAATAGGCGTCGGGTACCCGGATAAGCGTCGCCGATACGGGTTTTTTTAAAGGCAGCGATTCATTGATGATAATGATACTTGCTCCTGTGGTATACAGGTAGTCTTCGTATTTGGGATTGGCCAGAAATGCCAATTGGCCCTCACGGGCCTCCTCGATCTTGCCAAATGATCCAACCGCTATTCCCGGATCTCCTTCCACTTTTCCCTGGATCATCAGGGCGATTTGTGCAGCAGTAAATGTCATAAGAATTGAAGTCAGCGTAAATAGCAAATGTAGTGCTTTTTAACAGGGGCAGATACCTGGGTATGGATAAGGGCATTATCCACCTCCGAGATATCCCTGAGGGTGCCATCCTTGAACAGGATATTGATCTTTTCATCCCGTACATTATAGGTCGTGATGGTGGCGGCCCCGGTAAAGGCAAAATAATGCGTTTCGTTAGAGCCGATTCCCAGGTTTTCCCTGGCCTCCTGTTGTTTCGTGGACAGCATTTCCCCGGGGAAAGGGTCGGCCTGAAGCCTGATCTTGAGCAAGCGACGATCCACCAGTTGCCTGCATAGGGTTGACAGGATCTTGTCCGGATGGCTCATCCATGTTTTCACCGTGGCCATTACGTCATAATCATCCAGACTGCAAAAGATATCAAGGTGGGTACTGTCAAATGCCCCGGCCCCTGTTTTTTGCAAAAAGAAATCCAGGGAGGGGGTAGCGGCCTTCACCGATGTCCCATTTTCGATCAGTTCTTTGGCGCGGCGAATGATATGTACCAGCATCATTTCGGCACAAACCACAGTCTTGTGTAAATAGACCTGCCAGTACATCAACCGGCGCGAGACCAGGAATTTTTCAATCGAATAAATGGCTTTTTCTTCCACGACCAGGTTCCCATCATGAACCGCCAGCATCTTGAGGATGCGGTCGTAGGCAATCACGCCTTCTGATACCCCGGTAAAAAAGCTGTCTCGGCTCAGGTAATCCATCCGGTCCACATCCAATTGACCCGATACCAACTGGTGGAGAAAGGGCTTTGGATATTGGTTGGTAAAAATGGCAATAGCCGTTTCCAGTTGTCCCCCAAAATCCTTATTCAATAATTGCATGATCTGGAGGGAAATGGTTTCATGATGTACATCCCTGATCAATTCATGCTCCAGTGTATGCGAATAAGGTCCATGCCCGATATCATGAAGCAGGATCGCGATCTTGGCGCCCAATTCTTCCTCAGGGGAAATGTCTACACCCTTGCCTTTAAGTTCCTGCAGGGCATTACACATCAGGTGGTATGCTCCCAGGGAGTGGTGTAACCGGGAATGAACCGCCCCCGGATAGACCAGGTGGGCAAATGCCATCTGGTAAATGCGACGAAGCCGTTGGTAATAGGGATGGGCGATAATATCAAGCAATAATGGATGATCGATGGTAATAAAACCGTAGACCGGGTCGTTTATGATCTTGCGAATGGATGGCATAGTTAAAGATCCAAACTTAATAACACGAATTTTTAAACACGAATTTTTACGAATTAACACTAATTACACGAATTTAATGCCAACTTGTGGTATTGATGAAAATCCTTTCTTCCATATAATTCGTGCAATTCGTGTTAATTCGCTAAAATTCTTGATAATAACAGTTGAACTGCAAAGATTATTTAAAATAAATATTAAATGGCCTTAGCAAAAATACTCTGGGTAGATGATGAAATCGAAAGCCTGCAATCCCAAAAACTCTTCCTGGAGAGCAAGGGATATGAGGTGCATGCCCTGACCAATGGCTTTGATGCGATCGATTATGTAAAGGAGAATCCGGTGGATGTGGTATTGATGGATGAGAGTATGCCGGGTATAACCGGGTTGGAAACCCTGTCCAAGATCAAGGAGGTAAACCAGCAAATCCCTGTCGTATTGATCACCAAAAATGAAACGGAGAACCTGATGGATGATGCCATTGGTTCCCAGATCAGCGATTACCTGATCAAACCGGTCAATCCCAACCAGGTGTTACTCAGTTTGAAGAAGATCCTGGATAACAAAAGACTGGTATCCGAGAAAACCACCACGGCCTATCAGCAGCAATTTCGCAACCTGTTCATGGCCCTCAACAGCAACCCGGACCACAATGAGTGGATGGATATTTATAGAAAACTGGTGTATTGGGAATTGGAGATGGGCAAATCGGATAGCCCTGAAATGCGTGAAGTACTCCAGACCCAGAAGAATGAGGCCAATACGGAGTTCTTTAAATTCATTTCCCGGAACTATGCATCCTGGATCAGCGGCAAGGCCGAATCCAGTCCCATCATGAGCCACCAGTTGATGAAATTCAAAGTGCTTCCTCATTTGGAAAAGGGAACACCCTTGTTCTTTGTCTTACTGGATAACCTGCGCTTTGATCAGTGGAAGGCCATACAACCCATCTTTTCCGAGAGTTTTCGTGTGCTGGAAGAGGAAACTTTTTACAGCATCCTCCCTACCGCGACCCAATATGCACGCAATGCCATCTTTGCCGGGATGCTCCCCATGGAAATTGAAAAGCAATTCCCGCAAGAATGGAAAAATGATGATGAGGAAGGAGGTAAAAACCTGCACGAAGAGCTATTCCTGAAAGCGCAATTGAAACGGCTGAAAATGGATGGCCTTCGGGTATCCTATACCAAAGTAGTAAACAACCAGGCGGGTCTTGACCTTGTGAACAATATCCATAACCTGATGAACAATGACCTGAATGTGATCGTCTACAATTTTGTCGATATGCTCAGTCATGCCCGTACGGAAATGGAAGTATTAAAGGAACTGGCCGGGGATGAAGTTAGTTACCGGAGCATTACGCAAAGCTGGTTTGAACACTCCCCACTGCACCAGGCGTTGAAAAAAATCGCGGATAAGAACCTGAAACTGATCCTGGCCACCGATCATGGTTCGGTGCGGGTGAAAACACCGTATAAGGTGGTTGGCGACAAACAGACCACGGCTAACCTTCGTTATAAACATGGTCGCAACCTGAACTATGAAGCCAAAGAAGTGCTTGCTTTTCGTGATCCCCGCGAAGCCGGACTTCCAGTGCCTACCGTGAATTCTTCTTTCATCTTTGCCCGTGAAGACGGGTACCTGTGCTATCCCAATAACTATAATTATTACGCCAATTACTACCGGAACACCTTTCAACATGGAGGAATCAGCCTGGAAGAAATGATCGTGCCGGTGATACGGATGGGAGGGAAGTGATGGATGACAGATGTTGGATGTTGGATGTTGGATGTTGGTTGGCGTGGGTTTGATGTGCGAGACCTCTGGTCTCGCACGTGTCTCCCGTCGCCTCTGGCGACTCGAATAAGAAGCTTTACTTTTTTCTTAAAAATCTATAACCGCCGCCAGAGGCGGCTTTCTGGAAGTGCGAGACCAGAGGTCTCGCACAGCAAACCCCCAACATCCACCATCCAACATCCAACATCCGCCACCCCCTCTCCCCCTGTGGAAAACTCCTCCACCCAACCCCCTTCAATCCGCCTAAATTTGTGTGAACTGAAGAAGAAACGAATACATGAAGTACAATCAAACGACCCTGGATAAACTTGAAGGCATTGCACAGGAAGCCGGCTACATCATTCGCTACGAACGTGGAACTTTTCAATCCGGTTATTGCATCCTGGAACAACGAAAAGTGATCGTGTTAAATAAATTTCTTCAAATGGAAGGTCGCATCAATACCATGGTTGACCTTCTTCCCCAATTACGCATCGAAGCCGAGAACCTGACCCCCGAATCGCAAAAGCTGTACGCGGAAGTGCTGGAGCGGGTAGGGACGGTTTGAGGAAAGATGACGGATGACAGATGACGGATGTTGGATGTTGGTTGGCATTGGTTTGCTGTGCGAGATCTCTGGTCTCGCACGTGTCTCCCGTCGCCTTTGGCGACATTTTTTATTATACTGTCTAATTCAATCTTAACTTACTTCGAGTCGCCAGAGGCGACAAGATAATGGTGCGAGACCTCCGGTCTCGCACAGCAAACCAATGCCAACCAACATCCAACATCCAACATCCGTCATCTGTCATCTGTCCTCCGTCATCTGTCATCCACCATCCAACATCCAACCCCCAAACATCGTACCTTCGCCCAGTGACCTGTCCTCCGTTATCCATAACCTTTCTTGGCACCGGTACCAGCAGCGGGGTTCCCATGATCGCCTGTGATTGTGAGGTTTGCCTCTCTTCCAATAAAAAAGATAAACGGCTTCGCTCCAGCGTGTGGATCCGATCGGAGAAAACGTCTCTCGTCATAGATACCGGTCCCGATTTCAGGTACCAAATGCTGCGACAGCAGGTAAGGAAACTGGATGCTGTTCTATTTACGCATCCCCATAAAGACCATATGGCCGGATTGGATGATATACGGGCCTTTAATTTTTTTACAAAAAAACCGATGGAAGTGTATGCCGATTCACTCACCGAAGAGGCCCTGCGGCGTGACTTCTATTATGCCTTTTCAGACACCCGCTATCCGGGTATTCCGGAACTTGACCTCCACACATTTACCGATGAACCCTTTTATATTGGCGATATTCCCATCATTCCCGTACAGGTTTGGCACCTGAAGATGCCTGTTATGGGGTTCCGGATCGGAGACTTTACCTATATCACCGATGCCAACCGGATTGAAGAAGAGGAAAAAAATAAGATCAGGGGAAGTAAGGTGATGGTGTTAAATGCCCTTCGTAAACAAAAGCATATCTCTCATTTCAGTTTATCGGAGGCAATTGATATGGTTATGGAATTGGGTGTTCCCACGGCCTATTTTACCCATATTTCCCATCAGTTGGGTTTACATGACGAAGTTGAATCCGAACTGCCAGCGCATATTCACCTTGCATATGACGGTTTGAGTTTGGAGGTTTGAGTTTCTTGCAGTGTATCAAAAAACTAACAATTGTTAGTATATTGCGTACCCATAATTCTTTACATATGGATTTTAGACAATCAGAGTTAACCGACCAGGTGGCCCAAACAGCAAGGGACTTTGCCCGACAGCATATCCTTCCCCACGTCATGATTTGGGATGAGAGCCAGGAATTCCCTGTGGAGGTATTCAAAGAAATGGGGAAACTTGGATTAATGGGGGTATTGGTCCCGGAGAAATATGGCGGCGCCGGGTTGGGATATTATGAATATAAATCGATCATCGAGGAAATCGCCAAGGTTTGTGGCTCCATCGGCCTGAGCCTGGCGGCCCATAATTCTTTGTGCACCGGTCATATCCTGGCCTTTGGTAATGAAGAGCAGAAACAAAAATACCTCCCCAAACTGGCCACTGCAGAATGGATCGGTGCCTGGGGGTTGACCGAACCCAATACAGGCAGCGATGCGGGAAATATGAAGACCACGGCTGTACGTGAGGGTGACCACTGGATATTGAATGGCACCAAGAGTTGGATCACCCATGGCCGGAGTGGGGATGTGGCCGTCGTGATCGCCAGAACAGGCGAGCCTCGTGCCAAAAACAATGCTACGGCCTTTGTGGTAGAGCGGGGAACAGCAGGTTTTAGTGGTGGTAAAAAGGAAAATAAACTGGGTATGCGCGCCAGCGAAACCGCTGAAATGATCTTTGACCATTGCCGGATCCCCGATAGCCAACGCCTGGGGGAAGTGGGAGAGGGGTTTAAACAATCACTCAAAGTGTTAGACGGAGGCCGCATCTCCATTGCCTCCCTGGCACTGGGCATTGCCAAAGGCGCCTATGAGGCTTCGGTTAAATACTCGAAAGAAAGATATCAGTTCGATCAACCCATTTCTAATTTTCAGGCCATTTCCTTTAAACTCGCCGATATGGCTACGGAGATCGCCGCGGCCGAACTGCTTACCCTGCAGGCCTGCGACCTGAAACAACGCGGAGAACCCATGACCAAAGTAAGTGCGATGGCCAAGTATTATGCCAGTGAAGTAGCGGTACGCGTGGCTACTGACGCCGTCCAGATATTTGGCGGGTATGGCTACACCAAGGATTTTCCGGTAGAAAAGCATTACCGGGATGCCAAACTTTGTACCATTGGTGAAGGCACCAGCGAGATCCAAAAACTCGTTATCTCCCGGGAAGTACTTAAATAAGTAATGAAATACCGTTAAAAAACGGAGGGATTACTGTTCATTCAACGGAGGTCAGATTAAGAAAAATGACGATAGATTTGCGGACACGCATCCATTCATCATCTTAAAACTGATCTTTTATGAAAAAAACATTAGTGGCCCTAAATACCATCGCGTTGGTATTTATTGGAATTTACGCTTGTAAGCAAAAGGCGGCAACCACCGACGAGACAGATCCTTGCACATCCGTACATGCCCGGGATTATTCGGGTCAAAAAGCCGAAGGCATGATTTCACTGGCACAGGCCATGGAGATCACCCAACTTTACTATAAGGATTACAATAAATCACATATCGGAGTGGATGGGAAAGTGACCAAGGACGAGGACACAAGAAACATCTGGTATAGCCTGGAAACACTTAAAAAATACATTTGGGCCATCGAGGATACACTGTGTAAACAAGGTTGTAACCTGGATAGCCTGGGGTTAGGTCTTCATTTCTATATGGCCAAGTACCCGGATGCCAAGCAATGTGTGGCCATGGGAGTTGATTCCTCTTATGCCCACCATCAGACCCTTGTGATCACGGCTACATATAAAGATGGAAAGAACAACATTGATTTTGATCCATACTATGTCGGCAGCCAGAAATGTAAACCGACTCCATTAAAATCTTATATGGCCCAGGCTGCGAACAAGGGTGAGGGCATGGTGATGAAAGGAGGTGGCGATGACGGAGCCGGGGCATTGAATCACGGTGGATTGATCCCTCCGCCTTTTGGAGATGGCAGCTTTCCTACCGGAAATGAATAAAATTGTTTTCACAGTATGAGTGATTACCTGAAATGGGTTGTGACCCTGAATGTTTTTGAAGGACTGGCCTTTTTAACCGGAATAATTTTCTGGAAGAAATACCGCCATCATTACTGGAAATGGTTTGCCCTTTATCTGGGAGTCATCTTTTTGACAGAATTGACGGCGGAATACCTGGGCCATGTATTGGGTTTGGTAAAACCCATGTACCGGATGTATTTTTTCTTTGCGATCCCTTTCCAGTTTCTTTTTTTTTTCTGGCTTTTCTCCAGGTCATACCCCGGACAAAAACAAAGACGCTGGTCCTATATCGGGGCCGGCGTCTACATTCTGGCCTGGTGGACCGAATTCCTATTCCTTCAACAGACCCGTTTAGCGTTTCAGTCATTTTCCTATACCGTGGGAAATATCATCCTCCTTTTATTGATCCTGCAGTTCTTTGTCGGGTTTATTAGCAGTGACCGGATACTGAACTACCGACAGGAACCGATGTTCTGGGTCTGTCTTGGTTTACTGGTCTTTTACCTGATGACCCTGCCTTTTTTTGGGCTATGGAATACCCTGGCCACGAAGTATATTAATTTCTTTAGTCACTACTGGATCCTGCAAATGATCTTGAACTGCCTGATGTACACTTTCTTTGCCTTATCATTTATTATGGGAAAATGGAAACAACCCTCTTCCTCATACTGATCAATATTGTCATGCTGATCCTCGTGGTCGGGATCCTGGTGTTCATTTTCCAATACCGGCGAAGAAAGGTATTGTATGAAAAGGAGAAATTGCTGGTGGAAGAGCAACATAAACTGGAGATACTCCATACCCAATTAAATGCCCAGGAACAAACCATGCAATTCATAGGCCGGGAGATTCATGACAGTGTGGCCCAGAAGTTGACCCTGGCAACGATCTATACCCAGAAAATGGAGTATGAGAACCAGTTCCCGGTGTTAACCGAGCGGCTAAAAAAGGTGAGTAGTGTACTCAATGATTCGCTGGAAGAGTTGCGTGACCTGTCTCGCACGCTGACGGATAATCGTATGCAGGAAGCTTCCTTGTCTGAGCTTCTTTCCTTTGAATGTGGCCGTGTGAATGATACAGGTGTTTGCCGGGCGACGGTACATTCTGATTATCAGGGAAGGGTAAGTGTATTGGTTAAGAGTTTTCTTTTACGGATCGTGCAGGAATTCATTCAAAACAGCCTCAAACACTCCCAGGGCGACCTGATCACCCTGCAGCTCCGGGAAGTGCCGGACGGGCTGCTGCTCTCCGCAGCGGACAACGGGATAGGTTTTGATAGCGATAATGTGCAGTCGCGTGGGATCGGGCTCGGAAATATGAAACGCCGTGTCCATCTCATCGGGGGATTCTTTAATTTGCGGAGTGAACCAGGCAAGGGTACTCATCTTGAGATCAAGATACCGGGTAAGAACCTCGCTTCTGATGAATAACCGATGGAAAAAACCATTGTCATTGTCGATGATCATATCCTGATCGCAAAAGCCATTAGTTCGATCATTGATCAATTTTCCCAATACCGCGTTTTATACGAATGCGAAAATGGAAAGGTCCTCCAGGAACGATTTCTTCAAACTGGACAGGTGCCGGATATCGTCCTGCTCGATGTTTCCATGCCCGAAATGGATGGGTTTGAAACTGCGGAATGGATCTATAAAAATCATCCGGGTGTTCAGGTCATGACCCTCACCATGCAAGGAGATGACCAAACCCTGCTCCGCATGATCAAATGTGGGGCCCGCGGGTTTATTCAAAAAAATATTCACCCCGCTGAACTTGAAAAGGCACTTGAATCACTGACCACCCGTGGGTTCTACTACTCCGACTGGGCCGCCAGCCGCATTTTTCAAAGCCTTTCGCCCAATGAAGAAAATACGGTGACCAATCAACTCAGTAACCGGGAAAAAGAATTTCTTCAATACGCCTGTACAGAGCTTACCTATAAGGAGATCGCTGAAAAAATGTATTGCAGCCCCCGCACCGTTGAAAGCTATCGGGATACCTTATTTGAAAAATTAGGGGTCAAAACCCGGGTGGCGCTGGCCTTGTATGCAGTGAAGATCGGGTTGCATAAGCTTTGAGATTTTTGGTAGTGCGGAGGTTGGATGACAGATGACAGATGACAGATGACCGATGACAGATGACAGTCGTCCAGGTCCCGAGGTGTCGGGACAGAGTCGGAAGACAGGTGCTCGTATCTATCTTACAATTTCCAACCTCCGTCATCAGTCATCGGTCATCTGTCATCTGTCATCCAACCACCAACCTCCATCTCTAAAACGGCCGCTGCCCCGAACTTTTCCAAAAAAACTCCGGCACTTCGCGTTGTAGCAGGTATTTATAAAAGAAGGTATAAGACTCTGTCCGGTTGTGAACACCCTTCTGTCCGCCGATCCCATGCCGCTGACCGGGATATACCATGAACTCAAACCTCTTCTTCAGGTCTTGTAATTTATCAATCAGTACAAGGCTGTTTTGCATATGCACATTGTCATCCGATGTGCCATGAATGATGCGTAAGGTGCCTTTGAGTTTATCGGCATAGGTCATTACCGAAGTAAGTTTATAGCCTTCGGGGTTTTCCTGAGGAGTATCCATGAACCTTTCGGTGTAGTGGGTATCATAAAATTGCCAATCGGTTACGGAGGCATTGGCCACACCATGGGTAAATACATCGGCTCCATAGGTCAGTGCCATACAGGTCATATATCCTCCAAAACTACCTCCGGTAATACCGATCCGGTTACTGTCCACAAAGGATTGGCCACAGAGCCATTTGGCACATTGCATATAATCCTCGATCTCATATTTCCCCAATTGGCGATGGATGAAATCCTGGCCTTTCTTTCCAAAATGACCACTGCTACGGTTATCAAAAGCTACCTGGATCAACCCTTCTTTAGCCCACCAGAGTTCCTGGGCCGAAGTACGCCATTGATCATACACTGTTCCGGCATTGGGTCCACCGTAAATGCTGGTCAGGACCGGATATTTTTTAGAGGGATCGAAATTGAGCGGATAGGTGATCTTAACCGGCAGGTCAAACAATCCGTCTGCCGACTTTACCCGTACGATCTCGGTACGAGGCTTGGCAAAATCTCCATATTCCTCGCCAACGGCATTGCCTAATTCACGTATCACCTTCCCTTTCATATCCATCAGCACCATGGTATTGGGTGTGGTCAGGTTGGAATAGGTCGTAATAAAAAACTTGTTGTTCGGGGATAGGTTCATGTTGGCGAAACTATATTCACCAAAGGAGTGGCGGACAAGTTTCTTGCCATCAAAGGATGCTGAATAAAGATCAAAGCGTGCTGAATTCTCTTTGCGGGCGCTGAAATAAACCGTTTTCTTTTTTTCATCGATACGATAAATGGCCCCAACGGTGAATTCACCATTGGTGATACGGCTGATCTCTTTTCCCTGTTTATCATGCAGGTAAAGTTGTGCCCATCCGCTTTTATCACTCTTCAGAATAAACCCATTTCCGGAAGGAAGAAATTCAAAACGGTCTTCCTGGTCCAGGTCGATCCAGGTTTTCTGTTCTTCCTCATACACCAGGGATTTTGCCCCGGTGTTCAAGGCGATATCATAGATCTTCAGATGGTCTTGTCCCCGGTTCATCCAGGATACCCAGAGTTTGTTATCAGGTGTCCAGCTGGGCGTACCAAAATACTGGTCGTCTTTTTCATTGAAATCGGCCCAGGTTATTTTGGAGGTGACAATATCTGCTACCCCCATCCGTACTTCGGGGTTGGGGTCACCGGCCTTGGGGTATCTTTCATTTTCAAGAAAACCATGCTGGTCTTTGATAACATAGATCGGGAAGGTCGGAACCTTGCTGTCATCAAAACGCATAAAGCAGATGCTCTTGCTATCGGGGCTCCACCAAAAAGCTTTGTATCTCGAACGACGGCCCAATATCTCTTCAAAATAAACCCAGGAGGCATAACCATTCTTGATGGTCTCGCTGCCGTCATTGGTTAGGCGGGTGGATTGTTCGGTGGCCACATTCAACACATACAGGTCATTGTTCAAGGTGTAGGCGGCCCATTTACCATCCGGGGAAAGGGTCAGGTTTTTCGCCTCTTTGGGAGAAGCTATGTCTTTTTGCGCCGTATTTACAGAAGTAGTTGTATATGGAACTGCTTTTCCGGTTTTTACCTCCACGGAAAATAGCTTCATTTTTCCATCCGCTTCATCCTTGCGGTTTTCAATATAATGATCGTCATCTACCCACTCCCTAACCTGTGGCAAGGGTTTGCTCAGTTTGATCGGGGCATTCTCAAATGCCTGTTGGTAACTTACTTCTTTCGTCTGGCCAAATACTGCCAGAGATAGAGCGAAGAAGGCAAGTGTTAGAAGTCGTTTCATATTGTGGGGTGTTTTTTGAATTGTTGGTTGTTGGTGAATGGTGAATAGTGAATAGTGAATGGTGAATCGTGAGACGTGAATCGTGAGCAGAAAACACTTATCATTCACTATTCACTATTCACTATTCACCATTCACCTCTCACGCCTCCCGCCTCCCGCCTCCCGCCTCACGTCTCACCTCTCACGTCTCACCTCTCACCTCTCACCTCTCACGCCTCCCGCCTCACCTCTCCCTCCTCTACCGCACCTCCTGCATATCCACCAAACGCCTGTAAAATCCATTCTGTGTCATCAACTGATCGTGATTTCCCCGCTCAACGATACGGCCTTTTTGCAGCACAATGATCTCATCCGCGTGCCGGATAGTTGAAAGCCGGTGGGCGATCACGATACTGGTCCGGTTTTGCATCATATTGTTGATGGCGTCCTGCACCAGTCTTTCACTTTCGGTATCCAGTGAGGAAGTGGCTTCATCCAGGATCAGAATGGGGGGGTTCTTGAGTACAGCACGGGCAATCGTCATGCGTTGTCTTTCGCCGCCACTTAATTTACTCCCCCTGTCTCCGATATTCGTTGCGTAACCCGCTTCTTTTTGCATGATAAAGTCGTGGGCATTGGCTACTTTGGCCGCCTGCTCCACTTCTTGCTGACTCGCCTCCGACATGCCCAATTTGATATTATTGGCAATGGTATCATTGAACAGGATCGGTTCCTGGGTAACAATGCTCATGAGTTGTCTGACCGAATGAAGTGAATAATCCCGGATATTAATCCCGTCGATCAGTACTTCTCCGGCGGTCACATCATGAAAACGGGGAACCAGATCGGCCAGCGTGGATTTGCCTGCACCGGAAGAACCAACGAGGGCTACGGTCTTTCCTTTTTCGATCACGAGGTTGATATCGTCCAGGATCACCGCATCTTCATAGGCAAAACGCACACCCCTGAATTCGATCCTGTCTTTGAAAGTATCAATGATCTTTCCATTCGGGTTGTCATCTACCGTTACGGGTGTATCCAATATCTCTTCAATACGCCCAATGGCAGCCGTGCCTTTGCGCATATTGCTAAAGGAGGTGGAAAGGGTCTTGGCAGGATTGATCAGGTTATAAAAAATACCGAGGTAACCGATGAAAGCAGAGGCTTCCAGCGCGATCTCTTTATTCAATACCAGTCGTCCGCCAAAATAGAGCACCCCGCAAAACAGAGCCACCCCCATAACTTCTGACAGGGGAGAGGCTAAATCACGACGATAACTGATCTGGTTTTTGGAGTGCAATAATTCTTCATTGGTGCGGAAGAATTTATTCCGCAGGATTTTTTCAATATTAAATGCCTTGATCACCCTTAACCCACCCAGGGTTTCATCGAGGGTGGAGAGGGTTTCACCAAATTTATCCGCCACACGTTGCGAATGTTTCTTCAGTGACCGGGTAATACGACCGATCACGAGTCCCAATACCGGTAAGAGCACAATGATAAACGATGTGAGCTGGGGACTGATAAAAAATAACACGCCGAGTGTTATAAGGATGGTCAGCGGATCGCGGATCCAGCCTTCCAGGGTCCCGACCACAGAAGTTTCCACTTCGGCCACATCGGTGGTCATCCGGCTCATCAGGTCACCTTTTCTTTTTTCATTGAAAAAACCAATGGGTAGCCGAAGGATCTTGTCATACAGATCTTCCCGCAACTTATTCACTACCCGGTTCTTTAACGGGTTGAGGATATAGTAGGATAAATAAAGGGTCAGGTTTTTGAGGAAGATAAAAATCACCATCAGGATACAGATCATCCCCAGCGTTGGGATCTTTCCCTTTTTTCCGATAGAGTCAAGCAAAAAGGTCTTGACCCATTGGATCAGCGGATTGGAAGAAGTTTGGGTAATGGTGCTGCAATCCGCACATTCCGGTTTGGGGTTCATGAAGATCAGGTCAAAGAACGGCATCAACATCCCGATAGACACGATGGAGAACACGATGCTCAGGAGGATGAACAGAAAATAGAGGGTGATCTTCCCTGTGTAGGGCGACAGATACCTGAAAATCCGGGAGTACTGCTTCATTCGGGGCAAAGTAACTAATTTTACCACGAATAAATGGGTGTATATGAAGGAAGGTAAAAGACAGAAACAGGTTGGCAGCCTGATCAATAAGGAGATCAATGATATCCTCCAGCGACTTGGTTTGTCCATGATCAATGGGGGTATGGTATCGGTTTCGGCGGTTCGGATCACGCCCGATCTGCTGGAGGCCCGGATCTATTTGAGTTTTTTCAAGATCGAGGATCCCGCGGCTGCCTTGAAGAAGATCGAGGACAGGGGCTGGGAGATCAAGAAGGAATTGGCCAACCGGATCAAACTCCAATTGCGTCGCATACCCGAGATCAAGTATTTTGCCGATGATACCCTTGACCATGTGTTCAAGATGGAAGACCTCTTTAAAAAGATCCGTGACGAAGAAGAAGGGAACAAACAACAATAACCGCGAATACCTTGCATTTTCTATTTGCCTGGCGCTATTTCAAGGCCAAAAAGACCACAAATGCTATCAATATCATTGCCTGGATCAGTATCCTGGCCATGTTGATTGGTACGGCGGCACTTATTCTGGTTTTGAGTGTTTTCAATGGCTTTGAGGGATTGGTCAAATCCCTCTATTCTTCTTTTTATACGGATCTCAAAGTATTTCCCGCCGAAGGAAAGGTGCTGACCCTTTCCCAGGCCCAATTGGACCAGATCAAAGGGGTGAGTGGGGTCAATGCCTGGTCATTTGTACTGGAGGAGAAGGCCCTTGTGCAGAATGGTGACTACCAATCGATGGTAACCATCAAAGGAGTGGATGCCCAATATCCACGGGTATCCGGGGTGGCGCGGAATGTGGTGCGGGGCGAATTCACCCTGGGAAATGCCGAGAACCCATCGCTGGTACTCGGGTCAGGTGTAGAAAATGCACTCAATGTAATGGCCGATCGTACCCTTCTGCCTTTGGTGGTTTACCTGCCAGATAAACAGGCCGGGTTATCCACTGATCTGATGCGTTCGGTACGGTCACAAACGGCCCTGGCTTCCGGTGTATTTGCAATCCAAAAGGACTTTGATAATAAATATGCGATCACCAACCTGGATTTTCTGCGACAAATGACCGGATTGCGCGAAGATCAATCCGGTGGATTAGAGATCGCACTCACCGATCCCGCTCAGGCCAACGCATTGCGCGACCAGATCCAGGCTTTGCTGGGAAATAATTTTAAGGTGATGACCCGGTATGAACAAAACAAGGGGTTGTATTCCGTGATGCGTGCTGAGAAATGGGTGATCTATGCCGTGTTGAGCCTGATCCTGGTTGTTGCTGCCTTCAATATGATCGGGGCCCTTACGATGCTGGTATTGGAAAAACGAAAGGATACAATGGTCTTGCATGCACTTGGGGCAACACCCGGATTCATTCAACGGATATTTATCAGCGAGGGTCTATTGCTGGCCCTGATCGGTGGTGGACTGGGAATGATATTGGCAATCGTCATCGCCCTGGGGCAACAACATTTTCATTGGCTGAGTCTTGGCGGAGGCTCTTTCCTCATCAGCTATTTTCCGGTAGAGTTACATCTGGCCGATTTTCTCCTGGTCGGCGCTACGGTTTTCCTGATCTCTTTGTTAGCCGCCTGGATCCCGGCGAGAAAAGCCGGGGAGACGGAAGGGGAGTTGAGGTACTAAATACCTGGATAAAAAGATAAAAGGATTTATAAGATTGATTATCGACTAATTAATCTTATAAATCCTTTTATCCTGGTAGTTAATAGTCTCCCAACGTCTCTGGCAACTGCGCCAATGCTTTAGCCAATTGCTCATCATTCGGTGCGATACCATGCCATTCGTGTGTGCCTTGCATAAAGTCAACACCGCTTCCCATCTGTGTCTTCATGAGAATGACAATGGGTTTACCTTTTCCACGATATGTCTTTGCTTCTTCCAGTTTTGCCGCTACAGCCTCGGGGTCATTTCCGTCTTCCAGGTGGAGCACCTGCCAGCCAAACGCTTCGAATTTGGCGCCGAGATCACCCAGATTCATCACTTTTTTGGTTGGACCGTCAATTTGCTGGCCATTCCAGTCAACCGTGGAGACCAAATTGTCCAATTTATGGTGTGCTGCGAACATAATAGCCTCCCAATTCTGTCCTTCCTGCAGTTCTCCGTCACCATGCAGGGAAAATACGGTCGTATTTTCACCATTTAATCTTTTGGTCAAAGCAGCGCCGATGGCCACGCTCATTCCTTGTCCGAGCGAGCCTGAAGCGATGCGGATACCGGGCAAATGTTCATGTGTGGCAGGGTGTCCCTGCAGCCGGGAATTGAGTTTACGGAACGTGGCTAATTCTTTAATATCAAAATATCCGGAACGGGCCAATGTGCTGTAATACACAGGGGAAATATGGCCATTGGAGAGGAAAAACAGGTCTTCTCCTTTGCCATCCATATGGAAGGAGGGGTCATGTTTCATCACCCGAAAGAAGAGTGCGGCGAAGTAGTCTGTACAACCGAGGGAACCACCCGGGTGACCACTGGCGCAGCCATGAACCATTCTAACAATATCTCTTCTGATTTGCGACGAGATTTCAGTAAGTGCTGCCATTTTTTGGGGAGATTTTAAACTTTTTATAATAAATCAATTCAAATGATCGTTTTTGGAAACGGTGCAAATGTCTGACTTTTTTGAAAGATCCACGCATTTGCCCTAAGTAAATTCCGGTCAAAATTGCCAATATCCGTGTGATAATCACATATGTGCATTAAAAAAGTTCATCAGTGATTCCTGATCTTGGCGGTTGAAGCCTATTTTTGCAACCAATTCCGGTTATTTCTTGATTGTAGCCACCATCCAATTATCCAAAAACCACCGGCTACTATCGGCCAAATAACGGACCAAACGAAAGGACTTTATGACTACGACAACTTTACTGCTGTTTTATTTTATTATTGCGGCTTCAGTATCGTTTCTGATCAACTATCTTTTGCTCAAATTTTCCTTCAATCTCGGTTCCCGAAACAACATCGCCTTTAAGCAGGTACGTTGGTCTTCTCACGTTAAACCCTCGGTAGGAGGCATTTCCTTTTTTATCGTTTTCCTGATCTCCATCGCCATCATCGGGCTCATCCCCAAGGCACAGAATTTTGTCATGGATAAGCAGATGGTCGGGATCATGGCTGCATCTACGCTTGGGTTCCTTATGGGACTGGCCGATGATGCTTATAACACGAACCCACTGATTAAATTCCTGATGCAAGTGTCCTGTGCCGTGATCCTGTTGGCTTGCGGTATCAAGACCAATATCTCTAATATCGAAATCATCAACATCCTCTTTACCATTACCTGGGTTGTTGGATTGATGAATTCAATCAACATGCTGGATAATATGGATGCCATCACGGGTTCTATTTCCTCGTTGATCATCGGCGGACTTATCACCGTGGCAATTGTTTCCGGCAATGTATCTGGTAACCTTTATCTCTATCTTCTGGTAGGTGTACTGGGATCCATCATTGGTTTCCTGTATTTCAACTGGAGTCCCTCCCGTATCTATATGGGAGATACCGGTAGCCAGTTCCTGGGGGTATTCCTGGCCTCTACCAGCATTCTTTACTTCTGGCAGTTCAACGATGGCAATCAGGGTGTATTCCAGATCAAACCCTTCGTAATTCCTGCCCTGTTCTTTATCGTTCCCCTGATCGATACCACCACGGTAACCATCCGCCGGCTCATGAAAAAACAATCCCCCTTTGTTGGCGGGAAAGACCATATTACACATCACCTGGCCTATCTTGGGTTGAAAGACCGTCAGGTAGCCTATGTACTGATCGGTACCAGCCTGCTTTCTTTCCCGATCGCTGTACTCCTGATGACCGATACCATTGCGTGGACAGCCGCCGCCTCCATTGGCGTGCTGGGATATGTAGTAGCGCTCTTCCTCGTTTTCCAATGGCTCTATATCCTCGGCGCCCGCAAACAGAAAGCCCGTCAAAAAGCAGAAAGAGCGATTCCGAAGATCACCAAGGATTCTTATTCTTATCAGGTGGAGAAAATTCCGGTTAATAGTTGATTTTGGATGACCGATGACCGATGACGGTTGTCCGGGGTTCTGGCTTTTCTGTTCCAGACCTCCAACATCCGACATCTGTCATCTGCCATCCGTCAACAGTCATCTGCTCTCCGTCATCCAACTATTTTCCCTAAATTCGCCTTCCCAAATTCCACAGTTATGGCAGAAGATATTTCCAGCATTATCGAGTCTACCGAAGACTCCATGAAGAAAGCGATCGCCCACCTTGAATCAGAACTCACCAAAATACGCGCCGGTAAAGCCAATCCTCAAATGTTGGATGGATTAGTCGTTGATTATTACGGTTCACCCACGGCACTCAATCAGGTAGCCAATATCAGTGTATTGGATGCCCGGACCCTGAGTATCCAACCCTGGGAAAAGAACATGCTGCAGCCTATCGAACGCTCGATCATTGCCGCTAATATCGGTGTCACCCCCCAAAATGATGGCGCGGTAATCCGCCTCTTTTTACCCCCGTTGACCGAGGAAAGAAGGAAGGAATTGGTCAAACGCTGCCATGGTGAAGGAGAACACTCCAAAGTGGCCATTCGCAATATCCGCCGCGATTCCATCGAGAGCATCAAGAAACTTCAGAAGAACGGTCTCTCCGAAGATGCCTGCAAAGACGCCGAAGAGCGTGTACAGCAAGTGACCGACAAGTTTATTTCCTTTGTGGATAAACACCTGGCTTCTAAGGAGAAAGAGATAATGGCTGTTTAAGGCAGTCTTTACTTTCTGGCGAGGTAAACCCCGGCTAATATAACCATCAGGCAAGCGATCTGAATGGCGGTCACCAATTCCCCATCCAGGAGTCCCCAGAAAATGGATATAAACGGAATGCCATAAGTGACCAGGGAGGCAAACAATGCACCTGCATTCTTCACCAACACATAGAACAGGGCGGTAGCGATGGCACTCCCCACAACCCCCAAAATGGCCGAGGCGATCAGGGAATATTGTACGGTCTTATCCCCAAATGGTAAATGAAGGATATCCTGTTGCCAGAGTACAAGGGCAGTAGGGATGACCATAAAGGACAGAGAAACGGTAGCCAGTTTTACCGGGTCCACTTCCCGCAAATATTTACTTACAATGTTGACATTGGTGCCGTACAAAGCGGTTGCCAAAACGATCCAGGCCGCATATTCCAGGTTATCCAACCGGATGCCACCTCGTGATAAGGTCAGCAGGCAAAGTCCGGCAAAACCGACCAGGATGCCCAGAATTTGTTGCCGCTTTACCGTGGTACGAAATACCAGTACGCCGATGACCACCACAAACAAGGGAGTGAGTGAATTGAGGATACCGGCCAGGGAACTGTCTACCTTTTTGGCAATGGCCGCCGCAAACAAGTAAGCCGGAAACAGATTGCCAAAAAGAGCGGAAAGAAGCACCAGGTGAAGTTTATTCCGGGGTATCTGTCGGAAATAAAGGATTCCAAAAGGAAGAAAGACCAATCCTGCCGCAAAGATCCTGACAGAGGCGATCTGGGTCGCGTTTAATCCTTCGCGGCTCCACTTCATCAGGATGAAGGAACTGCCCCAAATGATACAGAGCAAGATAAAAATCGCCCAATTGGCAAACCCTTTGCTGGAATTCATAAGCCGACAAAATTCACCAATCAGACCCAAACCGGCGAAACTTTTTTATTTTCGGTCATAAACACCTGGCATGGCTAAACAATTTACTTCCTTATCCACCCGCGCTCCAAAAGACTTTGATAAAGAGAATACCAAGAAAAAGACCCGGGAAATATTAGATAAGCTGGATGACCTGCAGAACCTCCTTTTTGCCGAAGGCAAACATTCGGTACTGGTCATCCTCCAGGGTATGGATGCCAGTGGAAAAGACGGAGTGATCCGGAATGTATTTGGACAAATGAACCCACAAGGTGTCAGAGTCCAGTCCTTTAAAGTGCCTACCCCGGAAGAGTTATCCCATGATTTTCTGTGGCGTATCCATCGCCATGTTCCTCCCAAAGGCATGATCCAAATTTTCAACCGCTCCCATTATGAGGATATCCTCGTTACCCGTGTTCATGGGTGGTGTGATGATGCAACCGCTAAAAAACGCATGAAGGCCATCAATGATTTTGAACAACAACTTCAGGAACATAATCAAACACATATTCTCAAATTCTACCTCCATGTTTCACCAGAGGAACAGAATGAGCGCTTACAGGAGCGCCTGCATGATCCCGCTAAAATGTGGAAATACAATGAAAAGGACCTCGAGGAGGCCAAACAATGGGATGATTATATGAAGGTCTACAACGATTGCTTCACCCATTGCAATCAGCCACCCTGGGTGATCGTACCAGCCGACCAGAACTGGTACAAGGAGTTTGTGATCGCATCGCATTTGTACAATCTTTTGCAGGGATTGGAGATGAAATACCCCGGTTTAAAAAAATAAAAGGGCATGCAACCTTTTATGGTTCATCAACTACTTATGCTAACTTTATTTAATATTTCACACATTTAAAAACCAACCATTATGGGAATGCTTAAAGAATTCAAAGAGTTTGCTGTAAAAGGCAATATGCTCGACCTCGCGGTAGCCGTAATCATCGGGGGTGCCTTTGGTGCCATCATTTCTTCGCTTGTCGATGACGTGATCACCCCGCTTCTCCTCACTCCTGCGCTGGAAAAACTTGATGCGAAAGATATTGACCAACTCACCTGGGGGGCTGTCAAGTATGGTAAGTTCCTGGCCGCTATCATCAAGTTTGTGGTCATCGCCTTTATTCTCTTCCTGGTGGTAAAAGCCATGAACAGCATGAAGAAAAAGGAAGAGGCAGCTCCGGCTCCTACTCCGGAAGAAATTACGCTGCTTCGGGAGATCCGGGATGCATTGAAAAAATAATTCGTGCTATTTATTCTATTAGAAAATATGAAAAAGACGCTAATCTATTTATTCCTTATCACCAGTTCCTATACCCTCACAGCCCAGGACGGCACCGTTAAAGAACTTCAGTCAGCCAGTAATAAAGATGTAAAAAGCCTGGACAGCATGGGCTGGAAAACAGGCGGAACCTTATTGATAAACCTCAATCAGGGCTCACTTAGCAATTGGGCGGCAGGGGGAGAGCAGAATACCTTTGGCATAAATGGTTTATTGAGTTATGCCGTACAGTACAAAGCGGATCGTTATACCTGGGACAATTATTTTGAGATCGCCCTGGGATTTCAGAATGCCACCAGTTTTAATCGATTTCGCAAGATTGATGACCGTATCGATATCACCAGCAAATACGGACGGAAGATTGGGGAGGGCAAATGGTCTTATGGTCTTTTGGCCAATTTGTTTACCCAGTCCATACCCGGTTATAATTACAATCAAACACCCGAAGTAAAAATTTCCAATCTGTTTTCTCCGGGTAAGATACTCTTGTCGCCAGGGTTCAACTATCAACCCAGTGATAAGTTTTCCATTTTTATTTCTCCGGCAACGGCACGTCTCTTATTAAAGACAGATCCTGATTTTCTTAATCAGGATCTGTTTGGTGTAGCCGCTGGAAAAAAATCTTATATGGAGCTGGGTGCCTTTGCAACAGCCCGTTATGCCACACCGCTTGCCAAATGGGCTACATATACTGGCCGGGTGGATTTGTTTAGCAATTACCGGCGTAACCCCCAGAATGTGGACCTGCTCATGACCAACCTGCTCACCCTGAAGTTTAGCAAGGCCCTTGCCACCAATATCAGCGTGGATATTATCTACGATGATGATGTGATTCAGAAGACACAGTTGAAGCAGATTTTAGGGGTCGGGTTGACCTTGAGTTTGTAAGGGCTAACTCGCTGAAAATGATGACTTTCTGAAAAATTCGGCATTTCATTCACCGAAACGATTAAACCATTATCTTTGGCTTCGGCCTGAGAAAGCCGGCGTATCAAAAACAACTAACTGTATGAGAAAATTAATTTTTACGTTCTCTGTACTATTTATTTCCTTTTCATTACTGGCTCAGACGAAGACAACCAAAAAGAAAAATGAACATTGGAAGCATAGTGGCTATCTCTCCTTGGCCTTTGGTCAGGGAGGAAGTCGCAACTGGGCTCCGGGTGCTGAACGTTTTTCTTTCCAGGGTTCAGCCCGTGTTTTTGTTCTGTCCGAATTCAAAGACGGACGTCATGCCTGGGATACTTACACCGACCTGGCTTATGGTATGCAAAACAGCACCACAACGGGTGTCCGCAAATCACAGGATAAGATAGATATCGTTTCCAAATATGGTTATTCCATCAGCAAGAAAGTAAACCTGGCCGGCTGGTTCAACCTCCGTACCCAGTTCAGCGATGGATTTGATTACAATGAATCACCGAAAAGAAGGATCTCCGGTATCATGGCGCCTGGTTATATCACGGCAGCCCCCGGTTTTGAGTGGAAACCCTGCAAAACGGGTGATCTCTCCATCTTCTTTACTCCGGCCATGGCCCGTTTGGTGGTAACCACCAACCGTCCCTATAGCTATAACTATCAGGGTGGTTTGAAACCTGATGGATCAACTGAACGCTCCCTTGCCGATAAATATGGAGTTGACCCTGAGCGCAAAGTAGATGGCGAAATTGGCGCCATGGTCTCTGCAGCTTATGCTAAAAAGGAATTGTTCAAAAATGTTGGTTTCCGCGCCCGCCTCGATGTATTCTCTGATTACGTCGATAGAGAGCCCTGGAACATGGATGTTTTCCTGAACAGCCTGGTAACCATGAAGGTCAATAATTGGCTGATGGTAACCTATAGCTTTGACATGATCTATGACGACGACCAGAAGCAATTTGGCGCCCTGCGCAATAAACCCGCTGCTCAGTTACATTCCTTGCTGGGTGTGGGAGTAGGTGTTAAGTTGTAAGAAAATCTTTACATACCTTCGTAATATCCCGTCTTAGCAACGGGATATTATTTTTAATGCCAAACCGAGCAGTGTGAACAACGAAACGTACCAGATCAAACTTCCCCAATTCGAAGGGCCATTTGACCTGCTCCTTTTCTTTATTGAAAGGGATGAGCTGGATATTTACAATATTCCCATTACCCGGATCACGAATGAGTTTCTGGATTATATACATGGCCAGGAGCAACTGAACATCGAGTTGTCTAGTGAGTTCATTCTTTTTATCTCCACCCTGATGCGGATCAAGGCCAAAATGCTCCTGCCCCGTAAGGAGATTGACGACCAGGGCAATGAGATCGACCCTCGCCAAGAGTTGGTCAACAAAATTCTGGAATACAAGAAATATAAAGAAGCTGCTGCAGAGATGGCTGAAATGGAGGCCATTCGTATGCTGATGGTGAAACGCGGAAATATCCACCGCGAATTGACGGGTATCGGGGAAGAAGAAGGAGAGGGAACGGAGATCCAAACCGTGACCTTGTACAAGCTCATGAAAGTGTTTGAGCGGGTTATGCAGAAGCTCCACGACCGGAACAATAAACCGGTACACACCGTTACCCGGTACAATTATACCATGGAAGGAAGCCGCGACTACATGCTCGAACAGGCCCGTGAGCAACGCACCATGGCATTTGAAAAAATATTTTCAAACTGCGAGAATCGCGTACATGCGATCTTTACCTTTTTGGCGATGCTGGAATTGGTGCAGCAGAAATTCCTCAAGATCATGATCGGGGAAGGAATGAATAATTTTATCATTGAGTATAACGAGCCTGAAAACCGGATAGCTGAACTGGAAGCAGAAAGACTACCCGAAGGGCCCACGCAATCCTGATTACCTCATTTTTAAAAATAACAACCAATGAAGAGTTACGCAAGCGCCAACTGGCAAGGATCCGGAAAAGAAGGCAGCGGTACGCTGACCTCCAAGTCCAAAGTATTGGAAAATACGTCGTATGATTTTCGCAGCCGTTTTGAGGATGGCACATTTACCAATCCCGAAGAATTGGTAGCCGCCGCCCACGCCGGATGTTTCTCCATGAAATTGAGTTTTGTACTTGGAGCGGCCGGATTTACACCCGCCAGTATCAATACCAAGTGCACCATCACCCTCGAAAGTGGTTCCATCACCAATAGTCATCTTGAAGTGAAAGCTTCAGTGCCCGGGATCGATGCGGCCAAATTTGCGGAGTGTGCTGCCGAAGCCAAAGCCAATTGCCCGATCAGTTTGTTGCTGAAGACGGAGATCACGATGGAAGCGGGACTGGTGTAGTAGGTCAAGATTTATTGATTAAC
>JANRLV010000072.1:0-31975 GCA_033762195.1 Chitinophagaceae bacterium | reverse complement strand
TCTGGCGACAAAAATTAAAATTATTAAAAGGGAATTGTTGTAATTCGAGTCGCCGGAGGCGACAAGACAATCGTGCGAGACCAGAGGTCTCGCACAGCCACACTCTGTCATCTGTCATCCGTCATCTGTCATCCAACATCCAACATACAACATCCAACATCCATCATCCATCATCCATCATCCACCCCCGCCCTACGCCGAATTCCGCCCGGCATTAATAATGCCAAACGAACACCGCATCACCAATTTCCCCAGTGTATGCTTGATGGGAGCATCTACCAATGATTCTTCCATCTTACGCACTTTGGTGATGGCAAATTGCTGGATGGTCAGCAGGGGCAGCACGATCCGCTCACGCATTTGGATCGATAATTTATCAACCGGAAAATCAGACATGGGTTCCTGCCCGGAGAGTATATGCAGGTATTGACGGGTCAATTCATATTCACGATGGATCATTTCCCATATCTCCCCATATTTGGGGTGGCTACGCAGGAAACTGGTCAATGGGAAAAAACATTTCATCATCGACATCTCACAATTATCCAAAAGTGTTTTGAAAAAGCGGGAGTCCCGATATAGTTTTTTCAATGCCGGTATATGCCCGCGTTTGTCCATTTCCTGCAAGGCTGAACCTACTCCATAATAACCGGTCACATTTTGTTTTAACTGGCTCCAGGAACCCACAAAGGGGATCGCCCGGAGGTCCTTTAACTCCAACCTTGATGAAGCCCCACGTTTGGCCGGACGGCTGCCGATATTCGTTTCACTGTAAAAACGCAATGGACTGGCATGGGCCAGATAGTCCAGGAAATAGGGATGTCCCTTTAAGTCAGAATAGGCGGCATAGCTGACTTCGGATAATTGTTGCATCAAACCATCTTCATCCGGACTAAAGGTCTGTTCCTTTTTGGTAAACACTTCACTGGTGACACCGGCATGGATCAGCTTTTCCATATTGTATTGGGCCGAGTCAATGATACCGAAATTGGAACTGACGGTCTGCCCCTGAATGGTGAGCTGGATCTCTTTATTGGAGATATCCGTTCCCATGGAGGAATAAAAGCGGTGGGTTTTGCCACCGCCTCTGGCAGGAGGGCCACCTCGTCCGTCAAAGAACAATACATTAATGCCAAACTCATGAGATATACGGGTGAGGTTTTCCTTGGCTTTAAAGATGCTCCAATTGGCCATCAGGTAGCCTCCGTCTTTGGTGCCATCAGAAAAACCCAACATGATGGTTTGCTTATTGCGGCGGCGTCGAAGATGTTCACGGTACACCGGATTTCCATATAATTCAGTCATCACCTGACCCGCGTGGCGAAGGTCATCAATGGTTTCAAACAAAGGGATGATATCGATATTCAGTTTTTCTTTTTCCCAACCGGCGATCTGAAACAATCCCATTACTTCAAATACATTCAGTGCACTATTACACTGGCTGATGATATACCGGTTACAACCCTCTTCCCCATTGAATTGTTGTACGGAGCGTATGACCTGCATGGTCTCCAGGGTATCTTTTTCCAACGGGTCTTCCAATACCGCACCTTCGGGTAAGGGACCTTGCTGTAGCAGCTTTTCGATCTTTTCTTTTTCGGTTAGTTGGGCATATCCTTCGTCCAATACGCCTTTGATACGGGTAAGCCCTTCCAGGATCTGTCCATGTACACGGCTGTCCTGTCGTACATCCAGGGAGGCAAAGTGCAGGCCAAACACCTTCACTTTGTGAATGAGGCTTTCGAGCAAATGGAGGAACAAACCGTTGTGTTTATAAATGATGGTTTGTCTCAATTCCTCAAGGGTAAAGAGAATATCATCCCGGGTGATATCTGTCCGTTGTCCCGGGATGAAAATATTATTGTACAAGGCTTTTTCCAGTTCGGCCAGGCGATTCTCCACCCCATCAAAGGTGAGTCGCCGACGGATCCGCCTTACTTCCAGGTAATAGCATTTGATGATCGAGCCTCTCAGGGCCTCGGCTACGCGAAGCGTTGTATCGGCTGTAACAAATGGATTGCCATCCCTGTCGCCCCCGGGCCAGAACCCCATCCGGATAACCGGATTGCCATCCTGCAAAGCCTCCGGAAATTCCTTATGCAGAAAATTGCTGATCCTTCCCACCGCGGCATAAAATACATTCTCCAGGTACCAGATCAGGCTGACTGCTTCGTCAAATGGGGTCGGTTTTTGTTTATTAAAAAAGGGGGTCTTCCCCAATTGCTGGAGATACATATTGATCTGGCTGGTATTGTTCTCCGTAAGCGCTTTAGCCAGGTCATTGATGATGGCCAACACACTTCCGGGATAGAATTGTGTGGGATGGGCTGTCAATACCAACCGGACAGAGAACTCTTTTAGTTTTTCCACCATCTCCTTCTCTGTGTCATTATCCTCCATTTCGGCATGCAAATGTTTGAGCGTACCCGCGCCACCCATATCGTTCACCTCACGAAATGCAGCATCCTCGAGCGCATCAAACAGTACAACCTGTCTTTCGGCGTATTGAACAAAACGAAAAAGCAGGTCAAGCTTTTCTTCCTCTGTCGAAAAATGGGTATGCTTCTTAAAGAAATCCTCAATGATCTCTTCCGGGCTCTGCCCTTTCTTATACCCGTCCTCGCAATTCGAAAGCAAAAGGGATAAAAGGATACCCGTCTTCTCAATCCGGTGAAAGGGGAGAGAAGTAAACAGGCTATTGTACAGTTGGAACTTGATGCCCACCTGGTTTCTGAAATGCTGGAGCGCTGTGGTTGACTGATGGTCCATAAATAGATTGAAAGAAAAAGAATAGGAAATTGACAGGCAATCGGGGTAGTGAAAATACAAAAAAAGCAGGGGATAGCAGCACCGGCCCATCTCCACTAACATTCGTTCTTATGTTTTTATAAAATTAATCGAGGGATTCCCTTGCCGATTGGGGTGCGGATAGTATCTTCGGCTGACTACAGAATAATGGAAAATAAATGCACATACAGGCTCCCTGTTCCGGCTCCCTCCGGCATTTCCATTATTATTACTACCACTACAACGATCCGCTAAAGCGGATTGTATTTATTCATATCAATTCATGGGCATAGGCTGTTAGTTCCAAAAGGAAGTAATCACATTTATTTTATTCAATCAAATTCTATATGCAGGTTTTAAAGTTTGGCGGTACATCGGTCGGTTCGGTGTCAGCCATCAGGCAGATCAAATCGATTCTGGAAGAACGGGTAAAGCAAGATCAATTGTGGGTGGTGGTTTCCGCTTTTGGCGGTACAACCGATCTATTGCTGAAGAGTGGTCAACTCGCCGCGGCTGGGGAAGAGGAGTATAAAGAATATCTCGGGCAAATGGAAAAACGACACCTGGAGGCAGTTAAGGAATTATTGCCCCTTCAGGCACAAAGCGGTGTGCTGTCACAGGTAAAAACCTTATGCAACGAGATCGAGGACATCTGCAGTGGTATTTTTCTGTTGGGAGAAATGACAGCGAGGAGTTATGATAAATTACTCAGTTATGGTGAACTGCTCTCTTCCGTGATCATTGCCGCGGCTTTCAAAGCACATGGAATGGAATGTGCCTGGAAGGATACCCGGGAACTGATCCTTACCGACTCGCGCTTTGGTCAGGCAGCAGTGGATATGCATGTGACCAATGAAAAGATTCAGGCTTTCCAAAAAGAATCCTCCTCCCGGTTGATTATTTTCCCTGGGTTTATTGCCAGAAATGAACAGGGAGTGACCACTACGCTGGGGCGGGGCGGATCGGATTATACCGCGGCCTTGCTGGCAGCCGCAGCAGGTGCTTCTTTACTGGATATATGGACCGATGTTTCAGGCATGATGACAGCCGACCCCCGATGGGTACCCAATGCCCGTATCATTCCTTCGATCTCCTATCATGAGGCCATGGAACTTTCGCATTTTGGCGCTAAAGTGATCTATCCGCCTACGATTCAACCGGTTTTGGCCAAAAAGATCCCGATCCGTATCAAGAATACTTTTTCACCCAATGACCCGGGTACGATGATCAGTGATGAACCGGAAAAGAATGGGAGTATGATCCGTGGTATATCCAGCATTAATCATATTGCCTTGCTTAGCCTGGAAGGCAGTGGCATGATCGGTGTGCCTGGATTTGCCAAGCGTTTGTTTGAAGCGCTTTCTGGTGCAGGGGTCAACGTTATTCTGATCACACAGGGTTCATCCGAACATTCGATCTGTGTGGGAGTGGATGCCGCCAATGCCGAATTGGCCCGTACCGCAGTGGATACCGCTTTTGCTGCCGAGATCGCGTTTAAGAAAGTGGAACCCCTGGTAGTGGAAAAGGATTTGTCCATCGTAGCCCTGGTGGGTGAACAAATGAAGAGTCATACCGGTATCAGTGGAAAGATGTTTGGCGTCATGGGACGCAATGGGGTGAATGTACGGGCCATTGCCCAGGGTTCATCAGAGAAGAATATTTCCGCGGTGGTTTCCACGCCCGATGTGCGCAAAGCGATCAACGTATTGCATGAAGAATTTTTTGAGAAAGTGAACAAACAGGTGAATTTATTTATATGTGGGGTGGGGAATGTGGGTAGCAAATTACTGATGCAATTGGACCAGCAGCGACAATTCCTGTCGGAGCAACTCCGGCTGCAGGTCAGGATCGTAGGGTTGGCAAACAGCAAACAGTTTGTGTTTTCGGAGGAAGGCGTGGATCCGGGTAAGTGGAAAGAATCGCTTGAAAAAGGGGAGAAGGGCGGTATTGATGATTTTGTAAAAGCCATCATACAACGTAACCTGCGAAATTCCGTATTTGTAGATGTAACCGCCAGTGATGCAGTAGCAGGGGTGTATCAGCAGTTATTGGAAAAGAGTATTTCCGTTGTGGCCTGCAACAAGATCGCCTGTTCTTCTGTCTATTCCCATTATAGAAAATTAAAGGACCTGGCCCGGGAGTACAATGCCTCCTTTTTATTTGAAACCAATGTTGGAGCGGGCTTGCCCGTGATCGGCACCTTGAACGATCTCCTTCGCAGTGGCGATAAGGTCAACCGTATGGAGGCTGTTTTAAGTGGGACACTCAATTTTGTTTTTAATAATTACAATGCTACCCGGCCTTTTGCCGAGGTCGTAAAACAGGCCCAGGAAGAAGGGTACACCGAACCCGACCCACGTCTTGATCTTGGTGGAACCGATGTGATGCGAAAGATCATGATCCTCGCCCGCGAATCCGGACAGCCACTGGAAATGGAGCAGATCGCCAACCGGTCCTTTATGCCGGCGAGTTGTATGCAGGGCACCGTAGCGGATTTCTATAATGAAATGGCCAAGGAAGAAGATCATTTTAAGAAATTGTACGAAGAAGCCGCAGCAAAAGGGATGAAATTGAAATTTGTAGCTAAATATGAAAATGGCAAGGCCGAAGTCGGACTGCAACATATCGATCCTCAACACGACCTTTATCACCTGTATGGAAAGGATAATGTGGTTTTGTTTTATACCGATCGGTACCGTGAACAACCCATGGTGATCAAAGGAGCCGGCGCCGGCGCAGAAGTAACAGCCTCAGGTGTATTTGCGGATGTAATGCGGGCGGCGAGGATGTGAGACATGAGACGTGAGACGTGAGACATGAAGTAGTGAATAGTGAATAGTGAATGGTGAATGGTGGGCAGATTTTTAGGTTGTAAGTTATAAGTTTTAAATTTCACTATTCACCATTCACCATTCACTATTCACTATTCACCATTCACTACTCACAATAATAAATAACAATGATAAACGAAATAAAAATCCACGCCCCCGCCACCATCGCCAACCTTGTTTGTGGGTTTGACATACTGGGTTTGGCGCTTGAAGAACCTTATGATGAGATTACGATATCGTTGTCTGAGGAGCCGGGGATCCGGATACGCCATACAGATGGGTATGGGCTGCCCGAAGAAGCATCACGCAATGTTTCCGGGGCTGCCTTGCAGGCTTTGATGGATGAATATCAAAAACCGGTGGGGTTTGATCTGATCGTTCATAAACATATCATGCCGGGTAGTGGATTGGGTTCGAGCGCCGCCAGTTCTGCAGGAGCTGTAGTGGCGGCGAATAAATTATTGGGTGAACCATTTACTAAACATGACCTCGTGCGTTTTGCTATGCATGGCGAAAAACTGGCGAGTGGGGTAAAACACGCGGATAACATCACACCGGCGATCTATGGAGGTGTTACCCTGATTCGGTCCATCTTTCCGTTGGATATCGTTCCTCTTTCTGCTCCACCCATGTATGTGGCGGTGGTGCACCCCCAGATCGAGGTGAAGACCTCCGATGCGCGTCAGATCCTGCGAAAAGAAGTACAATTGAAGAATGCCATCCGACAATGGGGCAATATCGCGGGATTGGTTACCGGGTTACTGCAATCGGATTATGCGCTTATCGGCCGTTCTCTGGAGGATGTAGTGGTAGAACCCATTCGCAGTATCCTGATTCCGGGTTTTGATGAGGTGAAAAAAAGAAGCAAAGAAGCAGGGGCACTGGGGGGAGGTATCTCCGGATCAGGGCCATCGCTATTTATGTTGTGCCAGGAAGAGAATACTGCCCATCAGGTAGCCGGTGAAATGAAGTCGGTGTATCAGCAATTGGGATTGGACCACCGGATATATGTAACAAGGATCAATAAGGAAGGAGTTAGTTTTGTTAACTAGGGTTTATTTTTAAAGACAAAGCCTCATGCAATTTTATAGTTTAAATAAAAAATCAGATCCCGTTTCCTTTCGCGAAGCCACCATTGCGGGACAAGCGCCGGATAAGGGATTATATTTTCCGGAACATATTCCTGTTTTTGGTAAGGATTTTTTTGCCTCCAGCGAAAAGCGTTCGGATATCGAGACTGCCTTTCAGGTGATACGCCCTTATGCCGGGGATAGTATTCCTGATACCGAGTTATACCGGATCGTGGAAGAGACCCTTTCCTTTCCCATTCCTTTGGTGAAGCTGAGTGAGGATGTATATACCCTTGAACTTTTTCATGGGCCTACGTTGGCTTTTAAAGACGTTGGTGCCAGGTTCATGAGTCGTTGTCTTGGCTATTTTTCCAAAGAAAGTTCAGAGAAAGTGACCGTCCTCGTGGCGACCTCAGGTGATACAGGGGGAGCGGTAGCAGATGGCTTTTATGAGGTTCCTGGTGTTGAGGTGGTGATCCTTTATCCTTCGGGGAAAGTGAGCCCGGTGCAGGAAAAACAACTGACCACCCTCGGCAAGAACATAAGGGCCCTGGAAGTAAATGGAAATTTTGATGATTGCCAGGCCCTCGTAAAAAAAGCCTTTGCCGATACCGAGTTGAAGAAAAGCCTTTTTCTTACTTCCGCCAATTCGATCAATGTCGCCCGCTGGCTTCCCCAGCAATTTTATTATTTCAGTATCTGGAGGCAGTGGGTAAAAAAAGATACCTCTCCCATTATTTCTGTACCCAGTGGCAATTTCGGAAATATATGTGCCGGGATGTTGGCCCATCAGTCCGGGTTGCCGGTAAAACATTTTATTGCAGCCTGCAATGAGAATGATGTGGTCACCCGGTTTCTCCAGGACGGGGCCTATCAACCCAAAACGGCGGTGCCCACTATTTCAAATGCGATGGATGTAGGCGACCCGAGTAATTTTATCCGGATCATGGAATTATTTGATCAGGAAACCGAACCATTAAAAGACATTTTAAGCAGTTACCGGTTCACCGATGATCAAACCCGGGAAGCCATGGAAAGATTGTATAAGGAATATGGATATATGGCAGATCCACATGGGGCTGTTGGTTTCCTCGCCCTGGAAGCATACTGTCGGGAGCATGGTAAAATTGGGTCAACTTTGCGTCAGAATTTCAATCCTTCACATCCCACAAATCCTGGTGTCTTTTTAGAAACGGCCCACCCGGTAAAATTTCCTGATGAAGTTGAAAAGGCGATTAAAAAAACTATCCCCTGGCCCGACTCTATAAAGGCCCTGGCTAATAAAGAAAAGCAGGCCGGGTTACTGGAACCTGTGTATGAAGGATTCCGGGATTATTTGCTCAGACACTCATAATCGGGGGTTCTGGATCAATTTGGCAATACGCGCTTCAATGATTGGCCTTTCCACTTCAAAATCCAATTTGATCTTCCACTTCTGGAGGGTGTTGACGCCAATGATCACCTCTTCACTTAAGTCGGGGATGACCAGAAATTCATCACTCAATCTCAATTCGTCCAGGTAGAATTCACATCGAATGGTTTCAGTCACTTCCAAAAAATGACCGGCACTCGCAGTCGCAAAAATCATGGGCCTGGGGAGCTTTTCCACATGACCTAGTTCACTAGCCAGATCGGGGTGAATGCCAGAATAGGAGGCCCCGGAATCAAATAGGGCATACAGAATTCGCTCACCGAGAGATCCTTCAAAACGGATGGGAAAACGAATGATTGACATGTCACAAAACTAAATAGCCAATACATAAAATTTGAATTTTGGACAATGAGTTAATACCCTGTTTTGAGGGTTTTTCCACGATATTGGTCAGGGGGAAATTTGCCAACGCTGTTGTACCTTCCGCTCATGAAACTGGCCCCCTTATTCCGGGAACTTTTTGAAGCGGAACCGCTCGTGGTCCGTTCCCCCGGTCGCGTAAATATCATTGGCGAACACACCGATTACAATGAAGGGTTTGTGCTCCCTGCGGCGATTGACAAGGCCGCCTGGGTAGCTGTGTCTGCCCGACAGGATGAGGAGATCCGGCTTTTTGCCCGGGACCTGGATCAGCATTTTTCCATGAAGCTGAAAGACCTGAAACCATTGGCCACCCTTTCCTGGCCCAATTATATCCTCGGGGTTGTCGCCCAATTCAAACAGGCAGGCATTCCTGTCCGTGGGTTCAACCTGATCCTGAGCAGTGATGTCCCCATTGGTGCAGGATTGTCCTCTTCCGCCGCGGTGGAATGTGCCACGGCATTTGCCCTGAATGAGCTCTGGCAAACCGGGTTTGACCGTATGCAGTTGGTCAAAATGGCCCAGAAAGCGGAACACGAATATGCAGGCGTGAAATGCGGGATCATGGATCAGTTTGCAAGCATGTTTGGGAAAAAAGACCATTGCCTCCGGCTCGATTGCCGAAGTCTGGAATATACGACCATACCTCTTCAATTGCCCGGGTACAAAATACTGTTGCTGGATACCCATGTCAAACATTCCCTGGCGGGCAGCGAATACAACGACCGTCGCCTGGAGTGTGAAAGAGGCGTGGAAAAAGTGAAGCAAAAATATCCGGAAGTGCATAGTCTCCGGGATATCAGCCTGTCTATGCTGGAAGAATGTCTGGATACCAGTTCACTCACTTTTCGCCGTTGCCGGTATGTGGTCGAAGAAAATGAACGGTTGCTGGGGGTATGTGCTTCCTTATCGAAGGGCGACCTGGCGGCAGCAGGACAATTGATGTTTCGAACCCATGACGGCTTGAGTAAAGATTATGGGGTCAGTTGCCCCGAACTTGATTTTTTGGTTGACCAGGTCAGGACCGACCCGCAGGTAGCGGGTGCCCGGATGATGGGCGGAGGGTTTGGAGGGTGTACAATCAACCTGGTGAAGGAAGACCATATACCCATATTGATCGGGCGGTTGAAGCCTGCGTATGAAAGAGCTACCGGTAGGGAATTGGGTCATTATATCGCCTCTATTGAGGAGGGGACTTCGATCATCACTGCTTAATGAAGTTGATACTCGGGTAAGGAGAAAAGGAAATTCATGGTATCCGTCAATAACCTCTTTTGTATTTCCAGGTAGTCTCCGGAAGGATCCTTTTGGATGAGTAATTTCCACTTACGGTTATCCAATTGATGACGGTTCATTAAATGACGACTGAGGTCGGGTATCAAGGATTTTTCCAACGGCCTTGACAAAACCTCGGTGGATATTTGAAATAAAAATTCCTCAAAGGATTCAGGTAAATGACGGTCTAATTCCTTCTCCCAACTGGGTTTTCGAATATCCATATTAAAGCAGATCCCTTCCTGAAATAATTCACGCATCGTGGCAGACCGGTCATATTGCATAGCGGGGGTAGACCAATGCTGATGATAGGGTGCCACCAAAAAGGAGGGCCAACCGGTATTTAGTGGTGGATATCCGGGCGTGTATTCAACGGAATGAAGCTTTTGCGCGATCCAGTTCCAAAGATCATAGTACTTGATTCCGCGGGTATTTTCATCAGGTTCTACCAGATGTAATTGACGAATGGCGGTAAACAGGAATTCAATGGGCGAACGAACCAATACGCCGCGATATCCTGGATCCTGGAAGGCAGGACTTTGGAAAAGATGCTTGATGAGCATGGAAATATTGCCCTCAGAAGCATACCATTTATTCATGAGGCCGTTGATCGTCTTTTCGGCTAATGCATTTTCTGTTTTATGATAAATAAATTCCCGGAACAAACGCTGTGAGAGGTTTTCAACTGATTTCTCCATCCCGCAAAACTGATGGATCCAGGTTTTTAATTCAATTTCCTGACTATCCGTTCGTTTCCCTTCCGATGTATTCCATTGGTGAAGAAGGTGGGAGAAACGGGAAAGGTCCTCTCTGCTAACCAATGTTCGGCAATCGGCTCCAAACAAATATTGAGATAATACCTGTCGTGCAAAATGATGGCTGTCCTGTTGCTTCATCTTCCCCCCATTACGCAAGGTGTTCAGGAATGGACTATGGAGGAGAACACTTGAAACAAGTTCAGCAAATGAACCCTGGCAATTTTTTCTCAGGATCTCAAAATAGTCAAACCCTTCCCGGGCGGAAGCCAAGCCAGGCAGATGGATGGGGAAATATTGATGCCAAAATAGTAAAAGTCGCGGGTACAGACTTTTGTGTTGGGTAAACAAGGAGCCTATAAACCATCTGGAAAGACTTTGCAGCCGTTTTTGGTTGACCTCTGAGTCAGGATTCCAGTCATTCACCCAGGTTTCTCCATATCCAATTTCTGAATCAGGAAATTGACAGTTGACCGAATTATAATCTTTCAGCGGCAACTTGGGAGTATAAGAGTCAGGGGAAAGTAATTGCTCCAAGACAGCTGCATCATTCAGGTCTGAGAAGGAGTTAAATTCATGCCGGGTTACCGATAACAATGCACGTCGCAGTAAATGCCACCTTTCTCCGGAGAAATGGTCTGCTTCAACGGAAATTTCAGCACCAATCTTTTCATATCCCATTTTCCCGGTGTCCATGTAATTGGTAAAGAATTCATCTCTTGTTAATAAAGAGAGAGGAAAAATAGTACACATTATCAGGTTTGCGTCTAACCTTTCAATTGATAACGGTAAGTTTAAGATTTATTAAAAAGAAGTTCATTATTTGTTAACAGGCTCCAGTACCGGGGATAGTCTGGGTTGAGGAAGAAACCGGTCCTGAAAGGAGGGGTCGCGGTGAAGTATCTCCAGGCTTTTGGGAAATTCATCAAGTACCCATACGAGGAAAGCGGTACAATCAATATGGTTTTGAGCGGCTTTGGCGGCTCTTTCCTTGAATAGGCTTCGATCGGTCTGGCCGGAAGAAAGTTCCTTTATCTTTCCCAGGGCTGCGGCAGCATTATCATACCGAAAAACCAATTGATTTTTTTCATGCTCTTTGATATAGCCAGTTGTAAGGGTATTTACCAGCACGCTGGGAACACCCAATAAGGCAGATTCCGATGCCGTGGTGATCCCCTCACCGACATACAGTTGCGCAAAGGAAAGCAGGCTGTGAAACTTATCAGGGGTTACCCGGATGCGGTAAGGTTCGAATTCCCTGGGTAACCCGTCTTCAGAGGAGATAAACAAACGGGATTTATTGGATAGGAGATTAGCGATCTCATATTTTGCTTTTTCTGAGATACCTGTTTCTCCGGCATCATGACCGGCATTAAAGGAAACAAACCGCATTACCGAAAAAGGTTCCCCTTTCTCCATACCCAGTTCCATCCAGATCCTGTCATCCGGTTGAAAATAATTTGGATGCAGGTAGAAGCTTTCCATATGCCCCTTGAACCTGATCTGTTTTGGCCCAAAGTCAGTTTCAAATGTAGATGGGGTAAAAACGTGGTCAGTAAAAGGCAGGGTCAAACGAATACTGAATTTGGCAAATTCCGTGTCGGTGAATCCAATCACCGGCTTGCGCATCAACGCGCCAACATGGGCAGCAAAAGGGCTAAAGAAGCTAAAGAAAAGGTCAGGTTGAAACCGACGGGCTTCCTGATAGATCGCTCTGTCGTTACGGACCATCGTCAGGAATTTATTGAAGGTTCCTTTTTTATTTTTTCCGGTACATACAAAGGGGAATTCATAGCGGCGCAGCAGATCCAGTGTTACCTCTTTATCCCTGGTAGTGATCAGGAATTCATGCCCTTTTTTTTCAAGCGCACGTATGGCATATTTGAAGTAATGCACGTGGGCAGGATGTCCGATATCAACCAGTATCTTCATATCATTCGAATAAATTTATAAAATCGGATTCCCCATTGTCCCAGTTTGAATAAAAACGTACGATGTACCAACTGAAACCGGCCGGGTTCTACAAGTCGGCCGCCAAATCGTTCTTTGTAGGTCCGAACTCCGTAATCAATCCCGGGTCGTCCTGCACCGCCAAAATCATAGGTGCTAAACCCATTTCTTTTCGCCCATTTCATCACTTCCCACGGAAGCAGGTCATTGGGTTGATAACGGTGATACTTCTCATCACTTCCCGCATACCAATCGTAGAGTATATCGCCAGAGAGCAAATAAAACCGGGCAGCGATCATTTGTTTACCCAGAAAGGCAGCAAAAAGTTTCGATTTGTCTGGTATCTGTTTTCTCAGGTTCAAAAATAATTCAGGACCTGCTGCAGGAAGGTTAACTCTGCGATAAGTTTTCTGTATCAAATTATAGCCTGCGACCCATTCTTCCTCGTTCACTATTTGCCGAACATTGACTTCTTTTTTCCGGGCTCTTCTGATATTGGCAGCACGCTTGGGATGCATTTGGTGGATAAGGTTCTTTTCCTCCTGAGTGAGGTCAATTAGTATGTTTAAATGTGGTTTGTAAACAAATCCCTGTTTACTCAGGGTTTTTGGGTCGGGGATTAGTGGCCAGTTATTTCGGATCTCAGTATAGATTGCTTTTTCTGACAAAGCAAGTTCCACCAGTTGACGGATCAGCTGGTCGAGTACGCCCTGGTCATTTTCGCTGACCAAGGGCCCTCCATGCACAATACAACGCTTGGAGAATGCACCTTTCCATCCCTTTTCCTTGAGGATACTATACACCAAAATACCTTTTATAACACCCCTTTCGAGTAAAGCAATCGAACCAGCCTTATTGCCAGGAATGGCATTTAGAAGATCACGCATGTCGCGCGACTGAAAAATTGTAGCACCGGGGAATGTCTCAATAAAGGCTTCCCATTTAACTGGATCCGGATCCAAGGAGATTTCCCAGTCATTCTTGTTTTGGATCACGGTCATTTCGTTGGAAGAATACATATTTGATCCAGTTTTTCTGTTGTTGTACCCACTTCTCGCGGTGCCAGGTCAAAACGCTATTTGTCCAACGTTGGGGATGTACATTAATCATTATTTTGTTGGGTAAAACCCCATTTTCAAATCCCGCCATTAATTCACTGGTTGTTCGAATATCCAGGCTTATTCCTTCTTCTACGCGATCACGCCGGTTAAAAGGAGAGTTCCAGCTTCTTCCGGTATCTGTGAGGTAAAGGATTTGTGTGAAGTCAGTATCCAGGGAAACATCTGCTGTAATACCCCATGATTTGTATTCCTTATCTATCCAGAGGTCCCGGTTGTCGTACGAGGAAAGTGGGCTTCCATGGGGGGAGATGGTTTGTATTGGACTAATTTCCCTGAATCGCTCCAGGGCCCTAACGAACCTATGATGGGCTTTCTCCCGGTCTCCCTTCTCCAGGCTAAATGTTTCATAATGATATCCGATCTCATGACCACAACGGTAAATACTCCGCAACAGGTTTTCCTGAAACACCTCCTTTGTAAATCGGAAGTAGTATGAACTATATATTCCCATTCGGCATTCCAGTTCAGCCATCTCAAGGGCCCGGGTAGGGTAGTCATCCACATCATGACGAAGCAACAATACTTTTTTATCCGTATCAGAATGAAAAGGCCAATCCCGATAAGGAATAATTGTATACCCTGACCTTTTAATGCACAGGATCAATTGCTCATATACATCCAGGGTGAAATCCTTCAACTGGCATTTTTTATAATGGATAAATAAACGGTCTTGATCCGGTCTGCTACCTTCTCATTGTCGTATTCCTGTATCACCTCATTTTCTTTTAGACGAACTCCCTGTTCCAGAATATGATCGATGGCCAGGGCTATTTTTTTTGCGTCGTATGGTACAATATGGATTCCCTTTATTCTTTCCGCCAGTTTAGCCACATCCCCAACCGGAGTAGATACAACCGGAAGACGGCAAGCCACAGCTTCCTTTACCACCTGGGGACTTCCTTCACTAAAAGAGGTCATCAGTAATAGATTGCAGGCGTTCATCAAAAGGTTTACTTCCTGACGGGTATAGTTTTTAAGTTCAACCAAATTTGGTTGCTGCGTAGTGCATTGAATGGCCTCCTTGGCAAGCGGGTAATTTTTTACCGGATTGTCAAAGGCTGATGTGAAAAGTACCAATGGCTGATCAGGTAACAGGCCCAACAATTGCCTGGCCCGTATTGGATTGACCTCATAGAAGGTGGTGAGGTCAATGCCACAGGGAATGGTTGAAAAATTTTGTGTGCGTAAGCGTTGGCCAAAACTTCCTTCGACAACAATATTATGTGCCGCCCGATGGGCCGCAAGTCTGGATAAGAACAACACTTTACCTTTCATGACATCACTTCCATGAAACGTGATCACCACCGGAAGTTTTTTCTGGAGAATGGCCAATAGCCCCGACAACCCATAATGGGCATGAATAAGGTCATATGAATTTTCGGTTATCTTTTTTCGCAACGCGCGCAATTTGGACAGATACCCGCTGAATCCATGGCCTTTGATTAAGAAATAGTCAAAAGCGATGCCTTTCTTCGTTAAGGCGTTGACTTGCTCAGTAATAAAAGGGTTGATCTTCCCCTTATTCCCGCTACAAACGATCAGGACACGCATTTTTTTTTACAAAAATTGGTGTTTAATGTTAACTCAGTGTGAACTCAACATAGGATTCCGGGATTTCTGGTAATGATCTCTTAATAATAGGTTAACCCGGTAGATGAAGGTGCGGAGCATTATTTGCGACATCTTGCCAAGCGATGCGAATGCAAACCCCCAAAGCAATTAGCCTACTCATAGTAGTTGTAGCTTTAGCCCTGTTCGCTTCCTGTAAGAAGGAGGGGGGCATGGACCCGGTGCTTCCGCAACCCACAGACTCCTTGCAAAAAATCAACCGGTGGGTACTGGATAGCATGATAAAATATTATTTGTGGAGCGATGATTATGGTACTTTCCCTTCACTATCAGAATCTACGCCTGATTTTTACCGCCGACTTTTGAATACAACCGACGAATTTTCCTGGATCACGAATGGAGGAAGTATTGGCCCGGAAAAGAGTACCTATGAGTCCTTTGGGTTTCAATACCTGTTGGTTAGTATTCCTTCCTATTCTTCCACAAGCCTGGTCGGCGTTGTTTCGCTGGTGGCCCCGGGGAGCCCGGCAGCCAATGCCGGGTTAAAGCGTGGTGATTATTTTTCCAAAGTCAATAGCCAACCTATTTCTGACCAAAACAAAGCTCAGATTATTACAGCCTTACAGCAAAGCAGTCCGCTCAAGGTAACGATGTTAACGAATACCGCAGGAGTCTGGGCGGACGGTGTGGTAAAAACCATGAGCTCTGCCTATTATGAAGAAAGGCCGGTATTTGTAAGAAAGGTATTCAGGCATAATAATATAGTCACTGGTTATTTGTTCTATAATCAGTTCACGGAAACTTTAGACAGGGATGTATTGGATGCACTGGATAGTTTTCGGGTAAAGAATGTACAGGAATTGATCATTGATCTTCGCTACAATCCGGGTGGTAGTGTGGCAACAGCAGCCAAGATCAGTGCTATGTTGTTAAAGAATATCAACGCTACCGAAACATTTTCCTATTATGCAGGAAACAGCAAGTTAGGGTTGAATAAACAAAGTTTTGATAAGGCAGTGCTCAGCTCGGGAAATGCATATCGCCGAAGCTTTGATCAACTGCATAGTCAGGCCCTGACATTGAACCGGATATTCCTGTTGACCGGAAATCACTCGGCCTCGGCCGCTGAGATGTTGGTGAATAACCTGAAACCGTATATAACAGTAGTTCAGATAGGGGAGAAAACAAGAGGAAAGGATAAGGCGGGAGTACTCATTAAGGATCTGCGGCAACCAAAACAGGTGTATTGGCAGTTATACCCCATGGTTTTTCGGATACAAAATGCAAACCAACAGGGAAATTACCCGGATGGAATCGATCCGTTGTATCCGGTGGCAGAGTATGCTACTCTGCCACTTCGGAATTTGGGTGATGTGAATGAATCGATGTTAAAGGAAGCCTTGTTTCGAATTTATGGCACCCATCAGGTGAGCGGGGAGAGCTTTCGTTTGCAGGCCGATGAGTGGCGCATGTCGTTGCAGTCCACGCAGATAAGATACAGTTCAATAGAAGAAAGAAGAAGCGAAAAGTTTCAGGCAGTGATATCTTTTTAATCGGGGGAGAAAAATTTTAAAGGAGACAGAAGGAGAATTTAGGGATTAACGATTAGTTAAAGATGCGTTAACCTTGGTTCGGTTTTTAATCACCACCTTTGAGCTCCTGATCCAAAATCAGATCCACATCCTCACAAAGACCTGCATAAATAATAAAAGGGCGTCATGGACATGACACCCCGTTGCGTAATTAATAATTAATTAAAGACCAAAGGTATGAATAATTATCGAGCAGGCCTAATACCCTGCCTGGTAGTCTGTATCCTGTTTTGTGCTTCTTTTCCTCTCTCATTATCAGCCCAAAAGCTGGGTTCTAAAGGAAGGCTGATATTGGTAGTACGCAATGAGAATAATGAGAAACTGTCGAGTGCCACTGTAACGCTGAATGTGGTGGGAATCAATCCAAAATCTACCGATGTAAATGGTGAAGCAGAGTTTGACCTGGAGCCGGGTATCTATTCGGTTACGGTAAGTTATGCCAGTTATGAGACCAAAAATGATACAGGCCTTGTGGTGGTGAAAGGAGAAGTGGTCAGACATCCGGTCAGTCTTGCTTTCAAGACGAGTGAAGCAGTAGTGGTTACTTCCCAAAGAAGGCCAAGCCGTGAATCAGTGGGTGCGGTTTTAGCCATTCAAAAGAATAACAGCGCCGTTTCCGATGTGATGAGCATTGAGCAGATTCGCCGCACACCTGATGTGACTGTCGGCGACGCTATCAAACGAATGAACGGGGTAACAGTGGTGGACAATAAATTTGTCGTGGTCCGTGGGATGGGGGAGCGGTATAATACGACCTTGCTTAATGGTTCGCAACTCCCCAGTACCGAAGCCAACAAGAAGAATTTTTCATTTGACCTTATCCCTTCCAGCGTAATAGACAATATTATCGTCACCAAAACCGCTACTCCGGATCTGCCGGCCGATTTCTCCGGAGGTATTGTACAGGTTACCACAAAGGAGATTCCCGATAAGAATTCCTATTCATTTACCATTGGTACGGGTTATAATTCCATTAGTACCGGTCGGGCTTTTATCAGTACGCCGATCGACCGGAAAGAATTCATTTCAATTGTCCCTTCCGACAGAAAATGGTTTTTCAATAAATGGAACCCGAATATCTACCTTAAACTGGTTTCCACCGATCAACAGGCCTTACGGGCCATGACGGCTCAAATTCCCAATAACTGGAGTTATCAAAAATACATTGCAACCCCCGGCCAGAATTACCAATTTAGCGCTGGCTTGCGCAAAAGGTTCAAGAATAAATCCTCCTTGGGTTTTCTGCTCGCCGGATCTTATCGTAATACACAAAATATTGAGCAGGAGATTCGTCAACTCAATGGGAACAACGATTCTACATCAGGGAGAAATTTTACATTCACTACCGATATCAGTGGATTGGCTTCGCTGGGGTATAGTATCGGTACGAATAAGCTCACATTAAGGAGTGTATATACCCGTAAGCTTACCCATGAGAACAATGTATTTTCAGGCACAAATACGAACGGAGAATTTCTGGACGCCTATAGTTCTTATCTGACCACTGTGGATCTGCTTCAAAACAGGCTCGAAGGAGAACATCTCATTACGAAACAAAAGCTTCGCCTGAAATGGTATGGCGATCTTGCCCAGGTAAACAGAAATCTGGAAGATGGACGAACTTCATCGCGGTACAGCGTTGGAACCTCGACTCCTTCCTATGATTATACCGATAAATTTCCTTCCCGTGGCGGAGTGAGTGCCTCTGATTACGAGGAGACCAGATACAATCTTGGGTTAGACCTGTCCGTACCCTTTCAACTATTTAAGCAGAAGCAAACCGTTAAGGTAGGCTACCTGTATTCGAATCGCGAGGTAGATTACTATTACTCGTTTTTACGGTATCTAATTCCCATTGGCCCGAACGTGGTAGATATCAGAGATAATAAATTTTTTGGGAAACCGCTGGATCAGGTAATGACCCCTCAGAATGTACTTGATGGATTTGCGACCTATGCCCCCATTTCTTCTACCAATCAAACATCGGGTGGACAGAGCGTAGCTGCTGATTTTTATTCCGGAGCACAGGTAAATAGGAGCTATTTTTTCCTGGGTGACCTGAATCTCTCTCAGAAATTCCGCTTGATTGCAGGCGTGAGATACGAGGATAACTCTATTAAAATTGAACAGGTTACTGAAAGAGATTCCCTCACCAATGATCCTAAATCGATTAAAGTAACCAGCCTCCCGCAAGCCAGATTATTCCCGTCGGCTAATCTGGTGTACAAATTATCAAAAGCATCCAATATCCGGTTGGCCTATTCGCAGACTACGGCAAGACCCGATTTCCGGGATGTTGTCAATATCGGCTATTTTGATTTCACCACGTTTAACGATGTGGTCGGGAATGACTCGCTTCGAAACAGCCTTATCTCCAATTACGATTTGCGCTATGAATTGTTCCCCTCCCCTGGAGAAGTGTTTAGTCTGACCTTATTCTATAAAAAGTTTGAGGACCCTATTGAAAGTAACCTCCGTGATTTGGGTTCCGATAATTTCCAGGTATCGCCGGTCAATCTCATTTCCTCAACAAATTTGGGCGTGGAGTTGGATTTCAGAAAATCATTGGCATTTGTTTCGAAGTCATCCAAATGGTGGAAGCGATTTTATGTAAGTGGGAATGTTTCCTATATGAAGTCAGAGGTAAAACTGGATCCAAAATTATCAGGGTCTACCAGTGCGGAGGTTCGGGAAAGACCCTTGCAAGGATTGTCACCCTATTCCATAAATGGCGGTTTATTGTATGATGGGGAAAAAGTGGGAGCAAACATAACCTATAACCGATTTGGCCGCCGTCTGCTTTTTCAGGGAGACCAGGCCTATCAGGATATCTATGAGTTTTCCCGGAATGTGATCGATCTGCAGTTCTTTGTGCGGATGCTCAAGAAGAAACTGGAGTTGAAACTGAATTTTAATGACATCCTGAACGACCCCTATATATTATACTCCAATATCGCTGATGCCGGGAGCAACCGGATTTCTGGCACACCAGACCCCAATAATAAATTGGATTACAATGTGGCAGAGGATTACTTGCGCAGAAGGACCAACAGAGGGACGGGAATTTCCTTTTCCCTGAACTATAAGTTTTAAGATTTATTTGGTAACAGTCTGATAACTGCCTGAACCAATCAGGCGCATGAATTTTGAAGTTCTTTTCTTGTTTCCATATATCACTTGTGTAATTCTTAATTAATTAAAAAAAAACGACAATGAAAAAAGCGCTCATTCTTTTTGGCGCAGCTGCATTGACCCTGACGGCCTGTAAGAAAGATGTATCCAGGAACGAAGCTTCTGAGCTTGATCTGTCCCTGAACGCCTCTACCACTGCCATTGTGGACACTGTATTCCTGCCCCAGATCATTTCTTCCAACCGTACGCTGACTGCTGACACGCTGTATGTGATCAATGGTAAAGTAGCGGTTACCGGAGGTGCCACTCTTACTATTCCTGCTGGTACCCGCCTCGAAGGTGTGTACAAAGCTGACCCCAATCAGGTTTCTGTTTTGATCATTACCAAAACGGGTAAGATCTCTGCAAAAGGTACGGAAGCCAACCCTGTAATTTTCACATCTCACCTTGACAGTTTACCTGGTGGCCGTACAACCCGCCTTCCTGGTGACTGGGGTGGAATCGTGATGCTGGGTGATGCCCCAACTAACAAACCCACTACGCAGGTAATCGAAGGTATCAACGTAGCTACTGTTCCTGTAGGAATTGATCCTACCTATGGTGGTGCAAATGCAGCCCATAGCGCTGGTGTACTGGTTTATGCCCGTATTGAATTCGCTGGTGCCGCTATCGCTGCCAACAACGAATTGAACAGTCTTACGTTGGGTGGTTGCGGTAACAAAACCACACTCCGCTTTGTTATGGCCAGCAATGGTGCTGACGATGCGTTTGAGTTCTTTGGTGGTCTTGTTAACCCCAAATACCTGATCGCAAACTCACAGAACGACGACGCGTTCGACTTCGATTTCGGATATCGTGGTAACTTCCAGTTCGGTGTTTCTGTACGCAACCCTGCCCTTGTTTACGCTGATGCCAATGGTATCGAGTGCGACAACGAAGGTTCTGCTCCTTTCACTTCTGCGCCTACAACCCGTCCTGAGTTGTCTAACCTGACTATCGTTGGTCGTCCAGGTTTGGCTGGTATCTTCCGTGGTGCTCGTTTCAGAAGAGGTACTGACCTCCGTATGCGTAACAGCATCGTGATGGCTTATCCTACTGCCGGTACTACTTTCGAAGATACTCGTATCACTGGTACAACTCAAGCGCCTGCTTTCTATCGCAGCAACGCCACCAACGGTGTAGCCGCCGATTTCTTATTCACTGGTACAACAGTGGGTGGTACTCCTAACGTTCCTGTTGCCGGCCCTGTAGGCCTGAACAACGTTTCTGTTATCGGTGCTGCTCCAGCCAACTGGGTAAACAACTTTAACCCCGCCAGCCACGCTACGTATAAGAGCTCTGCTCTGGTATACAATGCCGCTGGTCCGCTGGCTCCTGGTGTATTCCCTGCCAACTTTGCCGGTTTGACAACCAACTTCCTGACTGTTCCTTATATCGGAGCGCTCGGGCCAGGTTCTCCCATCCGTGTAAATGGTGTATGGGTTACTCCTAACAACTGGATTGCTGGTAGCGCCGGTGCATGGGTAAACTTCGACCCACTATAGTAGTTCTTATTTAGGATACAATGGATATATGGTAACAATCGCTTTGCAATAATTCAGGGGCCGGGTTTCCGCCCGGCCCTTCTTTAAAAGCTTTAGTTCGATGAAACCTGTTTTGCGTAATAGTCTTTACCTCCTGCTGATCCTCCTGACCGCTTTGGCTTGCCAAAAAGGAGATGCTGTGGACCAGGGGAATTTCATGAAAGTTAAACTCACCGTTTACCACCCCGATACAGCTGTTTATTCCAACGTAAGTATCGGAGAAGATAACCTGGCCAATACCCAGGTATACTATACAGACAATGAAGTGTATGATGTATTTTTAAGCAAGAACTGGACTTCGTTCCAGGATTCGGCCCAGTTTCGTGTGAAACTGACAAAAACTACAAACGGAAATTCACTCCTCTATGATAGTCGGATCAAATTTCGCAATGCCAATGATTTTTTACTTTTTCAAACCTGTCCGGGTACCGACCCCCTTTTCATTGACAAAACTGTTGGCGATGCCACTGAAGTGCCCTTACCAACAAATGACAGCATAAAAGTCAGATTCTTTTTTAGTACCAATGACATGATCAGTAACCCGAATACCGGGTATGTCGGGAGACTATTGTCCAGAATGCGTTTACAAATTTTCACCTTTACTCCGAACGCGAACCCCAACCTGCCGCCGGCATCCTCCTCATTCGTTACCGTATATAGTGCGTTAGATTTCAATGCCTGTGGCTTAAGCGACTATATTACCCTGGCCAGGAATAAGAAATATGGTGTTCGGATCAGAGATATTTCCCCTGGTATTCCCGGATCCGCCGCAGCGAACCTGGTGCAGCAGTTGCTCGCGGATGCGGATATCCAAATCGTAAATGATCCCAATACGGGATTGTCTGACTGGGATTTTAAAAAAGGGAAGATCAACCTGAGCGCCGATGCCAATCATAAATTCCAAACCATTCGAATAAAGCGTTCATCTATTTCTTTTACCGACAGGAACGGGAATGACGGAACGGAGAGCTCTTATAACGGTCAGTTCATTTTAGGATTAAATCGAAACTGATATGGCCACCGTCATTCACCTATCCAAATCATACGAGCGTACCATGGAAAGTAATTATTACGCGCATCCATCGGCTGTAATTGATGAAGGCTGCCGGATCGGTGACGGGGTTAAAATTTGGCATTTCTGCCATATCATGCCCGGTTGTGAAATAGGGGATGGTTGCAGTTTTGGGCAAAATGTAGTGGTATCTCCGGGAGTGATGTTAGGCAGGAATGTAAAAGTACAGAACAATGTGTCGATCTATACAGGAGTGATCTGCGAAGATGATGTGTTCCTGGGCCCTTCCATGGTGTTTACCAATGTGATCAATCCCCGTAGTGCCGTGAACCGGAAAAGTGAGTACAAGACCACCCTGGTACAAAAGGGGGCAACAATTGGAGCGAATGCCACGATCGTGTGTGGCATTACCATTGGCCGGTTCGCCTTTATTGGGGCCGGTGCGGTGGTTACTAAGACGGTGCCTGCTTACGCGCTTATGGTGGGAAACCCGGCAAGACAAACCGGTTGGATGAGTGAGCATGGACACAAACTGAAATTCGATTCGCAAGGAAAGGCTGTTTGTCCGGAGTCCGGATTGGCCTACCTGCTTGAAAATAATTCCGTAAAACAATCAAACGCTTTGCAATGAAACAGGAAAGGGAAAAAATCCGATTTGCCGTAGCTGGCTGCGGCCATATCGGTAAGCGACATGCCGAAATGATCACCCGCAACCCGGAGGCTGAATTGGTGGCTATGGCTGATATCAAGCCCCGTTCGGAGTTGAAGCTATCGGCCTTTGACCATGTTCCATTTTACGAGAACCTTGAAGAAATGCTCGAGTATGCCGGGGAGGAGATCGATGTGGTCACCATCGCCACCCCCAATGGTTTGCATGCCAGCCAGGCCTTACGCGCCCTTTCCCATGGAAAGCATGTGGTAATCGAGAAGCCCATTGCCCTGAACCGGAATGACGCGGAGAAAATATTGTTCAAAGCCTTAAAGATGGACCGCCAGGTATTTTCAGTCATGCAAAACCGGTATTCTCCACCATCCATCTGGCTTAAGGAATTGGTAGAAAGTGGTGTACTTGGTAAGATTTTCATGGTACAGATCAACTGTTTCTGGAACCGGGACGAACGGTATTACACGCCGGAGAGCTGGCATGGTTGCGGCAAAATGGATGGAGGCACACTTTATACACAATTCTCGCATTTCATTGATATCATGTTCTGGTTGTTCGGGGATATCAAAGATGTACAGGCGCGGTTCACTTCAAACAATCACAGTCACCTGACCGACTTTGAAGACAGCGGGATGGTCAACTTCCAATTCCTGAACGGAGGTATGGGTGCTTTGAATTTTACTACGTCTGTCTGGGACAAGAACCTGGAGAGCAGTATGACCATTATAGCGGAGAACGGAAGCATCAAGGTGGGCGGGCAATACATGAATGAAGTGGAATACTGTCATGTAAGGGGATATCAAATGCCCGAACTGGCCCCCACCAATCCGGCAAATGATTATGGTGCCTATAAAGGATCCGCAGCCAATCATCACTATATCATTCAAAACGTGGTTAATGTGTTGAAAGGAAAGGATTCCATTACCACGAATGCCCTGGAGGGTTTAAAAGTGGTAGAGATCATTGATAAAGTATATCAGGCCGGGCAACCTTCTGTTAAGACACCGGAGATCTATCCCGTCAATGATGTATTTCAAAGCCTGGTCAATGATATTCATCGGCATGAAGTGATGCTGGCGGAGAAATTCCATCTATTGAAGAACCGAATTGCCGGCGTGGCTTAATTCAAAAATATCACATGGTGGTCATTGACAATGCTGTAAAGCCCTATTTAGCGGGCGAAAAATTTGACAACGGTCTACGGGTGCGCATCGCGGAGAAACAGAAACTTTTTTCCCGGATCGAATTCCTGGTGCGTTATGCAGAAGGAAAGAAGGTAATCCATATGGGATGTGCGGACCATATACCTATCATATTAGAGAAAGTGCAAAACAACACCTGGTTGCACAAACGGATCGATCAGGTGGCCCAAAAGCAAATTGGGATCGATATCCTGCCGGAAGCGGTGGAATACATTCGCAAAGAACTTGGATTTGCAAATATCCTGACCCTGGATATCACTAAAGATCCGGTACCGGAGGAGATCAAATCAGACCTGTGGGATTGTATGATCTTGGGAGAAATTGTAGAGCATATCGATAACCCGGTTGAATTTCTAACGGAGATTCGGCAGAAATATGCCCCCTTTGTCAGGGAGATCGTTATTACCGTACCGAATGCCCTTTCGGTATCTAATTTTTACCAGGCCATTGGGAAAAATACAGAGAAGATCAATACCGACCATCGCTATTGGTTCACTCCTTTTACCATGCAGAAAATATTGATGAGGGCTGGTTTCAAACCCTTGTATCATGAATTTGCCACCTATTACCCACTGAACAAAAAGAAACCGGTCAGGAATTTTTTGCTTCGCACTTTATTGGTAAACAGACCGGCTCTAAGGGGTAACCTGATTATGGTAGCCGAATTCTAAAAAAATCGCAGCGAATTTATTTTGAAGCTTGTTCCTTGCATTGGTCTTTAACAAGGTCGCTGACACGGATGGCAGCAGCAATCTTCTTCAATTCAGTCTCGGCATCTTTTGAATCCACCACCTGAATGCTGATGAGAAAGCGGTTGCATACAAAAAGCCGGAGTTCCCCCTTATTCTCCTCAGGGAATAGATTGAAGGCGGCTTCAGTAGCAGGCAGGGCGAGGTCAACCCGGCGCATTTCCTGTATTTTGGTAATCATGCTCGTGGATAAGTAAAGCCTTCTAAATCCTTCAAACTCATTTCTCCCGGGCAGAAAGTCTATCAGGGCAATCTCTGCCCTCGATTTACCTTTTTCATACTGTTGTTTGGCAAAGGATCCGTATTTAGGATTGGCAACCGGGCTTCGGGTTTCACCGGTGGCCTGGCCATCATATTTATCATTTATATCCGGATAACCAATCGTTTTATATCCTACTACTTTTTCTGGTAAATAGATAATCAACACCTTGTGGTCCATGGCCTGAAAACTGGTATCATTAACAAGGGTGGTAGGACCGGCTTTAAAGCTGGTGTCGTTTACCTGACTCGATACTTCTTTTGGTGCTGAGTTATTACATGCGGACAGAAAGAAGAGGCTCCCAAAGACTAAGACATGGGAACCCAAACGGTTTAAATTAGTTTTCATACCTGAACTGATTAGTTGTTGACGCCAAAACCACCAAAGGTCCAGGCGGTGGAATTTTTAGAAATGGGTTTGATCTCTGATTTGGCAAGATTGGTCCGATAGATACCTGAGGCAAACTGTCCTGGCAGGCCCTGCGTGGAAAAAAAGAAGTCGGCATTATTGTTATCCCAGGAGGGTCTGTAGCCGCTTAGGGCAAGGTCTTGCAGATCAGTACCATCTGCATTCATCACTTTGATCGCTCCGTCGATACTGATCAGGATCCTTGAACCGTCGGGAGATATACTGGGAACGGCGCCCAGTACATCGGTGGCCACAAAATTTCTGATCAGCAAAAGCTCATTGCTGACCATATCCTGTCGGTAAATATTTATTTGTTTGGCTCCTGTAATGGTGGGATCAGCTTGAACAAAGTACAGATAACGGCTATCACGCGAAAATGATCCACCATAGGATTCAGTGCTGATAAGGGTAGGGGACTGACTGGTCTCAAAACTGGTCAGCCTTGTCACGCGCTGTCCACAAGGACACATCCGATATAACTCGATCACTTTACGCCCGGTTCGGGGAATCTGTAAACTAAAGACAACATGCTCCTCATCCCTTGATGCCACGACCTGATAGAATTTTCGGTTCTGGGTATCATTGTCCTTATAAACAGGCTTGAACTCATCGCCATTGGAAGAAACTGAATATACCCCGTTTACATTCGGAGATGTGGTATTAATGGCAAAGAAAATCTTACGTCTGTCAGACGACCAGGCCGGACTGCTTAAATAATTGCCCAGATCGTTGGTGATGACGCGGGTAAAATTCGCCCCATCCGAACGCAGGTAATAAAGGTTAACCGTATTCGATGAGGTATTCTTTACCTGGATAGCCAGGGCATCTTCCACCACTTTATTTTTATCCTTATCCTTTTTGCAGGAAACCAAGACTAAAAATAAAATGCCGAGAATCAAGGGTATTTTCTTCACAGTAAGGCCAGTGGGGTTCACAATTACGTAATAATGATTCGATCAGACTGCATAGTTACGAACACAAAAATCCATAGCCTTTAAGCCAGGGTTAAAGGAAGATTATTTTAATGTTAAGGGAATGTGTTTAGGCCCTTCCGGCAAGTTTTAAATAATTCCAGCCAAGGATCATCAAAAAAATCAATACAAGATAGACCGGAAAAAACCGTCGCATGCCAGGGTGGCCGTTTTGCATCCCCTTGGCTGCCAGGATCAGCAAGAAGGGAACAACAGGGAGGTGAAACCGTTCTGAAATGGCAAACCCCGAATTCGCCAGGATAAGGAGGTAGCCCAGCACAAAATAGAGCAACAGGCTGCTGTTGCGAAAATCCTTTCGAATGATCCAAATAATGGCACTGATCACAAAAATGGCATATATATTCCGGATCGTATTCCCGCCAATAAACATCCAGAGCAGGTCTTGCTCTAATACAACCACTACCGATGGGAATGGCGCGATAAGAATTATGGACACAAATAGCGGTGCACTGGCCATCACCGCCAATTTATTTCCTCCATCCCGGGTGGCCCTGAATTGCATATTCTCTGTTTGGGCCGTCTGGCTTTTCTCCAGATATTCAGCCAACTCATTGCCTATTTCACTATTGAGCATGAAATACCCCAACACAACCAATAAGGCGCCTGCGGAAAAAATATTCATCCAGCCTTTACGCAAAGGTTTCAGCGTAATGGCATAGGCCGCAAAACTCATCAGGCAAACGGCTCCCAATATGGTGCGAAAAAGGAAAAGACTGAATCCTGTCAACATCAAAGTCATCAGAAGTGTTATGTTCCTTTCTCCTCCCTTAATAAACCGAACGGTAGCGTCCAAAAAGAGCAGGACAAGAAAGATCATTAAGGGTTCCTTCAGGTGGGTTCCCAGGTATAACATCAGGTTGGGCAATAGCAAGGCAGCAAGGGAAGCCGAACGCGCTACCTGCTCATTGTAGATATTCTTTGCTATTCGGTAAATCAACCATACCGAGAACGCACTATAGATCACATTGATCAACCTTACCGTAATAATGGATGGGCCAAAGATGGAATATATAAAACCCAGGTAAATATTATAACCCCTGTCGGAGAACCCGACTTCCTTTAATTGTTCTGTAAAATTAAAGTTGAATTGGGAGATGCTTTCAGATAATCTGGTCCCAACCAGATGATAGAATTTTGAGTCCACCGCATAAAATTCAAAGGGCTCACCGGTCTTCCATTTATAAAAAAGATAAAGTGCAATCGCCACTATCGTTCGTATGACCAGTGCAAGGGACAACAATCGGATCTGGAATCGACGCGTGGGCAGGTCATTCCATGCACCCACCAACCAACGATGAACACTATAAAAAAGAAGGATCACGATCATTCCACCCAAAATATAGCCCAGTGGAACAAGCCGGGAAGGGTAGAAGAGGGCCAATACCCAAAACAAGATCAGTGTAAATACCGACACCTGAAATAATTGCTTTTGGGAAAGCCGTGCAGATGATATGTTCAACAGGTCAGGCATGCTTCCCTTTCTTTTTTGTAGAGCGGTTTATCACCTTCCTGATTTGTGTAAGCACAAATTGAAGGGAAGCCTTTTCCCATTGAAGTGCCAGAAAGTAATAAAAAATGGCTCCTGTCGCGCCAACGATCAGACAGGATAACCAGTGGGGAATATCTGCAGGCTGATAATGATGGACTCCATACATTCCTGCCCCGGCAAGCAGGGAAATAAAAAACACCGGGGCCAGGTTTATAAGCATCTCACTCAGTTTTAGGCCTATCAGGCGATAACACACATACCATCCGGGAAGCCATAGCAAGACGATAAACGCCACTGTATAAGATATGGCTACGCCTTCGACTCCCCATTTAAGGCCAATAAGAATAGAGCTTACAATGATAGTAGTACTATAGATCGCCCATTTGAACATGACATCCGTCCGGCCAATGGCTTTATAGATCCATCCGGTGGTAACCCCGATCGTGTCGACAAGACTATACACGCAGAATATCTTTAACAGATAGCCGGTCTCTGCCCATTTATCACCCAACAGCAACCGCACAAGGGGATCCGACATAACAAAAACAAAGGTGATGGCCGGGAATACAAGAAACGAAACCAGACGTGTGCTCTTAAGATAGGCCAAACGGATTTGTTCCGGTTGATCCTGCAATTTGGCAAAGACAGGGAACATCACTCTTGCCAGTACCTGATTGGTCAGGTTGATGGGTTGGAGCATCAGAAAATACGCGCGCGAGTAAAAACCCAGGGAGGCTGCCCCCAGGAATTTACCGATCAGCAGATTGTCGATATTTCGGGATACAAAACTAAGCAGGTCATGCCCCAACAGGTTTTTGCCAAATTGTTGTAGGGACCCTATGGGTTTTAGGGAAAAGCGAAAAGAGGGTGCCCAGGAGGAGGTGAACCAAATGATCAGGGTACTGACCAACGTAATAACAAGATATTGCCATACCAGGGTCCAAACCCCATATCCATTCCAGGCCAGCCACAGGGCGAGAAAACCACCGCTTAGCACAGCCACAGCTTCGGCCACGAACAATCTTTTGAATTGAAGTTGTTTTTGCAGTAATGCATCCTGTACCACATTAAAGGAACCAATCAGGAAGATCAGCGAATAGACACGGGTGATATTTTCAAGTGCAGGGGCTTTATAAAATGCGGCGATCCAGGGAGCCGCCAGTTGAAAAATTCCAAGCAGTAAAAGCCCAACCAGTATATTGACCCAGAATACAGCATTCAGCAATTCAGGTTCCAGCTCTTTTTTATGTACCAGGGCCTGGCCTAAACCCAGGTTCTTCAGGATATCTGTGAGCGAGGAAAAAACAAGGATCATACCCAACAACCCAAAATCGGAAGGATCGAGTAAACGGGCCAGCAATATCTGAAAAGCCAGTTGAATAAATTGCCGGAAGAATTTGGCAGCCGAACTCCAGCCAATACCACGCATGGTCTTATCCTGGAGTTCTTTTTTATCGATGACCTGGGCTTCCACACCTTATTGATAATGATAATAGCTCTTAAGTTGTTTTCGACTGAATAGTTCATTTGTCGGCAGATCGTTATAGATAACTGCCGGTTGTTTCATGGACCCCCGGTCAATGAAGTGTTTCATATCCTCCAAAAGCCTGATCCGGGTATGACGGTGCCTTACAACCATCAGGTTGAGATCAGAAAAGGATTCAATATGAAAGGTGTCCGTGAAGTACAGGAAAGGCGGGGTGTTCACGATCACATAATCATACTCTTTCTTCAGTAGAGTGAAAAGGGCTTCCAGGGTCTCCTGATGGAGAATATCCTGGGTACCTTCCAACGGCATGTCACCTGACAGAATATGCACATTCCCATCCTTTTCGATCTGTCGAATCAAAGGCGTTGGATCCTTGATCTCCCCTTTTAAGAGGGAAATAAAGGAGGCAGCAGGCGCGGTAGGGTATATACTGGAAAGTTTTTGTTTGCGCAGGTCCAGGTCAAATAGCACCACTTTCCGGTTCCACCGGGCAAATGTGATGGCGAGGTTCAGGGATACAAAACTCTTTCCGTCATTATCCATCGGGGAAGCAACGAGGATCACTTTCAAGGTCTGGTCAACAGTCCCTTTTTCGATCGAAGCTCGCATCCATCGAAACTGCTCTGATACGATATTTTCTCCGGCAGGAAGGACGTATTCGAATCGTTTCATGCGGGGAATATGGCCCATAACGGAGAAACCAAGGTTTTCGCGTACATACCGGATGTTTACCTTTCTGTTCAACGCATCTCGTAATGTAATGACCCCTACAGGTATCAGCAGCCCCGCCAACAGCGCCATTCCGAGGATGACCAGCTTCCTGGGTTTCACTGGTTTGATGGAACCATAGGGGGCATCAATGATCCGCATTTTGGAAAATACAGAGGCATCACTCAGGGAAGCTTCCTCCCGTTTTTCCAACAGATAGGAATAGATATTTTCCCGGATACTTTTTTCCCGCATCAATTCAACCAGGTTTCTCTCACTGGCGGGCACTTTCCCAATACTTCCCGAAAGTCGACCCTGGCTTTGCCGAAGCAACTGGATTCGTTGGGAGAGACCTTGTTGTTGCAGATCTATATTCTTCTTAAGATTCGATCGCATTTCCTCGGCCTGTTTTTTCAGGGAAAGTACAGAAGGGTGCATCGGACCACTTTTTCGCTCTGCTTTCTGACGATCCATCTCCAACTGACTCAATTGCGTGATCATATTGGTCAATACAGGATCGTTCAGACTCGTATTGGGGGGCGTCACCACCGTTCCCGATTCCGCAACATATTCCTGAATCCGTTCCAGATTGGTCAACTGTACCTCGGCATCTACCAATTCTTTATTGTTGTTGCTTGCCTGGTCAAGGTAAGACCGGGCATCATCGCTTAAGAAGGTGATCCCTTTTTCTTCTTTATAGGTTTCTTCTTTATTCTCGAGTTTTTTTAGTTGGGTGCCGATCAGGGCCAATCGATCCTCAATAAGTGTAATGATCGAATCGGTCTGGTTTCTTTTTTCGGCAATATTGGCCTGGTCATATTCATGAATGATCTCTTTTAAGATCGCTGAGCCCCGGGTGCGGGATGGATGAAGCATGGAAACATATAGGACACTGGAGTTTTTACTGGGAGTGGAGGCAGATATTGATTTTCTTAACTGTTGGGTAGTAGCTTCCGGGTCGGAACAAATAACCTTCATTTTTGGCGAACGCAGAGAAAACAATGGCGATTTTCTGACAACGATACGGGCTGTTTCAAAAATGTTCAACGTATCTCCGTAACGGCCTTTGACACCACCCGGGTCGATACTCATGTCATCCTTTCCCAGTTGGAGGATCAGCGGTTCTTTGTAAAGTTCCGGATTTGCTTTTATAATTTCCAGCTGTATGGGTGAGGATTCAAAAACAGGTTGATACAAACCCCATTGATCAGGGAGATAATAACCCAGGTTCAGGTTCATCCGGGTTACCACTTTACTGATGATGTTTTCGGAGCGGATGATCTCGGCTTCATTGTCCACGATCTTTTGCTCATCCAGAAAGTCAAGCTCTTTGAGTGTCAAACTAATTGATTCCCCTTTTTTCTCATCTTTGATCACCAGGGAGGACTGGATCCTGTAAAGTGGGGTGGAAAGCAGCAAATAACCAACGGCAGCGGCTCCTGCCATCAACATGGTAAAAAGGAACAGAAATTTATGCCTCGCGTATCTGTTCAAGGTTTCCCTCAATGAAAAATCCTCTTCTGTCTGTCGGTTTGCCCGGTTCTTT
>JANRLV010000071.1:0-15635 GCA_033762195.1 Chitinophagaceae bacterium | reverse complement strand
TGTTCCGCACCCGTTTGCCGGTCGCCGCCCATGTATTGCTACACTGCGCTGCCCCTCGACTTGCATGTATTAAGCCTGCCGCTAGCGTTCATCCTGAGCCAGGATCAAACTCTCCATTGTAAATGTTGTTTGATGCTGACTGCTAATTCAAAGTAGAATTAACGTGTCAAATCGAATATTTCGCTTGACTTACCTAAGTGCATAAATAGAGTCTATTTATGTGCTATTGTTTCCCAACTTTCAAAGATCTTTCAGCTTTTACGCCTACCCGTTTTTTGAACGGGAGTGCAAAGGTAAGAGCCATTTTATTCCTAGCCAAATTATTTTTCAAAAATTCGAAAAAAATCGGCGTGAAAATCAGATGATTATTTGAGTAGAACTAACCCGTTTTTTTGAAGCGGACGGCAAAGATACAGCAACCATCTTTCACCACAAAAAAAATCCTCTTCTTTTATTCACATCCCCCTTACTCCTGAATCACTTATGTCTTAGAACTACCCCGCTTTTCATTTGCGGGTCGCAAAGATAGGACGCCTGCGTTCTCCAACAAATCTTTTTTGAAAAAAATTGCAGAAAGTCTGGAGCAGGAGGGGCGGGAGACGGGAGACGTGAGGCGTGAGTTTCGTGAGACGTGAGGCGTGAGGCGGGAGAGGTGAATGGTGATTGGTGAATAGTGAATGGTGAATAGTGAATTAATGGCCTAATAATCAATAATTAATAATCCATATTTTACAATGATCCAGGTTCATTCTTTCTTATAGGCTGATCGGGGAAATAACCCTGGGGAAAGCCTACCTCTACTAAATACAACCCCAACCCGGGGGCCGCAAAACTCGCCCGGGTGCAATCCCTGGCCTCAATGACCTGACGAAACTCCGCTATACTCATCTTCCCCCTGGCTACCAATAACATAGTCGCCACCAAGGCCCTGACCATCCCCCGCAGAAACCGATTGGCCCTGACCTGGTAAACAAGACAATCGCCCTCCTCCTCCCATTGACTGACCTCCAACCGACACATCGCCGTCTTTGCCTGGGTATTACGCTTGGAAAAAGAAGTGAAATCCTGGTACTCCATTAATACAGCCGCTGCCTGATCTAATAAAACCCGGTCAAGTGTATATGGGTAATACCAGCTCCTGTCCTGTAAAAACGGGTCGCGCTGCCTGGCTAAATAATAGCGGTATTCACGATAAATGGCATCAAACCGACTATGCGCTTCTGCGCCTACCTGAAAAACACGCTTGATGGCTATGTCACGGGAAAGAATGGCATTGAGCTTATATACCAACGTAGGTATTAAAACGCCTTCATAATCAAAATGGAAATAATTCTGCAACGCGTGTACGCCGGAGTCCGTACGGGAAGACCCCGTCAAACGAATTTCTTCCCTTTGTAAAATCTTTAATGCCTGCTCGATCTCGCCTTGTACGGTATGGGCATTCTCCTGTACCTGGAAACCTTTGTAATGAGTCCCCTTATACGATAACTCCATGAAGTACCGACTCATCTTATTGGGGCGATTTTGTGGATTGTGCCTCCCACCAGACACGAAAACGATCCGCCACTACAGGGTCCTTTAACTCCTCCTGTAGCTTGCCAAAACTATCGGGATCAGATACATGGGGAAATGCCATTTGATAAAAACCCAATTTCCCCCCATCACCCAGAAACAGGTTCCCGAGATTACGTATCTGCAGAGTGGTATAACATTTTTGAGAAAGGGGTTTTTTAGCCTTCTCTGCCATCGCAGCATCGCTCACTTCTCCTGCCATCTCCCGTCTCACCTGAAAGAAATCCTCTTCTGTGGCCAATACCGGGCAACGCTGTGGCTTTACCTCTTTTTTTGCACTATCGGGGAGTATTTCTAAAAACCTGAGATCGGTTTTCTTTTCTTCAACCGGTTTATTTAGGATGACCGGAGCGGCCTTGGTTGGAGGTATTAAAATCCGAACAGTATCGATCTTCCCATCGGGAAACTGGTCAAGAAATACGATGCCAAATCCACCGGTGGTCGAACTCTCTGAGCGACGTATCACTTTTGACAATTGATACACGGGTTCTTCCGGGGTCTGAGATATGACCCGTACAGGCTCCTCTTTGACCGGCTCTGCTTCTTTAGGCTCCTCCTTTGGTATTTCAGTTTTCCTGACCGGCTCAGCTACCTTGGGTTCCTCCTTGGGTACTTCCACTTGTCTGACCGGTTCTTCTGCCTGTTTCCTGACCGTATCCGCAACTGGCTCAACAGGCTTTACAGCCAGTGAAATACCGGGGGTATCAGCAATGGGTTTTGAAAAAACCAGTGTATCCTTCTTTACTATTTCCTTTTTCTCCTCCACCTTTACGAGCGGAGAATCCAGGGTTACTTTTTGAACGGTATCAACCGCAACGGCCACCACAGGTTCTTCGAGAATGACCCTTTCCTTTAAAGTGGTGTCATTGGATGCTTTAACGAGAAGATCAGTAAATTCATTGGGCTCCTTCTTTTCGGTTCGGATCACCGACTCTCCGGGTGTGGACCCCATTCGGGAAGCCATTTGCACACCCAATGTCTGCAGGTCAAATAACCCCCAGCCTTTCTCAGGAAAATGCTTAAGCAGAAAACCATGATCCTTATGGTTCATGGTATAGTAGAAATTCTCCTGCGCTTCCCGGCCGGGGAAACCAATGGAGAAAAAATGGGTCGTATCCTTCAGTTTTGGCAAGATCAGGTAACCACTGGCCGTGGAGCTATATAGCTTCTCCCCCATTTTTAGAAAAAAGGGTTGTTGGTTTTCTGTTTGAAAATAGAGAAAATAACTACGCTGGGCCGAAGCAGCTAACACCGTCAGAATCAATATTGCGAGAAAAAAAGACCTTCTGATCATAAATCGCCGGTTACACGGTTTTGAACTTAAAATGATGATAACGAAGATACGTATTGTCCCGTCTCTCTGACCTGTTAAAATTATTACCGCCTGTCAAAAACCGCCAAGGCATTAGGCAATTGCGGCTATTTTTGTCCCTCACAAAATCAAGATATGAAAAGATCACTATTAAGCTCTCTGTTGCTTGCCATTTCCCTCATCGGATTTGCGCAAAAAACTGAACCCACCGTCGAAGAAGCCTGGAAGAAAGAGTACCGGGAAACCGCTACCCGCATCAACGACCTGGTACATACCAAACTGGAGGTTAAACCGGATTTTAGTAAATCCTACCTCTATGGAAAGGCCTGGATCACGCTGACCCCGCATTTTTACGCGACGGATTCGCTGACCCTGGATGCAAAAGGTATGGAATTCAAATCCGTATCACTGGTTAAAGGAACCCAGAAACTGCCGTTAAAATACACGTATAATGACTGGCAGCTGAAGATCGCCCTTGATAAAACCTATAAGGCCAATGAGAAATACACGGTCTACATTGATTATACCGCCAAACCAGATGAGTTTGAAGCGCGCTACGCAGAGCAGGCTATGCTGGGAATAAAAGGGATGTATTTTATCAACCCCAAAGGGGAAACAAAAAATAAACCCACACAGATCTGGACACAGGGAGAAACAGAATCCAGTTCTGCCTGGTTCCCTACAATCGATAAAACAAATCAGAAAACCACCCAGGAGCTGACCGTAACAGTAGACAATAAATATGTCACCCTTTCCAACGGGAAGCTTGTTTCACAAAAGAAGAATACCGATGGAACACGTACCGACTATTGGAAAATGGATCTGCCTCACGCCCCTTATCTCTTTTTCCTGGGGGTGGGTGATTATGCGGTGATAAAGGACAAGTACAAAGGAAAGGAAGTGAACTACTATGTAGAACCTGAATATGCCTCAGTCGCGCAGAAAATATTTGGCAACACCCCGGAAATGATGGGCTATTTCTCCCGGATCACCGGAGTGGAGTTTCCCTGGATTAAATATTCGCAGATCACGGGTCGTGATTATGTGGCTGGTGCCATGGAGAATACCACGGCTACGATTCACCAGGATCAGGCACAACAGGATGCACGCGAACTGATCGATGGAAATATCTGGGAAAGCACCATTGCGCACGAACTGTTTCACCAATGGTTTGGCGACTATGTAACCGCCGAAAGCTGGAGTAACCTAACGGTCAACGAATCCTTTGCTGACTATAGCCAAACCCTCTGGGATGAATACAAATATGGCAAAGACGCCGGTGATGCGGAGAATTTCTCCGGTTTGAGTTCTTATCTCTCCGGCTCCAGTGAAAATGTGGCCATGCAAGGCGGAAACCCCGAATCCGGTAGTGATAAGAAGGACCTTGTCCGTTTTTATTATGAGAACCGCGAAGACATGTTCGACCTGGTCAGCTACCAAAAAGGTGGCCGGATCCTCCACATGCTCCGCCATCTGGTAGGTGACAGCGCCTTCTTCAAATCACTCAATGTTTACCTGACCACCAATAAATTCAAATCGGCCGAAGCCCATCAATTGCGCCTGGCCTTTGAAGAAGTAAGCGGCCGTGACCTGAACTGGTTCTTCAACCAATGGTATTTTAATAATGGGCACCCCAGTGTGACCATTGATTATAAATATGATGATGCCGCCGGTAAAGTGCTGGTTATATTGAAACAGAACCAGAAAAGTGGCAAGATCTTCCGTCTCCCCATTGCCGTGGATATTTATAATGGCAGCGCCAAAAAACGCTATTCGGTTTGGGCGGAAAATGCGGTAGATACCTTTAGTTTTTCCTATACCCAACGCCCCGATCTGGTAAATGTGGATGCGGACAAAATATTGCTGTGGCAGAAAAAGGATAACAAGACCCTGGATAATTTCATCCACCAATACAAATATGCGGGCAATTATGTGGACCGCCGCGAAGCCATCCTGTTTGCCGGAAAGAACCAGAAGGATGCCAAAGCACTTGAACTGATAAAAACGGCTATGCAGGACCGCTATCATGGTCTTCGCCGCCTCGCGATCAGCCAACTGAACCTGAAGGATGAAAAGACCAAGACTGAAGTTGAGCCTATCCTGCTCGGACTGGCAAAAAATGATAAGAAATCCCTGGTGAGAGCGGATGCGATCGAGGCCCTGGGCGAATATGGGAAAAAAGACTACCTGTCCCTGTTTGAATCGGCCGTTAATGATTCATCCTATACTGTTTCTGGCAATGCCCTTCGTGCGCTTGAAGAGTTGGATCCGGCAAAGGCTCTGGCCATCGCCAAAAAATTGTATGGCACAAAGATCAAAGGATCATTGAAAGATGCCGTACAAACCTCCTTACTCAATTCAGGTGATGAAACCGTGGGAGCTGCGATACTGGATGAATTCATCGGCATGCCCCTGAGCAATGCTAAATTCGGCTTATTGAATGGACTCTCAGTTTACCTGATGGCCTCCGATAATGTGGACCAGGTAAAGAAAGGAACGGATGCGATCGCTGAATTCCGGGATGCCATTCCTGAATCATTTAAAAATCAAACAGATCCTTTCCTGAACAGCACGCTGAAGAACATCATGGAAGCGAAATTGAAGAAGATCAAAGAAAAGGGAGAAGATGCTGGTTTACGCACCATGGTAGATTATATCAAGGCCAAATTACCGGAGAAAGGCTTCTAACCAGGATTTAAGGAAATTGCTGATTACAACGATTAAATATTTCTCGCAGCGCTTGCAAAGATATTTTGTGAGCGCTGCGAAAAACTTATAATCTAAAAATGCTGGGTATTCTGTGTAAATAGTAATTAGTATTACCAGCTGCTTCCGGCTCCACCACCACCAAAACTTCCTCCTCCAAATCCGCCGAATCCACCGCCGCCGCCACCGCCGGACCAACCTCCGCCTCCACCACCCGACCAGCCTCCGGTGCCGATCCAGGGACCTACCCAGCCTCTGTAACCGCGGCGTGACATCATGCCACCACCTTTGCCACCCCCTTTTATAAAGGCAATAAGCAACCAGAAACCTACAATGAGCGCAAAGATGAGAAGCGGATGTAAACCATCTTTGTCTTTACGATTGGCATACCCTTTTGGTGCTACATACTCACCTGCGGCGGCTTTTATCAGGGCATCTACGGTATTATCAAGCCCGCGGTAATAACTTCCCTTTCCTTCCTTGAGGTAGGGTACTAATTCATTATCAACGATTCGTTTTGCTGTGATGTCGGGTATCGCTCCTTCCAGGCCATATCCCGTAGCGATATAGGCATCGCGGCGGGTATCCTCTTCGCCGGTGGAGATCAACACCACGATCCCGTTATTAAAATCCTTGTTCCCCACTTTCCATTTTCTTCCAAGGGCTGTTGCAAATTCATTGGCCTCATAGCCTTTCAGATTTCCCATGATCACGATCGCGATCTGGTTGGAAGTGCTGTCATCGAAGGCCACCAATTTCTGCTCCAGTTCCTCCGCCTGATGGGTCGTCAGAAAATCCTTTGTGCTGGTAAAGTCATTGTACAACCGGGCAGGGTTGGGAGCATCTGGTATTGCTTTGTCCACCTGTGCGGACAGGCAAAACGTAGTGAACAATAATATGGTGGTAAAAAGTAGGCGCATGTTCATTTACCAAAGACGATATCGTCCGGTAATTCATTTTTATCTGTATCGTTGTTATAGGGAAAATGTTGGTGGAGGACCTGTCCGATATCGATCACACACTGACGAAGGCCTTCCGCGTAGTTCTCCTTCATGAAGCTTTCGGTCATTCGCTTTACTTCATTGACCCAGAACTCCTGTCCAACCCGTTTATGGATTCCTTCATCACCAAAAATGGCCAATTGATGGTCTTTTACGGCTATATATACCAGCACACCGTTCCGGTCATCCGTCTTATCCATTTTTAACCGAAAAAATAATTCCCCGGCCCGGTCTACAGGATCCATAAACCGGCATTTGCTTTCCACAAATACACGCACTTCTCCACTCGTCATGCGCTCCGCGTCACGGATAGCCTGCACGATCGATAATCTCTCCTCTTCCGAAAAGAGAGCGGGTTTTTTGCGCCAGGGGAAGAAGGTCATTTTGTCTCCATCATGTTTTCAGGAATCTTCGGCGCATTCTGACTGCCTTCATCGGCTTTAAAGCCTTCTTTGGGACTAAAGCCAAACATACCGGCAAGAAGATTCATCGGGAATGACCTTACCTTGGTATTATACGAATTGATGGCTCCGTTAAAGTCATTTCTGGCCGTATTGATCCGGTTCTCCGTTCCTTCCAGTTGTGCCTGCAGGTTACGGAATCCTTCGTTAGCCTTCAGGTTAGGATAGTTCTCTACCACTACCATCAGTCGTTGAAGGGCACTGCTTAACTCGCCTTGTGCCTGTTGGAATTTTTGAATATTCTCGGGAGTCAGCTGATTCGGATCGACCTTGATACCACCCAGGTTTTTATACCGGGCTTCAATGGTTTGAATCAACGTTTGCTGTTCGAAGGTAGCCTCACTGCGAACTGTATTGACCAGGTTCGGGATCAGGTCTGCCCGACGTTGGTAAGAGCTTTGTACATTGCTCCACATGTTCTTTACGTTCTCATCCTGCTTTACAACACCGTTGTATCCGTTACAACCCCAAAAGAGGAAGATCACAAGAATACCAACAATAACAATCAATCCAATATTACGTGTTCCTTTCATGGTTGAAAAGTTTTTAGAATATAAAGGTATGAGTTAGTTGAATTGCTTACTAACTATTGATTATTAATTATTAGGAATGGCAAAAAAGCCAGAAGAAAGGATAAACCTACCGCTTAATAATTATAAATCAGTAATTAATAGTATGGAAGCCACTATTTTACGGCTGCAATACCCGGCAGTTCCTTGCCTTCAAAATACTCCAGCATGGCTCCGCCACCCGTGGAAACATAGCTTACTTTGTCCGTATAACCGAACTGGTTTACCGCGGAAACACTGTCGCCTCCACCGACCAGGGAAAACGCACCTGTACCGGTGGCTTCCGCTACGGCAGTGGCGATGGCTTTGGTACCGGCCTGGAATTTCTCCATTTCAAATACGCCCATCGGTCCGTTCCAGAGAATGGTCCTGCTGCTTTTGATGACCCGGGCAAATTCCACCCTGGCGTCGGGACCAATATCCAATCCCATCCAGCCATCGGGGATCTGATTGCTCGGAGTAATGGAGGTTTCGGCATCGGCGGCGAACTTATCGGCTATCACGCTATCGGAGGGCAGGTGCAGGTTCACCCCTTTTGCTTTGGCTTTCACCAATAGCTCTTTGGCTGTGTCCAGCCTGTCCTCTTCACAAAGCGATTTACCGATTTGCCCACCCTGGGCTTTCATAAAGGTATAAGCCATGCCACCTCCGATAATGATATCGGTGGCTCTTTCCAGGAGGTTTTCGATGATGAGTATCTTATCAGACACTTTAGCGCCACCGATAATAGCAGTAAATGGTTTTTCGGATTGGTGTAATACTTTTTCCGCACTGGATACTTCGCCTTCCATCAAAAGCCCAAACATCCGCTTGTCTTTCGGGAAAAACTGCGCGATCACGGCTGTGGAGGCATGGGCCCGGTGGGCGGTACCAAAGGCGTCATTGACATATACATCCCCCAATTGGGCGAGTTTTTTGGCAAATTCCTCATTTCCTTTTTCCTCTTCCTTATAAAAACGCAGGTTCTCCAGTAACAGCACTTCACCCGGACGCATCATGGAAGCGGTAAGACCAGCCTGTTCGCCGATACAGTCGTTGGCAAAAAGTACAGTGGTACCTCCGAGCAGCTCGCTGAGGTGGCTGACCAGGTGTTTTAAGGAATACTTATCAGTGGGGCCGTCTTTGGGGCGACCCAGGTGACTCATCAGGATAACCGATCCACCATCGGCCAGTATTTTCTTGATGGTAGGTACGGCGGCCCGCATACGGGTATCATCGGTAATTTCAAATTTCTCATTCAGGGGCACATTGAAATCCACGCGGATCAAGGCCTTTTGATTCTTGAAGGAGTGGGTAGTAAAGGTTGACATGATTGTTCTTTTTAAACCGAAAGGGATAAATGAAAAATGCCCCGCCTGGGCGGGGCAATTCGTTGTGAAAATTTATTTGCTGATCAGTGTTGCAAAGTGGTGAACAGTGCGCACCAATTGGCTTACATAACTCATTTCATTATCATACCAGCTTACCACGCGCACCAGTTGGGTGTCACCGGCTACCTGAACGCGGGTTTGGGTAGCATCGAAAAGTGATCCGTAGCTGCTGCCGATGATATCGCTGCTCACGATCTCATCTTCGGTATAACCAAAGCTTTCGTTCGAACCGGCTTTCATGGCCGCGTTGATCTCCTCTTTGGTAGCTGTTTTTGCAATGATACAGGTCAACTCAGTAAGGGAACCGGTGAGGGTAGGCACCCGTTGGGCGGAACCATCCAGTTTTCCTTTCAGGCTGGGAAGTACCAGTCCGATGGCTTTGGCAGCCCCGGTGCTGTTGGGAACGATATTCTGAGCTGCTGCACGGGCCCGGCGAAGGTCGCCTTTGGCGTGCGGGGCATCCTGGGTATTCTGATCGTTCGTATAGGCATGGACGGTAGTCATCAACCCGTTGACAATGCCAAATTTTTCTTCAAGCACTTGCGCCATAGGAGCAAGACAGTTGGTCGTACAAGAGGCACAACTGATCACGGTTTCGCTGCCATCCAGAATATTGTGGTTCACATTGTAAACGATGGTCTTCAGGTCACCCGTAGCGGGAGCGGAGATCACGACGCGTTTGGCACCTGCGGTCAGGTGGGCGGCGGCTTTGTCTTTATCGGCAAAGAAACCGGTACATTCCAATACAACATCTACATCATGATCTTTCCAGGGAATTTCAGCCGGATTTTTCTGTGCATATACTCTAACTGTATCACCGTTCACAACGATCGCGTTGTCGGTGGCTTGAACATCTTCATTGAAACGACCCTGGGCGCTGTCATACTTCAGCAGGTGTGCCAAAACTTTAGGGCTGGTCAGGTCATTGATGGCTACCACGTCGATTCCTTTCATGTTGTATATCTGGCGATAAACAAGGCGTCCGATCCTTCCGAAACCGTTGATGGCAACTTTAACTGTGCTCATGGCGAATAATTAAAAAGATTAGGTAAATGAATTGAGAGGCAAATGTAGGGATGAATCGGGAATTTTTTACCAGAAACATGACTGATACTGGTCATCCATACACATGAGCGGGGACAAATCCAATTACCAAAAACAAACAACTGTTCAGTATTCGCCTACTTGCACATTTCCTGATAGTTCAGGGCTCTGCTGTTGGAAGGGTCGATCTCCAGTGCCTGTTGGAAAAAGGATCCGGCGGTTTCCCGGTTTCCTTCGGCCAGGTAAATTACACCCAGGTCAATCAGCACCTTGGTATTTGTTGGCTGAAGCGACAGTATATGATGCATTTGATCACGAGCATCAGATAATTCATTCAAGGCGAGCAGCACGAGGGCCAGATGGTACCTTGTATTGGTATCCTCCGGGTCCAATGCAAGGGAGTTCAATAGCGCGGTCCTGGCAATACCATAATTTTGCCTGATCCACTCCACAATCCCCAGTTGTTGCCAGGCAAAGGACTGTTTGGCATCCAAAGCGAGGCTTTTGTGAAAACAAGCCACCGCCTCTTCATATTTATTAAGGCCAGCTTTAGTGATCCCCCATTGCAGCCAGTATTTGACGGTCTGCGGTTGCAGGAGGGTTGTTTTTTCCCAACAAGATTCTGCGGCATTAAAATCCTGTTGCATCATGGAAAGAGTAGCCAGGCTTTCCCAGGCCAGCACATTTCGGGTATCCTTTTCAATTGCTTTCACCAGCATTCTGGCCCCTTCCTCTCCATCTCCTTTCTGAATGAGAACATTTCCCAGGTTCAACCAGGCGGATGAACTGTCCGGGTTTATTTTCAGAGACTTGCGCAGGTATTTTTCGGCTTCTGCCCATTCCCCTTTTTGTTGCAATAAAAAAGCCAGGTTATTGCACGCCGAGGAATGACGTGAATTTTCGCGAATGGCCTCGCGGAATCCTGCTTCCGCAGCATCCAGGTCACCCTGAATTAGAAACTCTACACTTTGATTATTGATCTCGGAGGAATGATTTGCACGTATCATGGTATTTCTTTTTTTTTATTAACCTAATAATTTATCACCGATACCTTTGGCAATATCGCCCACACTGAATTCGGGTTTTTCAAACTGGACATCGTCCAGGGAAATATTGAATTCCTTTCCTTCTTCATAATGAACCGGGAACTTGACACCGAACTTAAAGGATGGCCCCCACTCAAAGGAATAAAGGTTCCATTTCCACTCTTTGGATAATTCTGTCACCCAGAGGTCCAGGACCGCCTCGATATAGGCATTTACATCAAACTTAAACTTGGGCTGTACAGAAAGAGAGGCCTGTGCATCCAGTTTGAATCCCTCGGTGGGGGTCCAATTCACGGTTACCCCTGCCTCGGCGGCACCTTCGATACCCAGCGCGCCACCAATCTCGATACCACCTGCTACACGGGCAATACCTACGCTTAAACCAATGCCAGCCCTTATATAAAGTCGTAGTCCGGCCTCTGCAGGCACCCTGAATTTGGCTGTTCCGGTTACCTTGGTATTTTCTTCATGGGAAGGATTATAAGTTACCTCCACCGCTGCTTCGGTCAATTGTCCGGGACCAATGCTTGCATAGCCTTCCAAACCACCTCCGATGGTTGCCACCAATCCGATACTCCGGCTACCAATGGGAATGGCAAAAATGGGTATCTCGATCGTTGGGGCTTTGAAAATCTCTTTTTTAATCTCCTTTTTTTCGAAGATGTCGACGGTGGCAGGGATTCCAATTTTGCCCGTTACCTCCAGACTTCCATCGGGCAGGAGTTTTACACCGGCTGTTCCCTGCAACCAATCCGTGATCCTTAGCGTAAGCGAACCACCACCAAAAGGTGTGAGTGATTCGGAAGGACCGCCAGCCGGTTTTCCATCCGCCCCCACGCTCCGGTTTGTTACCCCAACGGTAACAGACCCGGATAACCGCCCTTTGGCATATCCCACCGTTCCCATCACCGTGATCACACCATCAACATATTCCACACTCAGATCCGTACTGATTCCAGGGATATTAGGTTGCACATTTCCCGACAAGGCCACTTTATATTCTTCACCCGTTTTATTCACACTGGCCTTGATCTTGCCACTCTTGATTAATTGATGCTTGAGATCCACTTCTCCATTGATCTGAAGCTGATCCTGCCCATACACCACATCCAGTTTACCCGACTTAATACCCGGAATATCAAATTCTGCTGTACCGGAAGCGGAAAGCGTGGTTCCGTCGTACCCCACTGTGATCTCTGCCTTTTTTACACCCTTTATTTTTCCTTTGGGTATTTGAATGTTTCCCTTTATTTCCCATTTGTCGCTTCCATCAGCTCCATGTACATACGAAACATCCACAGTGGCCTTGTCGAAAATCTTTTTGTCAAATTCAAAGTTTCCTTTGATGGCAAACACTCCCGATGATTTGCCTTCTCCACTGATTGTTCCCTTTCCTACATTTACGATCTCAAAATTCACATCACCTCTAACTCCGATACCTGCTGTTCCGGCAAAAATGGTCAGACTGGCATCGTTGATCTTAAACGGTGGCGGCACCGTTATATCGCCTGCATAAAATGTTTTGGATATCTCTACATCTTGTCCAATGATCGAGATATCAAGTCCATCCTTACCTAATATTCCTACCGTAGGTATGATCTTGCCTTTAGCGACGATTCCCTTTCCAGGAACCAATTCTGCCGATTCGATCTCAATCGGACTCATCCCTTTTAATTTCAGGTTGGATAAGACCGTCTCCAAGTCATCTCCCCGGGTCCTTCTTTTCATATGCCCCCCAAAATCTACGCCCGGCATCTGAAAAAGATTGATCTTAATATTATCGAGAGGTTCAAATAACTTCTTATTCAATTCGAATTTTCCCTGGATATAGCCTACACGATCTCCACTCTTATCCAACACAATGGATCCGGAGAAACCAGGCATGCGGTTCAGACTTTCATTATCCATTCGGGCACCACCGGCTGGAGAGGTATAGGCCACGGGATTTTTATCCGTTCCCGAAAGCTGTTCAATCTCTTTCTCCGACATTTTAGTGAAATTCTCCAGATGCTCCCCACCTTCAATCTGATCCCTCGACCAGAAACCATCCTTACCCCCTCCTTTTGTGCTTTTCTCTGTCTTACCCGTAAATGAGATATTCTCAAAACTGATCTGATAGTTGGTAAAGGCGTGATCAAGTCCAAAGGTCTGATTGGTGTCTGTAATAAATTCTTGTACTCCTTTCTCAATATTACCAGCGATAAGTGATCCAGAACTTCGATTTCCTGAGAAATTGACCAACTCCATATTATCGATCGTATTCTCTCCACCTACCAACTGAAGCTCCACGATATGGTCCACATCAAAAGCTGACACGGCACCTGAAGCATTCCACAAAGGCCTTTTACTGTTTTCTATCAGCGTCTGCTCCGTTCCAAATAATTTGATGTCTTTCCATTTTAGGAAATACACATCCGGGCTGTCATTTTTCTTTCCAGCCTTGCTTTTCAGACTCTCCACCCCTTTCTTTACCCCCTCGCTGATCTTTGGATCGCTTGTCCAAATTGCAGTTTGACCTTTTGAACCTTCAGCTGCTTTTCTGCTATAAGGAAACTTTCGCTTGATACTGGATCCGTACTTCCCTTTGTTACGTGATTTGAATTGAGGTACTTCGAGTGTAGGCAGAATGATCTCCTTACCTTCTATTCTGCCTTTGTTACCACTTCCGCCCTTTTTCCCAGGCGGGTCCTTCCGCTGAACCTTGGCACGCTGCACCTGATCTCTCTGTTGCACTACGTGTGTCAGTTCATGGGCGAGCAGTTCTTTTCCACTATCACTATCCGGATCATATTTTCCTTCATTAAAGAAAACATCATTCCCGATCGCAAAGGCCTGTGCATTGAGCGAAGCGCAGAGTTCCGCCGCCTCTTTATCAGCATGTATCTTAACCTCCGAAAAATCATACCCAAATGAATCATTCATCTGACTCATCAGATGAGGTTCCAACGGTCGGCCTGAGCCCCTTTTGGCATTGATCTTTTGTTCAATGGCATTTAGCTTAGCCTCGTCCGCCATTTCATCGCCACCAGCCTCTGGCCCCTGCCCCTTGTCGTTTTCTGCCCTTTGCGCATTGGAGAAATTTGGTTTTTGCTGGACCTGGCTGGGTTCCTTTTTCCCATCCTCCTTTTTGTTCAATGAACGGGGCTTGACGCTGGTGTCTTTCTCTTTATCTACCGGCTTTTTCTCCTTGTTATTCTCGTCTTTCTTTGCTACCGCCTCTTTCTTATCTTCTCCACCGGCCCCTTTTTTGGCAACTTTAGGCTTCTCCTTTTCCTCTCCCTTTTTCTTTACTTCCTTTTCTTCCCCTTTCTTCTTCACCTCTTTCTCCTCTCCCTTTTTCTTCACTTCCTTTTCCTCACCTTGCCCTTTCTTTTTCACTTCCTTTTCTTCTCCTCCTTTCTTTTTCACTTCTTTCTCCTCGCCTTTTTTCTTGACTTCCTTCTCCTCTCCTCCTTTCTTCTTCACTTCCTTTTCTTCCCCTTTCTTCTTTACCTCCTTCTCTTCCCCCTTCTTCTTCATTTCCTTCTCATCGCCTTTTTTCTTGACATCTTCTTTTTTGTCCTCTGCTTTATTAACCTGATCTTTTTCCTTATCCTTTTTAGTCTTCACACCTTCCTTCTTTGGCTCTGTATTCGGTTCGGTCATTGGCTCAGGGGCCTTGGCCACTTCTTTTTTGTCATCTTTCTTTGCGGCAGACTTTTTATCCTTTTGATCGTCGACCACTTTTTTGGCAACGGTATCCGCTTCCTTCTCTGCGGGATCAGAAGCTTTACTAACACTCAACTTGGTTTGAACAGGCAGGCCGCCGCCCTGATTAAATGGGCTTGTCTTGGAAGGCGAACCTGATTTGGATTGTCCTATAAACCCCATACACTCATTTTTAATTAGTTTGCGATCTCTGATGCCATGGCTTGTTCTTTTGCCAGCTCTCTGCGAATACCGTCCATGATATATCCTTGCGTAATGATATTCCCTCCATTTTTCAAGGCCATGATAGATGCATACCGAACGACATTCATGATATTCGCGCCATTGAGCGAAAAGTCTCGGGCAATGTTTTCCAGTAAAACAGATTTGTCTCTGATCGTTTGTGCTGAAAAGCTTTGCTTCCACAAGCGCAACCGTTCTTCTGTGCCGGGGGCAAGGAAGGGTACAACGCTATTGAAGCGGCGCAGGAAGGCGTTATCAATATTTCTTTTAAAATTGGTGGCAAGTATGGCCAGGCCATTGTATTCCTCCATGCGCATCAACAGGTAGGATACTTCCTGGTTGGCAAACCTGTCCTGTGCGGTTTGGGTTACCGATCGCTTGCCAAACAAGGCATCGGCTTCATCAAAAAACAGAATCCAGTCTTTATCTGACGCTTTGTCAAAAAGAGAAGACAGATTTTTTTCGGTTTCGCCAATATATTTCGAAATTATCATCGACAAATCAATTCTGTAAACGTCTCTTTTTGTGTATTTTCCTAACAGAGAAACCGTAAGCGTTTTTCCTGTTCCCGGTGCGCCGTAAAACATAACTCTAAAACCCGGTTTTATTTTGCTTTTCATGTTC
>JANRLV010000070.1:0-2766 GCA_033762195.1 Chitinophagaceae bacterium | reverse complement strand
AGGTACATGATCTTCTGCGGAGCGCCTCCGCATTTCAATGCGGTGGACGGGCTGGTAAATATCGCCACATCGCCAGGCTTCATAGCCTGAAGGCATTCAAACGTATAAGGGGCATATTGGAACGCGTAGTTGCTGGTTACTCCGTTTTTTCCGATGCTTTCTTTCAGGCCTTTTACCAGATGCCAGTTCAACTGGATGCCCGGAGCCACCACCAGGTAGTCGTAGCCAATGATTTCTCCGGCCAAGGTGGCTACTGTATTATGTTCGGGATCAAAACTCGCTACAGCGTCTTTGATCCATTTTACCTGCTTAGGCAATACATCGGCTTCATTGCGGATGGTTTTGGCGATATCAAAAGTTCCTCCGCCTACCAGGGTCCAGGCGGGTTGGTAATAATGTTTGTCTGAAGGTTCAACAATAGCAATATCAAGGCTTTTGTCTTTATTCAACAGGCGCGCTGCTACAGAAATTCCGGCATTGCCGCCACCGACGATAAGAATATGATGCTTTTTCATAATGCTCAATTTTCTACCCTAAAGCTACGCCGAAGTGCGGGGTCGCTTTGTGACACCTATCACGAAATCCAACTGATTTTCATGCAAAATAAACATGACGAACAACAGGTTATACCTCTTGTAGCTGAACAAGGGCGGAAAACAGGAAGGCGGAATGAGAATTCATTCCGCCTTGTATTATCCATTTACATTTTCAGTATCTTACTATGAAGGCAATTTATCACGGAATTTACCATAGATCCAGGTGCCTGCAATGGCACTCAACAGACTAACGATCACAACAGTGGCTCCGGTTCCTATCTGGGCAAACATGGGGCCGGGACAGGCTCCGGTAAGCGCCCATCCAAAGCCAAATAAAAGTCCGCCATAGATCTGGCCTCTATTAAAAGTCTTGGGAGTAATGGTAATGGTTTCCCCGTAGATGGTTTTGATGCCCAGCTTACGGATCAGCCAAACAGAAATGATTCCGGTTACTACGGCTGAGCCGATCACTCCATACATGTGAATACTTTGCAGGCGGAACATTTCCTGAATACGGTACCAGGAGATCACTTCAGATTTCACCAATATGATACCGAACAGCAAACCGGCCACCGCATATTTGATATTATGCCAAAGCGGGATCGGATGCTCCATCTGGTTTACGCACATGGTATCCAGTGAACGCACTTCAAAGTCGGTATTCTTTTCTTTGATGATTACGGGTTTATTTTGAGTAGTCGCAGACATGGTTCAGGATTTTAAAGGGATAATACCCAGGGTAAAATAATATTCGCCATCAGGAATCCTCCGGCCATAAAGCAACATGTAGCTACTAAGGAAGGCCATTGGAGGGTAGACAAGCCCATGATAGCATGCCCGGAGGTACAGCCACCGGCATATCGGGTGCCGAAGCCCACCAGAAATCCACCCACTACAATCAGGATGAATCCGCGGAGAGTGAGCACCGATTCCCAGCTGAACAGATCGCCAGGCACCAATCCTTCATAATGACTGACGCCATATTGTTGTAATTCAGTAACGAGGCGGGGGTCCACCTGTACCGGATTAGGGTCTTTCAGGAAGTAGGCCGTGATAAAGCCACCGAGAATAATTCCACCGGCAAAGAAAAGATTCCAGATCTCTTTTTTCCAGTCGTACTTGAAAAAGGAAATATTGGCTGGAATACAAGCCGCACAAACATGTCGCAAGGAAGATGAAATGCCGAAGCTCTTGTTTCCGATGATCAGTAAGAGCGGTACAGTAAGCCCGATCAGCGGCCCGGCCACATACCAGGGCCAGGGTTTTTGGATTAACTCTAACATAAAATAATTTTACAGTCAACAAATGGCAAAAAGTCCGGCGGCCTTAATAAGGTACGGATTAAAACCTTACCCCGAACTCAGGAGTATTGTTGCAAGGCCTGCTGCAGTTGCCGGGCCCCTACTACCCCTGATTGTCTCCACTTTACTTCTCCTTTCCGGAAGATGATCAATGTGGGCACTCCGTGAATATTGAACTCCTGGGCGGCCTGTGGATTCCGGTCAACATCCACTTTGATGACGGTAACCGTGTCGCCCAGATGATCTTTTACCTCTTTTAAAATAGGAACCATCATTTTGCAGGGACCACACCATTCTGCGGAAAAATCCACAAGAACGGGTTTGTCTGACTGGATGATATCTTGAAAACTGGCCATATCGGATTTTTTACACTTCAAAGTTCCAACAGTTATGGCCTTTGCTCCATGACTTTTGTCACATAAGCCACAAATCATCAAAGCTCAAGGATTTCGATGGCATTCCGTTGCAGGCGGACCTTACCCATCTGTTCCATTTTCTTCAACAGTCTCGATATCACTTCCCGCGAAGAATTGAGTTCATCGGCAATTTCCTGATGACTCACCGGAATAATATTGGTTTTCAAGGTATCCTTATGCTTTTTCAGGTAGAACAGGAGACGTTCATCCATGGCGCGGAAAGCTATATGATCAATAGTCACCAGCAGTTCCTCAAAACGGGAACGATAGGTTTCCAGCACAAAATGGTACCAGGTTTTATACTGCGCCATCCAGGCATCCATATATTGAAGGGGAATGGCGATCACCTGTGTGTCTTTCACCGCTTTGGCCATGATCTGCGAGGTTTCCGCCTTGGTGGCACATACCATACTTAAGGCGCAAGCCTGACCGGGTTGGAGGTAATACATGAAAAACTCATTCCCCTGATCATCTTCGCGGTATACTTTCACCAGGCCGTCGATTATGAGCATG
>JANRLV010000069.1:0-20985 GCA_033762195.1 Chitinophagaceae bacterium | reverse complement strand
TAAAATGCGCCAGTGCGTTGGGCGTAGCGCCAGAGGATTGTCTGGTCTTTGAAGACTCCCCCCGCGGCGTAGAAGCCGCCGAAGCAGCGGGTATGCATTCATTTGTTCTCACCACCTTACATAAGCCGGAAGATTTTTCGGAGTTTAAGGGGGTGGTGGGGATGGCGGGGGATTTTGGAGGTCAGATGACTGATGACAGATGACGGATGACAGATGTTGGATGTTGGATGTTGGATGTTGGATGTTGGCGGTTGGATGACAGAAGACAGATGACGGTGTTTCTATGTTTGACCATTTCTTTGCCCCGGAGGGGCACCCCACCTGTAGCCCCGAATAAATTGTATTTTCCCAAAGGCTCCGGAGGAGCCTCCTAGAAATAATATCGTATCAATATTCAAATTTAAATTCGACCCAATACCAAAATTTAATTGAAAAATGGGCGACCCCTCCGGGGTCTTGGGATGATACTGTGATATTGAGGCTACAGATGGGGTGCCCCTCCGGGGCAAAGAAATGGTCAAACATAGAAACACAGTCATTTGTTATATGTCATCTAACCTCCAACCTCTCTCATCCAACATCCAACATCCGACATCTGTCATCAGTCATCCGTCATCTAAACCAACCAACATCCAACATCAAAACACCGACTCATTCCACCTCAACTCATTCCTCAATTGCCTGATCGTTGTTGCCTGGTCGATCAGCAGGAATTCTACGCCACTGATCAGGGCGAGGTCTTCGAGGTGGGAGGCGGTGAGATTTTGACTAAAACAGGTATGGTGTGCGCCTCCTGCCAATATCCAGGCGGCACAACCCGTGGCCATATCGGGTTTGGGTTCCCACAACACGCGGGCTACGGGTAATTTGGGTAAGCCATGAATGGGGGCTACTGCCCTTACTTCATTGACGAGTAACCGAAACCGGTTGCCCATATCCACGAGAGAGGCGTTGAGTGCGGCACCTCCACCGGCATGAAATACCAACCGGGCGGGATCGGCTTTTCCACCAATACCCAGCGGATGTACTTCAAGGGATGGTGTCCCTTCGGCAATGGAGGGACATATCTCCAGCATATGCGCGCCTAAGACCAGATTTTGATCGGAGCCTTTGGAAAAATGATAGGTATAATCTTCCATGAAGGAATTACCGCCTTCGAGTCCGGTGGCCATGAATTTCATCGCGCGCACCAGGGCCGCGGTTTTCCAATCGCCTTCCGCTGCAAAGCCATAACCATCTTTCATCAGGCGTTGAACAGCCAGACCGGGCAGTTGAGTGAGACCGTGTAAGTCTTCAAACGTAGTGGTGAACCCTTTGAACCCTCCCTTTACCAGAAAACGACGGAGACCGATCTCTATCCTGGCCGCTTCGCGAATGGAAGCATGACGTGCCCCGCCTTTTTTCAGGTCCTCGGCAAGTTTGTATTCTTTTTCATATACACTGCACAGCTCATCCACTTCTTTATCGGTCACTTCATTGACAACGGCTACCAGGTCACCCACCCCATGGGTATTGACGGAATAACCCAGTTTCAGTTCCGCTTCTACTTTATCTCCATCGGTAACGGCTACATAGCGCATGTTGTCACCAAAGCGAACAAACCGCGCGCCCTGCCAGTCATGCCAACCCGCAGCGGCCCTTACCCAGGTATCGATCTGTGTCAATACCGTCTGGTCTTGCCAGAAACCAACAACAACCTTGCGGTCTTTGCGCATCCGGCTCATCATGAACCCAAACTCGCGATCGCCGTGTGCCGATTGGTTCAGGTTCATAAAGTCCATATCAATATCACCCCAGGGTATCTCACGGTTGAACTGGGTATGCAAATGCAATAAGGGTTTGTGAAGGATTTTTAATCCATTGATCCACATTTTGGCAGGAGAAAAGGTATGCATCCAGCTCATCACGCCGATGCAATTCTCTTTGGCATTGGCCGCGAGGCAAACCTGATAGGCTTCCTCGGGTGATTTGATCACCGGCTGATACACGATCTTCACAGGAACCTGGTCACTTTTATTCCAGAAATCCACCATGGCCTGCGAATGTTCCGCTACTTTCTTCAATGTCTCTTCTCCATATAAATGCTGGCTACCAGTGATGAACCAGAGCTCGAGCGGGTTGAATGCTTTACTCATTTTGCAGTAATAAATTTATAAATTGTCGTTTGGGTATAGGTTTCGCCGGGTTTTAAAATTGTACTGGGAAATCCGGGTACATTGGGACTATTGGGAAAATGTTGTGTTTCGAGACAAAGCGCACCGTGCTTGATATACTTGATATTATTGCGGGTATTGGTCAGTGTTCCATCAAGGAAATTTCCCGAATAGAATTGCAATCCGGGTTCGGTGGTCCATACCTCCATACCCCGGCCACTGGCCGCATGGAAGAGATAGGCTGCTTTTTCAAGTGTATTCCCTGTTTTATTAAGCACCCAGTTGTGATCATATCCACCAACGACCGAATCAATATCCCGGCCGATTTTTTTTTGCTGACGGAAATCCATGGCCGCAGGTACCGGCTCAACGGTTCCCAAAGGAATGAGGTTAGCATCCACCGGGGTATAATTATCCGCCAGAATTTGTAATTCATGATCCAGGATCGTGGAATCCTTTTCACCCGACAGGTTGAAATAGGCATGCTGGGTCAGGTTGAGCGGTGTCTCCGCATCCGTGGTGGCTTTGTAATCGATTTTCAACGCATTGTCATGTGTAAGCGTGTAGACTACTTCAATGGAGAGGTTACCGGGATATCCTTCTTCCCCATCGCGGCTGAGATAGGTGAGTTTCAAACTGCTATCGCCTGCCACTTTTTCAATTTCCCAATAGACCTTATCGTAACCTTTAACGCCGCCATGCAGGGAGTTGCCATTATTGTTCGGCGCCAGTTGATACTCCTTTCCATTCAGGGAGAACTTAGCTCCACCGATCCGGTTTCCGTAGCGGCCGATGAGTGCCCCAAAAAAGGGGTTCCCTCTTTGTGTATAGCCTTCCAGATTGGAAAAGCCGGTGACCACTTCTTCCACTTTACCTTCCTTGCCAGGAACTTTCAGATGGGTGATGGCTCCCCCATAATTGATCACACTAAGCTCCATACCGGAGGCATTGGCAATGGTGTACTCGGTCACTTTCTTTCCTTCATACTGACCAAACTCCTTTTCAGTGATTGGTTTTGTCTCCTTTTGGGGAGAAGAACAGGCGGCCAGGGATAATACGAGCATGGTATAAACTGTTTTTTTCATGTAGGAAATATTTTATTGTCCATAATAGGCATCCTTGCCATGTTTTCGTTCAAAGTGTTTTTTAATGAGTGCCTCCTTCATGGGCGTTGCTCCGGGATTGGCTTGTAACGTGAGCAAGGCCATCTTTGCGATCTGTTCCAATACAATGCTGTAATAAACCGCTTGTGTGGCATCCTTTCCCCAGCTAAACGGGGCATGATTGCCGACAAGGATCATGGCCATATCCAAATAACTCAATCCCCGCTCTTTCAAACATTCCATGATCTGAAACCCGGTGGCGTGTTCATAATTCCCCTGGATCAACTCATCCCGCATGGGAGCGGCACAGGGTATAGGGGCTGTGCAGTGATCTGCATGGGTGGTACCAAACAGGGGAATGTCTTTGAGTGATTGTGCCCAGGCCGTAGCATAGGTGGAATGGGTATGACAGATACCCGCGATCTCCGGCCAGTGTTTATACAATACCGCATGGGTGAGTGTATCGGAGGAAGGACGAAGTTTTCCTTCTACTGTCTTTCCGTCAAAATCCACGATCACCATTTTTTCCGGGCTTAATGCTTCATACGGCACACCACTCGGCTTGATCGCGAAAACACCGGCCTTGTGATCGGCCGCGCTGACATTTCCAAAGGTGGCCACCACCAATCCGGCTGCAGGCAATTGCAGGTTGGCCTCAAAGGCCTGTTCACGCAGCCTGCGATAACCTGATTTTTGTGAGGTGCCTTTAGCGCCTACGGTAAATTCACCCAGTGATTTATACCGGGCATATCTTTTGGCATAATGTTCCGTCAGTGACAGGTCGGGCATATAGGTCTTTTCAAAACCGCGGCCCATTTTTTCCATCGCCTTATCAACCGTGGGATAGATACCCGCCGCCACAGCGGCAAACATACCGGCACCGGCGGCACAGGTCTGTTCGCTTTGGTGAATGCGGATAGGCATACCCGTTATATTCGCCAGGAGTTGCATGACATAAGGCGATTTTTTTGCCACGCCTCCCAATCCGATCAACCCTTTTACCGGTACGGATTCGGATTGAAACCGTTCGATAATGGCACGGGCGCCAAAACAACTGGCTTCCACCAAGGCCCGAAAAATATCCGCAGCCGATGTGCCGAGGTTCAACCCGGTGATCGCCGCTTTTAATTCCTGATTGGCATCGGGAGTCCTTCTGCCATTGATCCAGTCCAGCGCCAACACATCATCATCTGACAAGGGAAGCTTCGCTGCTTCCTCACTTAATTCATCAATGGGACGGTTGACCAATTTGCTAAACCAGGCATAGAGGTCACCAAAGGCGGATTGCCCGGCTTCCATCCCCATCATACCGGGTATGATGGAACCTGTTACCTGTCCGCAAATACCTTTTACCAATACATCTTTTACGTCGGCAGCGGGGGCCACCAGCATATCACAAGTGGAGGTGCCCATTACGCGGCTGAGGTAATAAGGTTCTATTTGTCCGCCCACAGCGCCCATATGCGCATCAAAAGCGCCGACACCTACGATCACCTCTGTGGACAAGCCCAATCGGGTGGCCCATTCTTTACTCAGTGTACCGGCCTGCTGATCGGAGGCAAATGTTTTTTCATATAAGCGGTCACGGCAACCATCCAGTAAAGGATCGATGGCCACAAAAAATTCATTGGGGGGAAGGCCGTTCCAGTCGGGTGACCAGAGGGCTTTATGTCCGGCCGCACAAACGCTTCGCTTCATTTCCCGGATATCTTTTCCACCAGTTAGCAGAAAGGGAATCCAGTCGCAATGTTCCACTAAAGAATATCCATGTTGCCGAATCGCATCATCCTGTCTTAATAAATGAAGCCATTTGGCCCAGAACCATTCGGAGGAATAGATTCCTCCCACATATTGAAGATAGTTCACCGGCAACGTAGCCGCCACTTCATTGATCGTAGCAGCTTCGCGTACGGAGGTATGGTCCTTCCATAAGACAAACATGGCATTGGGGTTTTCTTCAAAACCCGGTAATAGCGCCAGGGGCACGCCGTGCTTATCGGTGACCACCGGGGTTGAACCCGTAGTATCTACCGAAATGCCTTTAATATTTTTTTGGACCTTATCACCTGCTTTGCTCAGGCATTCACGGATGGTATTCTCCAATCCTTCTATATAGTCCAGTGGATGTTGGCGAAACTGGTTTTTGGCGGGATCGCAATAAGCGCCTTTTTTCCAACGGGGATAATAATAAACGGAGGAGGTCAATTCCATTCCGTTTGCCGTATCGAGGATGACGGCCCGCACCGAATCGGTGCCATAGTCAACGCCAATAACATAACCTTGGTTCATGAGGAAATCAATATAGGGTAAATCAGAATCAAAATGTTCAATTATTCATAAAAAGGGGCAGGTCATTGGACCTGCCCCACATATTACTCCAGTAGAAATCTCAAATTAAGATCAATAACCAGGGTTTTGGGGGAAGGCGGGGCCTTCTGTTACCCGGTCGATCTGGCTTTGTGGAATCGGGCGCAGTACATGGAAGCTTTGGATATTGGGACCTGCTTCAGGATTCCATTCCTGGATACGGCGTACCAATGATTGGGTACGTACCAGGTCATGCCATCTTTGCCATTCGCCAAACAGTTCGCGGCTGCGTTCATCCAATATAAAGTCGATGGTAACATCACCGGGGGTGATGGTCATAGCGGCTTCAGCGGCGGCATTTTGTGCCGGTGTATTGGTTTTACGGAAAGCGGCTCTTTGACGGATCACGTTCAACATGGCGGCTGCATTGGTAGCATCACCGGCTTTGAAATAGGCTTCGGCAGCTACGAGGTAAACTTCAGAGAAACGATACAATACACAGGGACGTGTAGAGGGGTCGTTGAAGTTCGAACCACGGCTGGGGTCCATGAATTTTTTCAAAGCGGGGAAGATCGTATTCGACCAGAGACTGGGCGGAGCAATCGTTCCTTTGAACGGACGGGTACCATCAAATTGAGGAGCACCGGCTACTTCAAAGTCAGGAAGCCAGATAGCGGTATCTCCAATGGCCAGGGTATAAGCGATACCACGGCTGTTGTTGGCCGCAGCAACGGTATTCGAGGTGGCTTTATTGGCGATATAAACGGTATAGAAAGAATTCTGGAAGCGGGAATCCACATTACGTTGTGTAAAGGCGCGATCCAGGAAATAGTTCTTACCTGCATTGGGGCCGGTAGGCCAGAAATAACTGTTGGGGCGCATCCGGACATAAGGGCGTCCATAGTAAGAATCGCGGATCATGGTGGTTGTTCCACTATTCACGAGTACGTTGGAAGCATTCTTATACGAGTTGATTCCCCAGTTGGGATAGTTGAAATTGGTGAACCAGGGAGAAAGGTTCTGTGCTGCACCACCACTGGCGCCACCACCTACGGTATAGTATCCGTATTTGGGGTCAGTACTGTGGTCGCTTACAAACATACTTTCTTTACCATAGTCATTGGCGGGCACAAAGGCATCGCCAAAATCCTGCCAGAGGTCAAGACCATAGGTGGCTTTGTTGGCAATGATTGCGGCGCAAAGAGTATGTGCCTGTACAAAGTCAGCCTGGTTATTGGTCAGCCATCCACGGGTGAGATAGGCTTTGGCCAACAGGAACTGGGCTACGGGTTTGGTAGCTGCTTTACCCAGGAAGGGAGCAGTAGGTCTGTCGGGAAGATCAGCCGCTGCTTCGGTCAGGTCTTGCAGGATGAGGTCATAGATCTGGGACACAGGTTGGCGGGAAGCGGCCTGTGAAGGGGCTGTGATGAACTCGGTGTGCAGGGGCACATCACCAAATGTTTGCACCAGATAGAAATACCAGAACCCACGGAGAAACTTGGCTTGCGCCAGGTATTGTTTACGCGTGGCTTCGGGAAGGTCAATGGTTTGACCATATTGCAATACCCCATTGAGGGTATTGATATCCTGAAAGGCAATGGACCAGGCCGCACCAAAATTGCTGGCATTTAATCCATTGTATGTAGAGATAGGGGCGCTACCGCTTGCACCGAGGATGAATTCATCCGTACCGGCCTGCATTTCATTGGTAAAGCCTTCCGTACCCCACTGGCTACGCAAGTCATTGTACACACCGGCGATCCCTCCCAATACCCCTGCAGGGCTATTGAAAAAAGAAGGAACTACCTGCGCCTGGGGTTTTTCCTCCAGGAGCTTCTTACAGCCGGTGCCGGAAACAACTATCGCTGCGATCGCTATTGCATATTTTATGTATTTCATATCGAACGATTGAATAGTTTAGAATTTAAGATTTACACCAAACGTGAATTGACGAACCGGAGGGTTGTTCAGGTTCACACTCACCTGTCTGTTGGGGGTACTTACATCACCCGCACCCGTAGGCGTTACAGAACCACCATATCCATTTCCTTCGGGATCAGGTCCATAACCATCTCTCACAAAAGGAGAGTAGATGATGAATGGGTTGGTCGCATTGATATATACCCGTGCATAACTGATACCTGTTTTTTTCAACAGACGGGCAGGAACGCGATAGCCAAAGTTGATGCTCCGGCATTTGATGAAGGAACCATCCTGATATCCGAGGGTAGAACCATACAGGAAGCGGTCAGTACCGGCATCGGGAGCAGGGAAGGCATTGGTCGGGTTATTCCGGGTCCAATAATCTACTTTAAGTTGGTTCACGCGGGTTTGCATGAAGAAAGGATAACCATTACCACCACCATCAGCGGTCAGGTAAGGAACCAGCACTTTCATGCCCATTCTGGCGTAAACAACAACGGAAAGGTCAAAATCACCATAAGAGAAACGGTTGGTCAAACCACCTTCCCATTTGGGTTGGAAGTTTCCAAGGATCTTCCGGTCAGCAGGCGTGATCCGGTTATCTCCGTTGACATCTTCTACTCTGATCTGGCCGGGATATTGTGTCGGGGCCAATTGAGCAGCAATGGTTCCTTTGATGGAGTCATCCAGTTGCCAGATGCCTAATTTATTATAGTCATAGATCACAGTCAGCGGCTGACCAACGAACCAGCCGGCAGCGATATTCTGCATTTCGGTCGGTGTGGTCAACTGCGTGATCTTTTCACGGTTGAAGAAGTAGGTGATATCCGCACTCCAGTTGAATCCTTTAGGATTGCGAATGGGTTCAACGGTTAAGGCTACTTCCACCCCTTTACCTTCTGTTCTACCGAGGTTCTTTAAGGTAGAGCCTGCTCCATTGGATGGAGGAAGGGGAACAGAAAGAAGGATGTCTTTGGTTTTTTGTTGGTAGTAGTCAATCGAACCAGTGATACGGTTATCCAGGAAACCAAATTCCAAACCAATATCGAACTGCGAAGTGGATTGCCATCCGAGATCGGTAGCGGGAAGACTGGTTACGGTATAGGCCAGGGCCTGACCGGCTGTGGATGTTCCAAAATTATAATACCCGGCAGAAAGAGCACCCAGGGTAGAATAAGGTCCTACGTTACGGTTACCGGAGATACCCCAGCCACCACGTACTTTCAGGTTGGAAACAAAATCCAGTTTTTCCATGAATTTCTCATCGATCACATTCCATCCCAAACCAATGGCGGGATAGTTGAAGTATTGGTTACCGGGAGACAAGGTAGAAGAACCATCCCTTCTCAGGGTCAGGGTCAACAGGTATTTGTCATCGTATCCATAGTTGATACGACCCATATAAGAAACCAGCCCTTGCTCAGAAAAAGATTGGTTACCGGGGTTGGCAACGGGGGTTCCGCTGGCCAGACCAAAGTTGGCATTTGCGATATAGTCAGCAGGTACACCGGTAATGGTGAAGTTGCTTCCTTGCGAATGGTCTTTGGTGATCTCAAACAAACCAGTGAATCCGATCTTGTGTTTTTCGGCAATGGTCTTATTATAATATAAGAGGTGTTGGAGGTTGTAGTTCCAAAACTCCGTATTGGAAATAGTGGCGTTGGAAGAAGACTGTACAACCGCCGTATTAACATAGGTGTTTGGACCAGAATAGCCATTGAAAGCGGATTGGCTGAAGTTCAAACCGGCATTGAAACGATAGCGCATTCCGTCAATCAGTTTTACCTCGGCATACAAACTGTTGAAACTACGAATGGAGCGGCTGCGCGAAAGAATGGCGTCTGATTTAGTGATCAGTGTCAGTGGGTTCACGGCAGCAGCATCGATCGAACCAACAGCAGGGTTCAGGTTCAGTGTACCATCGGGGTTGTAGGGACTGGCCAGTGGGGTCAAACGAGCCAAACCAGAAGGAACACCACCACCACCGGGGTTATTGGTATAGGTCAGTGTATTCATGGTATTCAAACCGATCTTCACGCGGTTACTGATCTTTTGATCGAGTGTCGCACGGAGGTTGAAACGGTCGAAGCGTTGGTTGGGGATGATACCTTCTTCACGGAAGAAACCGGCACCCATACCAAACTGGGTCATTTCAGTACCGCCTTGCAAGCTCAGTTGGTGGCTTTGCATGTGGCCGGACTTATAAATAAGATCCTGCCAGTCGGTGCTAACACCGGCAGCAAGCGCGTCTTTCTCTGCCTGAGTCAGTAAATAGGAAGAAGTGTACTGACTACCAGGCCAACCGGTACGGTTGTAGGCAGCGCCATCTTCTTTGAATTTGGCGTATTCTTCTCCGTTGAAAACTTTGTATTTGGACATGATATTGGTGACACCATAATATCCATCATAGGAAATAACCGGTTTCCCAACCTTTCCTCTTTTGGTGGTCACCAGCAAAACACCACCCGCACCACGGGAACCAAAGATGGCTGTGGCGGAGGCGTCTTTCAGGATCTCGATGTTGGCAATGTCATCCGGGTTCAGGTCATTCAGACCACCATACGGGATACCATCTACCACCACCAATGGACCGTCGAGCGCATCGGCTGCGCCTTGTGAAGTGGTCAGGGTTCTGTTACCCCGGATCCGGATCTGGGCCTGTGAACCAGGTGTGGCACCATTGCTGACAATGGATACACCGGCTGCACGGCCTTTTAATTGATTGATCACGTTGGGGGCCGGCACTTCTTTCAGAGTGGCCTCGTTGACCGAGATCACCGCGCCGGTAACATCCCGTCTCCGCTGGGAGCCGTAACCCACCACGATCACCTCTCCCATACTACGGGCATCAACCGCCAGTTGTACTGAGAGCTCGGCACCGGTAACGTTCACTTCCTGGGTGAGATAACCCACATAAGAAACGACCAGTACCGTACCTGGATTAGCAATAATGGAAAAATTTCCCTGATTGTCAGTTGTGGTTCCGGTATTGGTACCTTTTACAGAAACAGAAGCCCCTGTAACCGGAGACCCTGTTTCATTTAATACTTTACCTACCACTCTACCCTGAGCAAATGTCATCAGAGCAGCAGCAATAAAGAAGGCAAATAGACTCAGTCTCTTCCAGACTGCGAAGTACCGCGTTCTTTCATAAGCAAGTTCGTGTTTCATGTTATTTGATTGTATTAGCAAGTGAAGAATGGAAGATTTCATTGGGGTCGGGCATGGATTTAACCATCGGCATACCATGTTTCCCTGGTAAATGACCCATTAACATCCGAAAATAGAGGGGGAGAATTGATAGCTTGCTTGAATATCCCCCGGTGAAAGGAGGACAACAGCAGATTTTTATTTTTCATATGGCTATAGGCCATACTGCAGAAATTTAGCAGTTGATCGAAGTAGTTTTTAGCAATCGTTAACGAAAATAGAGGTTTAATTTGAAAATGCAACCGATTGCAATAAAAAATTTTTTGGCCTCCCCATCCTGGCATTTTACTCCCCGGCACCTGCTTCCCCACCTAACTATTTTATTTACAACAAAATGGGCTAAAATAAGGCTGACAGGGTCATTCATCCCACTCACAGACCATTTCATCATTAGGCCCTTAGCCCAAACAGGTAAGGCCCCTAACCGAAAAAATTCTAATCGGGTGAAAATAAATTTCACGATCTTTAGGCAACCGATTGCAATTATTAGCCAAAAAGATGGCTCATTTTCCTTTTTGAATTAACTACAACCCGGGAGAAAATGAAAAAGTACATGATCCTCCTGCTCCTGATGAGCCCACTCTTATCCAGGACACAAAACCTGCTCAGCAGCGATACAGATAAAAACTCCTTTTCCCTCAGCAACTGCACCATTGTTTCAGCCCCCAACGAAGCGCCTCTTGTCGCCCTGACCGTGAGCTGGCTGCAAAAGGACATTCAATCTGTGACCGGGAAAGCACCCGTAACAGGTTATACCATTCCTAAAAAAGCGGAAACCCTGATCCTGGTGGGAACCGCCAACTCTTCCTTACTATCCATGGCCCTGCCCGGGATGGATATGTCAAACTGGTTTAAAAAAGAAAGTTGGGAAGCGTTTCGCATTCAAACGATTGAAAAACCAGCGCCGGGCATCAATCAACTCATCCTGATCATGGGCAGTGATCGGCGCGGTGCCGCCTATGGGGTGGCAGAATTCTCTGCCCAGATCGGTGTTTCACCCTGGCAGTGGTGGGCCGATGTACCAGTGAAAAAGCAACCTGAATTGCGGATCAGGAAGAATTTCGTGTTGACCGATTATCCCCGGGTAAAATACCGTGGCATATTTATAAATGATGAAGCTCCGGCCCTTTCGAACTGGTCAAGGGAGAAATTCGGAGGGTTCAATCATCGTTTTTATGAAAAGGTGTTTGAATTGATCCTTCGGCTGAAAGGAAATTATATCTGGCCCGCCATGTGGGGCAATGCCTTTTATGATGATGATTCACTCAATATTCATTCAGCCGAAAAATATGGGATCGTGATCGGTACCTCCCACCATGAACCGTTGATGCGGGCCCATGATGAGTGGAGACGATATGGTAAAGGCAAGTGGAACTATGACAGCAATGAGGTACAGTTAAAAGCCTTTTGGCGCGAGGGCATGAAAAGGGCCACCAATGAGAAGATCGTGAGTGTAGGAATGCGTGGCGATGGAGACATGCCGATGTCACGCGAAACCGCCACCTCCCTGCTGGAACGAATCGTTAAAGACCAGCGCGAGATCATTGCCGATGTAACCGGCCAACCCGCTACAAAAACCCCACAGCTTTGGGCACTCTATAAAGAAGTACAGGAATATTATGATAAAGGCATGCGGGTACCAGATGATGTGACCTTATTATTGTGTGATGATAACTGGGGTAACCTGCGAAAACTTCCCAGGCGGGAAGACAAACCCCGTGCAGGTGGCTATGGTATTTATTATCACTTTGATTATGTAGGCGGCCCCCGCAATTACAAATGGGTGAATACAAATCCACTCCCGAAAATCTGGCAACAGATGAACCTGGCCTGGGAATATGATGTGCGCCAGATCTGGATCGTGAATGTAGGTGATATCAAACCCATGGAACTTCCGATCTCCTTCTTTCTTACCTATGCCTGGAATCCGGAAAAAATCAAGGCTGCGGATATTCAGGCCTTCACCCGAAAATGGGCTGCCGATCAGTTTGGAAAAACCTATGCCAACGAGATCGCGTCCATCCTATCCCTGTATGCCAAGTATAATGGCCGTCGCAAACCGGAGTTGCTGGATGCAGACACCTATAGTTTCAACTACGACGAATGGCCACGGGTAGTAAAAGAATACACCGATCTGCGGGAACGCGCCAAATCCATTGCCGCTAAATTACCCGCCGAATACCATGATGCTTATTTTCAACTGGTACTCCATCCCGTACTGGCCTGCTCGAACCTCTATGAAATGTACTACAATCATGCCTTATATAAACAGGCCTATGCGCTAAAACTTCCTGAAACAAATGGCTATGCCGCCAAGGTAAAGGAGTATTATTTGAACGACTCACTCATCACGCGGCAATACCATGAATTGGGTAACGGGAAATGGAACCATATGATGAGCCAGACGCATATCGGGTACACATATTGGCAACAACCTCCTGTACAAAAAATGCCGGCTGTGCCCCTGCTGTCGGAAGATTCCATCCTGCACGGAATCACCGTACCTCGTGTCCCCAAACCAACACCGGGAAAAGGAAGCAAAGGCCCTGTATTTTACGAAGATAAAAATATCGGCATCTCGATCGAGGCGGCAAAATTTAGCCGGGCGATTGAAACCAAAGAGATCAAATGGGTAAAACTCCCTGATCATGGAAGAACCGGAAACGCGGTCACTGCTTTTCCGGTCACCGCACCAGCATCCACACCAGGACAAGTTTCCCCCTGTCTGGAATATGATATCTATACCGTGGGCAAGGATTCAGTTACCCTCTATGCCTACTTCACACCGGTCCTTAATTTTCACACTATGGAAACAGGCACCCGTTATGCAGTATCCATCGATGGAGAAACCCCACAGATCATCAGTCTGAATAAAGAAGACAAAACAAGCGACCGCGGTATCTGGAACAAATGGGTGGGCGAAAGCATCATTATCCGTTCCAGCCGTCATTTTTTAACCCAACCGGGAAAACATAAGATCCGTATCTGGCGTGTAGACGCAGGCGTAGTACTGCAAAAACTCGTCCTTGACCTCGGAAAACTCAAACCCAGTTTTCTTGGTCCCCCCGAAACTACAAATCCACAATAAAACTATACTGGCATGAAAATTAATTCGCTTTTTGTTGTAAGCTGCCTCTTAACCCTTACCGGGTTGATGTCTTGTTCCTCTTCTAAAAAGAATGCAGCCGGCAATCACCTTCCTTCGCTAAAAGAAATATACAAGGACGATTTTCAGATCGGCGCCGCCTTGAACAATTGGCAGATCGAAGAAAAAGATACCATATCGGTTAACCTGATCCCTCAACAATTCAACGTGGTCACACCAGAGAATATCATGAAGGCCGAAGTGATCCATCCCCAATGGGATAAATATGATTTTACGATGGCCGATAAGATCGTTGAATATGGCAACAAACACGGGATTGGCATCAATGGACATACTCTGATCTGGCATAGCCAGATGCCGGCATTTGCCCGTCGCATGCAAAATGTGGATTCCTTCCGCACCTTTTTCACCGAGCATATCAAAACCGTGGCCTCGCGGTATGATGGGAAAGTGTTAAGCTGGGATGTGGTCAATGAAGCACTGAATGAAGATGGCACGATGCGTAATTCACCATTTTTACAAAGGCTGGGGCCCGATTTTGTAACCGAAGCTTTTCGCCTGGCACAAGCCGCCTCTCCCCGCTCTGCCCTTCTTTACAACGACTATAATAATGAACAACCCGCCAAACGTGCCGGATGTATCACCCTTATCAAAAAAATCCAGGCCGCCGGCGTACGGATTGATGGTGTGGGTATACAAGGCCACTGGCATGTAGGTCGCGTTCCATTCAAAGACATCGAAGAGAGTATTCTGGAGTACGCGGCATTGGGTATTAAAGTATCGTTTACCGAACTGGACATTGAAGTACTTCCCCGCAATTTTCAGGGGGCTGATGTAAGCCAGCGTATGCAGCAGGACCCTTCGCTCAATCCGTATGTAAATGGTTTACCGGATAGTGTACAGCAACAATTGGCCAAAGACTATGCCCAGCTTTTTCAACTGTTCCTGAAACACCGGGATAAAATTGAACGCGTTACTTTCTGGGGCGTACATGATGGTCAAAGCTGGCTGAATGGCTGGCCGGTAAGAGGCCGGACCAATCACCCTTTATTATTTGACAGAAAGGGGCAACCGAAACCGGCCTTCAAAGCCGTAGTGGAAGTGGGAGAGAAATCGTCCAAATCACTCCGTGGTTTCTAATTAAAAAATCTGCCATTTCAATTAAATACGCATGAAAAGAATCGTCCTTGCCATCCTGTTGATGGCCCAAGGTCTGCTGACCCGGGCTCAATATGTTCAAAATCCCATTCTCGCCGGTTTTTACCCGGATCCAAGTATTTGTCGCGCAGGAGATGATTATTATATCGTCAATTCCTCCTTTGCCTATTTTCCGGGATTACCATTGTTCCATAGCAAAGACCTGGTGAACTGGCAACAGATCGGTTATGCACTCGACAGACCCGAGCAATTGAACCTCGACAATGCCCGCATTTCCGGTGGACTCTATGCACCGGCGATCAGTTATCATAACGGACTTTTCTATATCGTTTGCACCGAAGTGGGTAGCCTCGGAAATTTTGTGATCACAGCCAAGGACCCCAAAGGTCCCTGGAGCCAACCGGTAAAATTGCCGCAAGTCAATGGGATCGACCCTTCCCTTTATTTTGAAGGCGACAAGGCCTGGATCGTTTACAACAGCATTCCACCCGATAATATTTCTCTCCATAATGGCCACCGTACGATCCGGCAATACGCTTTTGACCCGGTCAAACTTCAGGTCACAGGGGAAGAAAGAATACTTATTAACGGTGGTACCGATATGGCCAAGAAACCTGTCTGGATCGAAGGACCGCATATCCTGAAAAAAGACGATTGGTATTTCCTTATTTGTGCCGAGGGAGGAACAGGTTATAATCACTCTGAAGTGGTGTTTCGCAGCAAATCGCCCGAAGGGCCATTTGTTACCTATGAAAAAAATCCCATTCTGACACAGCGCCATTTGGATCCCACGCGTAAAGATCCCATCACCACCACTGGCCATGCCGATCTGGTAGAAGGTCCTGATGGAAAATGGTGGGGTGTATTTCTGGGTTGCCGTCCTTATGATGGCGATCACTACAATACAGGCCGCGAAACCTTTATCGCTCCGGTAAGTTGGGAAACGGGCTGGCCCGTGTTTGACCTGGGTGGGGAAACCGTGAAATATCAATACCCGATTGCCGGAATAAAAGATAAAAAGAGTGAAGGCTTTAACGGCAATTATCAGTTTAAGGATGGGTTTAATAACCCTGTATTGAATATCCGCTATCGTTTTCTGCGCACCCCGCGGAGCACCTGGTATAGTCTGACTGAAAATCCAGGTTATCTAACCCTGAATACACGACCTGAAACCTGTGAAGACAAGGCCAATCCTTCCTTTATCGGTTTTCATCAACCTCATCTTAAAGGAGAAGCCATCACCTCCCTTTTATTCAATGCCAAATCGGAAAATGAAAAAGCTGGCCTGTTGCTATTCCAGAATGATAAGGCCAGTTATTTCCTGGCCCTTTCAACAAAAGGAGGCATAGATATGGTGGAACTATGGAAAGGCAAAGAGCTGGTAGCCTCCGCTCCAAATTCAAAACAAAAAAACAAACCGACCTTGCTGCGCATCGAAGCGAAGGGAGATTATTATACATTCTCCTTTGGCCCTTCAAAGAAAAGATGGACGATCCTCAAGGATAAAGTTGATGCCCGGGAATTAAGCACCAAAACGGCTGGCGGGTTTGTGGGTTGCCTATACGCACTGTATACCACCTCAAATGGGACGCCTTCGACCAATAAAGCAAGATTTGATCATTTTGAAATAAGCAATAAAGACGATATTTATAAATGAACCATTCTCGTTGGTAATGAAAAAAATATTCTTCCTGTCACTCCTGGTAGTGACCCTGCAGCCATTGTGTGCCCAACTGCGATTGCCTGCCCTTGTGCGCGACAGCATGATCCTTCAACGCGATACCAAGGTGAGAATCTGGGGATGGGCTTCTCCCAAAGAAAAAGTAGAGGTAAAGGTCAATGGGCGCACCTATACCACGCGTGCCCAAGCCAATGGGAATTGGGAGGTTTTTCTGGCCCCCACCCCTGCTGGCGGCCCTTATACCATGGCCCTGAAAGGAAAGAACCGGATCGAATTAAAAGATATCCTCTTTGGTGATGTTTGGTTTTGCTCGGGACAATCCAACATGGTACATCAATTGAACATTCATGATGTTGCCTATGCCAGTGTGATCGCTGAAGCCAATGACCCGCAAATAAGACAATGCTGGATACCCACGCTCGCTGACCTGAACGGCCCACGAACCGAATTGCCGGCCGTGTATTGGAAAGCCGCTGTAGGCGAAGATATCCGACCCTTTTCCGCTGTGGCCTATTTCTTTGCCAAGAAGATCCATGATAAATACAAAATACCCATTGGTATCATTAACTCAAGTGTTGGCGGTACGCCCATTGAGGCCTGGACAAGCGAAGAAGGGTTACAGGATTTCTCTTCGCTTATTTCCCAGATCCAAAAGAACAAAGACACGCAGTATGTCAATTCATTGATCCGGAATAATGCAGCCCTCCCCCGCCCTGCCCCGCCTGTTGACCCGGGTCTTGAAGCAAAACCCACCTGGTATGACCCGGCCTATGTGCCCGGCGGATGGCGGCGTATGCATATTCCCGGTTTTTGGGAAGATCAGGGGGTGAAGGACCTGAATGGTATTGTCTGGTACCGAAAAGAGATCGACATACCACAATCGATGGCAGGTAAACCTGCCCGGGTATTCCTGGGAAGGATCGTGGATGCTGATGAATTATATATCAATGGTAAATCAGTTGGTCGCACCACCTACCAATATCCCCAAAGAAGGTACACTGTGCCGGAAGGATTATTAAAAGCCGGAAAAAACCTTTTTGTGATCCGCGTAACCAACAATGGAGGGAAAGGAGGATTTGTCCCCGATAAACCCTATTGTATATTCTCCGGAATGGATACTGTTTCCCTGATGGGTGACTGGGATTATAAAGTGGGTGTTGTGTTTCGGCCATTTAATGGTCCAAGAACACAACCACCTGTAAACGCACCCAATCAACCCACCGCGTTGTACAACGCCATGGTTGCACCCGTGATACCCTATACGATCAAAGGGATCTGTTGGTACCAGGGCGAGAGCAATGCCGGAAGACCCGTGGAATATGAGGCCCTGATGAAAGCGCTGATCGAAGATTGGCGAAAAAAATGGAACCTGGGTACACTGCCCTTTTTCTATGTTCAATTGCCTGGCTTTATGGATTACAGTTATCTGCCTGGAGAAAGCAATTGGGCCCGGTTAAGAGAGTCCCAATTAAATGCACTGTCATTAGACCGCACCGGTATGGCCGTGGCCATTGACCTGGGCGAATGGAATGATATACATCCCGATAACAAAAAAGATGTTGGGGAAAGACTGGCTTTATGGGCCTTGTACGAAGCCTATGGTGAAAAATCATTGGCCTACTCCGGTCCAATGGTGGAAAAGATTGAGGTAGGCACCGAAAAGATCACGCTTCATTTTACCCATATCGGATCGGGTTTGATCACCCGGGATGGGGAAGCCCCCGCCGAATTTGCCATTGCGGGTGAGGATAAGAAATTTGTTTGGGCACAGACAAAATTGGAAGGCAATAAAGTGGTTGTTTGGAATGAAGAGGTAAAGAACCCAAAATTCGTTCGGTACGCCTGGGCGGATAATCCGGTCAATCCCAACCTGATCAATAAAGAAGGATTGCCAGCTTCACCATTCCGCACAGACCGTGATTAAATACTCTGGTTGCAGCATACCTTGTAAACCTTGCTTTTGCTGCGAACATTAAAACCTGCTGTCATGAAGAGATTTCATTGGCCTTTTATCGTATTGCTATTGGGAAATACGGCCCTGCAAGCCCAATTCAACCAACCCTGGCAAGGAAAAAAATGTGCCGTCGTCATCACCTATGACGATGCCATTGACCAGCACCTCGACAATGCCTTGCCATTGCTCGACTCCCTGGGATTAAAGGCCACCTTTTATGTTACTGCCTTCTCCCCTTCGGTTCAAACCCGGATGGAGGATTGGCGTGCTATGGCTGCCAAAGGACATGAACTCGGTAACCACACGCTGTATCATCCCTGTGCCGGTGGCCCGGGAAGAGAATGGGTGCCAAAGGAATATGATCTCAGCACCTATACTCTCAAACAAATAGTGGACGAGACACGCATGACCAATTTATTTCTGCAAGCCCTCGATGGAAAAACGGAGAGGACCTTTGCCTATACATGTGGTGACCAGAAAGTGGAGGACAGTTTTTTTATAGAACCGCTTAAGAAAGATTTTATCGCGGCCCGTGGAGTAAGGGGCGAAATGCACAAGATCCAGGATATTGATCTGTATAATACCGATTGTTATATGGTCAATCACCACAAGGCCGAACAAATGATCGCCTGGGTGGAAGAGGCCATGCGGACCAATTCAATGCTGGTGATCCTGTTTCATGGTGTGGGTGGTGGAAACGGGTTGGATGTAAGCTTGCCCGATCATCGACAGTTCCTGCAGTATTTAAAAGACCATGAGAAGGATATTTACATCGCTCCCATGGTGGAGATGGCCAAACATATCCGCTCCTGGCAGACCCGGGATAAGGCCATGAAGGCGATCCAGGCGCAAACGCAAAAAGATTATCAGGATATGATAGGTAAGCTGGGGATAACCTCTACCCGTCCGGGGCCGTCTGGTAATCCATCTGCACCCAATGCGGCGAATATCGATGAATCCAAAGCATCACCTTATACCACCCTGCCCGATCCGTTGAAATTGAAAAATGGAAAGACGGTCAATAACGCTTCTGCCTGGTGGAAGAAAAGACGTCCTGAGATCGTGGCCGCATTTGATAAAGAAATTTATGGACGTGTGCCAACAAATACACCGGCGGTGCGCTGGGAAATTAAAAGCCAACGGGATTCTCTTTTTGGCGGAACCCTGGCGGAAGTAAAGGAACTTGTAGGGCATGTAGATAATTCATCTTATCCTGCGCTGACGGTAGATATCCAGTTTTCACTGGTATTGCCCAAGCATGTTCAGCAACGGGTACCTGTGATGATTGAATTTGGATTTATTTTTCCTCCGGGGTTCAGGCCACCGGCTCCTCCTCCGGGTACGCCTGTTCAAAAATCATGGCAGGAACAATTATTGGAACGAGGATGGGGTTTTGGTATCCTGGTACCCACCAGTTATCAGGCTGACAATGGCGCGGGTTTGACAGAAGGGATCATCGGATTGTGTAATAAAGGCCAGTTTCGTAGTCCTGATCAATGGGGCACATTGCGTGCCTGGGCCTGGGGTGCGAGTCGGACGATCGATTACCTGGAAACGGATCCCCGTGTGGATGCAAAGCGCGTAGGGATCGAAGGGCTTTCGCGATATGGGAAAGCGGCAATTGTTACGATGGCGTATGAGCCAAGGGTTAGTATTGGCTTTATTGGTTCTTCCGGTGCGGGGGGTACAAAAATTTTACGACGTGTATATGGGGAGCAGGTAGAGAACCTGGCTTCCTCGGCAGAATATCATTGGTTTGCCGGTAATTTTATTCGTTATGCAGGTCCCCTTACTCCGAATGACCTGCCGGTAGATGCTCATCAGCTTGTAGCACTTTGCGCGCCACGCCCTGTATTTATCAGTTCGGGCTCTCCCAATGTGGAAGGCCGCTGGGTCGATGCAAAGGGTATGTTCCTCGGGGGCGTACATGCATCTCCTGTTTACGAGTTGTTGGGAAAGAAAGGGCTGGGTACGGATCAATTTCCCGAGGAGAAAACAGGTTTACTGAACGGAGATATCGCGTGGCGGCAACATGAGGGTGGGCATACCACCGGACCGAACTGGGAGTATTTCATTCAATTCGCGGGGAGATATTGGTAGAGGCAAGCGGTGAAACCCTGTAGCGTTTATTCCCGAATTCTACGTTTTTTCTCCTTTGTGTTCTTCGTGTCTTCTTCGTGTTCTTCGTGCCCTCCTACGCCAGGCTTGCGTAGGAGGACACAAAGGACACTAAGGGGGCACGAAGGACACGAAGTTTTTATGGAGGAAATTTCTATTTTGATCGATCAACAAATGGTCATTTGTAGAGACCGAGTAGTGCTTATTCCCGAATTCTACGTTTTTTCTCCTTTGTGTTCTTCGTGTCTTCTTCGTGTTCTTCGTGCCCTCCT
>JANRLV010000068.1:0-8554 GCA_033762195.1 Chitinophagaceae bacterium | reverse complement strand
ATGGACCATGCCCTATATATTACGAATCGATCCTTCGAACGGTCAGGTGCTGGGCAAAGCGGATGTATCGGATATCTGGCAACGGGTGAAACAGATCGACCCCCAGGTGGATGTTCCCAATGGTATCGCCTACGATTCGGTTACAAAGAAAATATTCATTACCGGTAAGAGATGGCCCAAGTTATTTGAGGTGCAGTTTGGAAACTAATAGGTAAAAGCTATCAGCTATTCGCCTTTCGTTTAAAAATGTATGTGATCGAGCTGCATTTCTCCCGGTGAAGAATTGCTTTGACATTGGAAACAAAAGCTGTAAAAAAGGCAGACACCCAGGCTGTTTTCCCACTCTTATATTTACTGCTCAACAGGCTCACATAAAACGCATCAAAATACATGGGGCGCATTTCCTGCAAGGCGAACCCCCGTTTTTCGAATAAGTGTTTGATGCTGCCCGGAGAAAAGTGATGAAGGTGCCGGGGCACATCATAAGCCGCCCAGTCCTTTCCATATTTCAATGCATCATGGCTGGTATGATTAGGAACTGCAATAAGCAATCGTCCGTCCGGTTTGAGCAGTTCTCCAAACCGTTTGACATATCCTTCCAGGTCATGTACATGTTCCAGTACATGCCAGAGGGTGATCACATCATACATCCCGGGTGTTAATTGATATAACGTATCTAACTCTTCAAGCTTCAGCCCATTTGTCTGTAAGGCTACCTCACGTGCTTCCGCATCAGGTTCCAGACCTGTAACCTCCCAACCCTTGCTCTTCATTTCGGCAATAAAAAATCCGGTACCTGCGCCAATGTCGAGGATGGCTCCCGTTTTCCGGCCGGTGCATTTTTCTATCCAGCGCCGTTTCGAGCCAATGGTATATCCCCGGACGATCTTGTACATCCGGTTGATCACCCCTTTTGAGCTATTGGTGTGCGAAATGTAGGATTCCGCTTTATAGTAAGCGCCGATATGGTCAGGCCCGGGGACATCCTGTGTAAACCGATGTCCACATTCTGTACAACCCAGGATCAAAAAATCTTCCTGGCTTACGGTATGATCGTGAACAGAAAAAATGGGTTGGAATCCATTGCCCCCACAAACCGGGCAGGCCGTATAATGAACCTGTGCATCCATGGCCGCAAGGTAAAAGAAAATGAAGAAAGATCAGGGGTTGACCTCAATGGTTTGTTCATTGCCAAAGGCGGAAGCATTCAATCCTTTTTTGGAAAAATGGTATCCTAAAAAAAGAAGGGATAGCCCTAATAATACCCAGGCCAGGATCATTGGCCAGTTGCGGGGCGTTGATTCCCCTTCGAGCCAGGCCGTCATTTCCTCACTGGTTTTTTCCTGGTCGCCAACAAGCATCGTATGAGAAGCATGCGCATGAATGACCTTTTCGGCTTGTACGGGCGCCAGGCCAAGCGGCGTGATCTCCTCGGATTGAAAGGAAAGAACACCTGCAAGGTCTTTTTTAAATGCCCCTACCCCTTCCCATATCGATTTGCGTGATTGACCTAATTCGTGTTTGAACCGATTGGCAAAACTATTCAGCGATTCAATTGCTTCCCCATCCCCTATGCCTAATGAAGTGGATAACCATTCAAATACCTGCCCCGGCGATTGCTTTTCTTCAGGATCCAATGAAAAATGATAGGTTGGCGGTAAAAATTGCTTCCCGGCAATATCATAGGTCGCAGATTGCTGATTCACGCGCAAGGTTCCCAAACCAGGTAAAGGAAGCGAACCGGTCGTGATGAGGTATTTATATAAAGTGGAGTCCAGGTTCATTTGGCGGGCAAATTAGGGATTTCTCCACTTTTCGATAAAAAACCTTTTTATTGGATCGTTACATGCCTTTTTGCGTGAAAGAGAATATAATTCCCGCCTGGAAATTGAACCCATACACCGGATACTGGTTCCAGCGCTGGTATTCGTTGTTGAAAAGATTATTGAACTGGGCCCAGAAATTCAGGCTTTTTGAAAAACGAAACTCCAAACCTGTACTCAGATCAAATGCACCTTTTAACTTATCAGCAGGTCCGGGCTGGGTTTGATATTGAGGACCACTCCAGGCAAACAGATCGGTCTTTAACCAAAGGTCTTTCAACACCTGCAATTTCATGGCTGCCTTAACTTCTAAAGGCAACAATCCCCAGGCCTTTTCATTCACCGTAAGCTTGGAATACTGGTTCAGGGTCATCCCGGCCAAAAGCGAAAAACGTTCCTGAACGGTATACCCTACTTCAGCACCGAAATGCAATACATTCATACTGGGTTCGTATACCGTGTAAAATGATTTTCCATCCACTTTGTCATTCACAAACAGGGGTTGGTTCTTGATCCGGTTGAAACCAACTTTAGCGCTATAGGAAAAATGATCGCCCACCGAACCTTTGAATCCGGCATAGCGCTCATCAATTGGAGAGTTCAACAACTGATCAGGTACATACAACCAGGGGTTCTGCGAGGCCAGGTATTGATAAGAGGTCTTACGCAGATATCCTATCCAACCAGCCTGGAAGGTGAACCGTTGATCTTCTGTACCCACTTCGGCAGTGATATTGGGAAACATCCGGAAACTCTTGTTATCCCAGGATGGCCGTATACCTGCCTGGATATTGATATTGGGCGTTTTGAAAAGAACCGCTGGAGAAATATAATACAAGGTGTTGTTGATGGCATCTTTGCCATTGGGTTTTAACCGGGTCAGATCAAACGTGATGCCCAGGTTGACAGCAAATACTTTCCCAATGGTCTTTTGCAAAGGGAGATTGAGAAAGGTATTGCTCTCTGTGGTCTTATGGTTGTCGGTAAAGATGTCGATCCGCAGATCCGGATTGTACGATATCCCGTATTCGGTCTTGTGGATATTATGGAATCCAAGTGCCCCTGAAATGGTCTGGAACCGGTTGCGTATGGAATCCTTGTCAAATGTCAGCGTAGCAGGAAGGTATCCGTATTTATTATACCGCTCCTGTTCCATGCCTAATTTCGCATTCCATTCTATACTCTTTGCCGTTTGAAAGAAACCGCTGAGTATAGCGCGGGTATTGGAGAAATCCTGAAAATCCCTTTTCCCTTCAGCGGCCAGGTGTTTGGCATATATGTTCAGCCCAGCCGTCTTTCCATCCCCAAAAGAGAATCCTGCTTCTACCAATGGCGATTTAAGGCTGCCAAATCCAGCCTTGATATAACTGCTGTTATCCCATCGTCCGCCCGAATCGATATCCATGGCCAATGGTTGCAAGGTCCCTGGTTGATAGGCAAACAACAGGTTTTGATTGGGGATATTATAATTCAATACCGGCCGGGTCGTATCATTTGGCGCCGGCGATGGATTAAAATTGATCTTCGCCGATTCTTTCAGCACCGGTTTGAACTCGGAAAGAATGTCTACCGACTTCTTCTTTGTAGTATCCTGTGCCGATGCGGGAACAGCCATGGCCATTCCTGAAAAAATTACGATCGTGTAGAGGAGGGAGCCCTTCGTCATAGGTATTTCTTGAATGCGTTTTTACTTAATTTATCCGTTCACTTTGCTTTCCAGTTGTTCTTCTTCTATCACTTTGGTCAATTTCGTCTGGGCCTCGGTCTTGAGATCGGGGTTCAGGCTATTGTCCACAATGCTTTGGAAGGTAGCCTTGGCATTGAAATAATCTTTTTGTTTGAAGAATACATCACCCAGCAGAATATAGGCCTTGGTAACCCAATAGTCATATGAACCAGATTTATTGATCACTTCAAAAGCGGCCTTCTCCGCGTCACCCAGTCTGTTCAGGGCCAGCCAGCTGTTTGCGATCTCATATCGGGCCTCGGCAGCCAGAGCAGCTTTGTTGAGGGATACAACGGTCTTATAATTCGCAATGGCGAGATCATACTGCCGGTTGACCTGGTAGGATTTCGCAATGGCCATATTCGCCAGGGTCTTGTCATCTGTGCTACTTCCCTTTTCATTCACCAGTTCCTTGGCATTATCCAACGCTTCGGTCCATTTCTCCAATTGGTATTGGCTGCGGAGTAAGCCACGCATGGCTTCCAGTTTATTCTCCTGATTGCTGGCCAGTTCTTTCAGTTGTTTGAAATAGGTTTCTGCTTGCGCATAATTCTTTAATTCAAAGAAAGAGATACGCGACAATTGCAGCACGCTGGCTTCTGCATACTGATTGGGGGCGCGCTCTGCCACATAATCAAACCGGCTGATCGCTTCGGGCCATTTCTTCCGGTCGGCATAAATACCGGCACTGTAAAAATTGGCTTCGATGGCATGGGCGCCTGTCGGGAACCGTTGCAGATAGGTACCAAAGGAATTTAATGCAGCGTCTTTGTTACCATTTGCATATTGTATCTCGGCTGCAGCCCAGGTCAGTGAATCTTCTGTGCTGACACTCAGTGGTCGTCCTGCCTGGCGCATAAAACCAGCAAATTCATCCGGCTGTCCCTGCTCCACATAGATGGCGCGGATATTGCCGATCGCATCTTCCGCTTCCTGTGTATTGGGATAAGTGGACACCAGCTTCTTATACCGATTCAGGGCCTCATTGTTATTATTAACATTATAAAAGGCGTTCCCTGATTTCAGGTAGGCCTGTGGTTTGAATCGTTCATCATTCCCGCTGATCAATTTATCGAGATAAGGAATGGCTTCGCTAAAACGCTCATCCGACAAATAGGCATTGGCGATCTCGAGGTTGGCATCATTCACCAAACCTGAACGGGGGAACTTCCGGGTAAGGTTATTCATCAGCTTTACCTTTTCCGACGTGTTTTTCACGCCAGCCAGCATCGCCAGTTGAAAAGTGGCATAATCCTCCGCGGGCCAGGAATACTTGATCACATTATCATACATGGGTTTGGCCTTGTTATAATTCCTTTCCATGTAGTAGCAATCTGCGGTACGCAGATAGGCATCCTGGGTCAGGGGGTCTGAATTCAACGCGGGATTTTTGGACAAGGATTCAAAGAAGGTAAGTGCCACCGGATAATTCTCCTTACGCAGATAGCAATAACCCAGGTTATAGCGCACCGTATTGGCATTGGCTTCCCCATTGGTAGGGGCACCGGCATCCTTATACCCGTTATAAAAACGAATGGCATTGTCCAGGTCATTGTTGCGATAAGCGATCTCCCCTTTCCAAAACTGCACATAGGGCAATACCCGTTCATTGTTAGGTGCCTTAAGCGCTTTGTCCAGCAGTGTATTGGCTTCGGCCAACTGTCCGTCGTTGATCAATTCTGTGGCACGACCAAAGAGTATCTGGGGATAGAATCTTTTTGCATTGGGAGTTGGGTTCGACATACCTTCCAATAACACGAGGGCATCGCGGTAATTATTGGTATTGGCCAATACCCCAACCAGCAATTCCCTGGCCTCGGGGGTATAGGTTGATTGTGGGTAATCAGCAAGAAAGGATTGCAGGCTTTTTAAGGCCTCATCCTGATAACCTAATTCATACGAAAGTTTGGCATATTGATACCGGGAAATTTCTTTTTGCGAAGCATTACTGCTATTGGAGGCACAAAACAGGAACGCACTGCGGGCATTGGCCTTTTCCCCTGTTTTAAGATAGGAATCACCCAACAGATACATCGCATGTTGGCTCAGCGAATCTTCCTTGCCTCCCAATTGTTTAAACCCTTCAATGGCTTTTTTATAGTTCTTCGCCTGGTAATACGAATAAGAAAGTTCATACAGGTTCTCCCGGGTCACCTTACTGGTGCCGGCTACATAAGATTCTAAATAGGGTAAAGCTTTGGCATATTCCTTCTTTTCAAAATAAGCATGCCCCAGGAGTTGCTTCAACTCCAGATCGTAATATTGGGAATTGCCCGACTTGATCTTGTTTTCGGCATAGGCCAGGGCCTCATCCTTTTTACCCTGTATATAATAGATCTGGGCGATATAATAGGGAACAACCTGGGCATATTGCTTTTCATTCTCTACGATCCGGAAGCTTTGTAATGCTTCTGTATAATTTCTGTCGCGAAAAGCCAGAAACCCATAATAATAATTCGCATCGATATAGTTTGGATCATCCTTTAATACCCGCACGGTATTGAAAAGAGGTTTGGCCTGGTTAAATCGTTGCAGTGTGAAGTAGGAATACCCCTGATGAAATTTCATATCCGCTATCTCGCGGTTGCTCAGGTTGGCTATCCCTGCCTGCTCATACAATTGCACCGCCGTCGCAAATTCCTGCTTGCGGTAATGGTACTCTGCTAAATGAAATCCTAACTGCTGGATCCGGGGATTGTTCTTCTCCAGGTCAATGTAATCGCGGGCCATATCTACGGCCCTGTCCTCATTTTGTTTAAGGGCACATACCGTGAAATAGTACTTTACTTCCTGCGACATGATCGCTTCATTGGCCCGGACGGATTCGGTCAGTCCCGATTCCAATTCTTTCAACAGCGGATAGGCCAGACTGTATTGTTCTTTTTGAAAGAGGTCCTTGGCCAACTTGAATTTTTCCTGCGGATCAGCGTTAACTGCTGTCTGTTGTCCATGCACCAAAAGGCCAGTAAATATGGCCGTAAATAAGAGGCTGATTTGCTTCATGCTGGATGTCCTTTTACCGTTGAAAGATAAACGTCGTAAATATTCAAAATATTTCTTCCGTATCCAAAGTTCGTTCCAAACAGGTGTGGAAAAGTGATTTAAGACCAATGATTTAACATAGTTTTGGGTAAAGGTGGTAAATTGCGGGGTATAATTATGAAAAAACTATTTTCGACCAAATACACCGACCTTTCCTTTAACATCATGATGTTTCTTTTGCGGGCGGGTTTTGGCACCTTACTCTTTTTACAACATGGGCTTCCGAAACTGATGGATTTTGCGGAAAGAAAGGACCGTTTCTTTGATCCGTTTGGCGTAGGTCCCACCGCCAGTCTGATCCTGGTGATCTTTGCCGAGGTATTTTGTTCCCTTTTTCTGGTATTGGGACTGTTTACGCGACTTTCTGCCTTTGTCCTGGTCGTACTTTTCCTGGTCATTGTATTTATGGCACACCGAAACAGCCCACTTTCCAAAATGGAAGATGCCCTCTTGTTTCTTTTTGTATTCGCCGGTATATTGCTTTGCGGGCCGGGAAAATGGAGTATTGACAACCTAATTGGCAAATAATGTTCACATCCAGTACGAATATCCGTGTTCGGTACGCCGAAACCGATCAGATGGGGGTAGTTTACCACAGCAATTATTTTCCGTATTTTGAATCCGCCCGGGCGGAAGCCATCCGGGAACTGGGGTTCACTTATGCGGATATGGAAAAAGAGGGGGTGATCATGCCGATCATTGATCTGCATGCACGGTTTATTCGGCCAGCCTTGTACGATGACCTTCTCACCATCCGTACCACCTTAAAGGAATTACCGGTTCACCATAAGATCGAGTTCCACCATGAGGTATTCAACGAAAAAGAGGAATTGCTGACCACCGCCACGATCATTCTTTATTTCATGGATAAGAAAGAAATGAAGAAAACGACCATGCCGGAGGCCCTGCGAAAAACCCTCGAACCTTATTTTCAATGAGCCAGGAACCCTTGTCACCTTCTTCATTTGAACCCGATCCTTCTCCAGACAATGGGCCAGAGGAACAGGTTTTGCCCTTTCCTCCAAGACCTGTTTTGGATGACCAATCGACCAATGTTTGGGTGAAATCCCTGAGCTCACTCGCACTTTACCTGGTGGTGGGTTATGTCATTTTCCAGGATTGGAAACTTTTATTGATCATCACCGGCATCGTGATCTTTCATGAACTCGGGCATTTTCTGGCCATGAAGCTTTTTGACTACAAGGAACTGGGCATATTCTTTATTCCTTTGTTGGGTGCCTATGCTTCTGGTACCAAACATGAGGTGTCTCAAAGACAGGCCATTATCATCTTGTTGGCCGGTCCGCTTCCGGGTATCCTCCTCGGGATCGGAATGTTTCTGTTTCAAGATCATTTCCATCATCCCCTGCTTCCTATGACGGCTACCCTGCTCCTGTTCCTGAACCTGCTCAACCTGCTGCCGATCTATCCATTGGATGGTGGGCAGATACTTCACCGACTTTTTTTGGATGAAAAAAATATCATTGGCCGCACTTTCATGGTCCTTTCTGCTTTATTCATGATCTGGTTCGACTGGACCTATATCTATCCCAGTTCCCTGCTGGCCTTTGTGTTGTTGTTGTATTTTCCGATCAATATTCTGCTCCGGTTGAAAACAGATATTGATAATGATAAACTGATAAAAAAGATCGAGGCCGATGGCGTTAACCTCAATGTGGATTATGAGGAAATATCCGATGAAGATTACTGGAAAATGCGCAATGTCTTTATCAGGCATCACCCTGACCTGAAGGATATTCCTCCAGCCCCACCATACCAGTATGCCAACCGGGAAGATAAAGTGATCACCACCATGCAGGGGATGTTGCAGCGGCTCATCATCATGGACCTGAGAATAGTGGAAAAAATCGCTATTATTCTACTCTGGGTAGGCTGTTTTGCTGCACCTATGCTGATGCATTTAAAAATTAATCTTTTTCAAGCGCTCTAAATCCTCAAATTA
>JANRLV010000067.1:0-7286 GCA_033762195.1 Chitinophagaceae bacterium | reverse complement strand
AGTTTCCCCAAAACCATCACCCTTGATTTTGGTGCCGGTTGCACCAGCATCGATAATGTGACCCGTTCCGGAAAGATCATCATCACCCTTTCGGACAGCGTGCATAAATTCAATGCTACTGCTGTCATGAGTTTTGATAACTATAAAGTTTCAGGTTTTAAAGTGGAAGGAACCATTACCTGGGTCAATACCACTACACCCAATGGCGTAAGCTGGACCCGCAGCATCGAAAATGGAAAGATCACCAACCCTGCTGGTAACTACTACTGGCTCCATGTTGGCTCCAAGGCCGTACAGCAAACCGCTGGTGTAACTACCCCGCTCAACCTGCTGGATGATGTGTATTCCATCACCGGTAACCATACCGTCACGAACCCGGCCGGAAGAAGCCGTACCGCGACCATTACTGAAGCGCTGGAAAAGAAAGTAATCTGTGCCAATGTAAGCAAAGGCAAGATCAAGATCCAGGGGCCTAACCATTTTGCCATCCTCGATTATGGCGATGGTACCTGCGACCGTGTAGCTACCATTTCCATTGATGGAAATGCACCCAGAAACATTCTTTTACCCTAACCGATATTGATACCCTGAAAGAGAGTCCTGCCAATTGGCGGGACTTTTTTTTCTGTGTATTCGGTGCCGCCAGGCTTCGGGGCTGTGAGGACTAAAAATTTTCTCACAGAATACACGGAATGCACAGAAATTTGCAGCATGAAGAGAGTTCGCGTACGTTTTGCCCCCAGTCCTACCGGCGGCTTGCACCTGGGGGGTGTAAGGACGGTTTTATACAATTACCTTTTTGCCAAAAAACACGGCGGTGATTTTGTCCTTCGCATTGAAGACACGGATCAATCCCGGTTTGTGGATGGGGCAGAGAAATACATTTTTGACTGTCTGCAGTGGTGCGGCCTGGTGCCGGATGAAAGCCCGCTGCATGGCGGCGAATACGGGCCCTATCGCCAGAGCGAAAGGAAAGAGATGTATCGCGCCTATGCCGAAAAGCTTGTGGAAAAAGGGCATGCCTATTACGCGTTTGATACCCCTGAAGAATTGACCGAGATGCGGGAAAAATTTAAGTCGGATGCCAACCCTTCCCCACAATACGATCGCAGCATCCGGATGCGGATGAAGAATTCACTGACCCTGAGCGAGGAGGAAGTAACCCGGTTCCTGAGTGAGGACATGCCCCATGTGATCCGGATCAAAATGCCCGAAAATGAATCCGTAGGTTTTGTGGATATGATACGTGGGGAGGTACATTTTGATACCGCCCTGGTGGATGATAAAGTATTGCTTAAAGCAGACGGAATGCCTACCTATCACCTGGCGGTGGTGGTGGATGACCACCTCATGAAGATCACACATGCATTTCGCGGGGAAGAATGGTTGCCTTCTGCTCCTGTACATGTCCTTCTTTGGAAATATTTATTTGGATTGGAGAAAATGCCGCAGTGGGCACACCTTCCACTCATACTTGGCCCCAATGGGAAACTGAGTAAACGGGACGGTGCAAAATATGGCTTCCCTGTTTTTGCGATGAACTGGACCGATCCCAAAACGGGTGAACTCACCGAAGGGTTTCGGGAAAAAGGGTTCCTGCCCGAAGCATTTATCAATCTACTCGCGCTGTTGGGATGGAATGATGGGTCGGAAAAAGAACTTTTTTCCATGGAAGAATTGACAGAGGCCTTTTCGATGGAGCGTGTACATAGCGGCGGAGCGAAATTTGATTATGAGAAGGCTAAATGGTTCAACCACGAATGGATCAAGGCCGCCAGGCCGGAAACACTCCGGTCTGAAGTGGAATGTGTGTTGGACGGTAAGAACATCAAGGTATCCGACAGCGCATTACTCGATAAAGTTATTGGCCTGGTAAAGGAACGGTGTACTTTATTACCGGATTTTTATGAGCAATCGAAGTTCTTTTTTGAAACGCCGAAGGATATTGATCTTACTCCCATAAAAGCAAAGTGGGACCAGGATAAGGGTAATTTTTTTGAATTGATCGGCAAAGGATTTGGGGATGTGCAGAATTGGAAGGCGGTGGATCTGGAGACCTATTTTAAGCAAAAAGCCGCCGAACATAAACTGAAACCAGGGGATGTACTATTGCCGCTGCGTGTGATGCTGGTTGGCGGAAAATTCGGACCGGGTGTATTTGAGATCGCAGAGTTGATCGGAAAGGAAGAGACCATCCTGCGGATTAAACATGTTTTGAAATTGCTGGCTTAGAATTTCACAAAAAAAATGACGCTAAGTAATTGATTTATAATATATTTATATATTTTGTTGGTTTGAAAATACAATTTTGGCAAAAAATGTATTCTCCAAACAACAATCCTTTATCCTCCTAATGGGAATCATTATTCTGCTTTCCCCTCAATCCCTACATTTGTGGACAAAGACCGTTATACCATGAACAGACCCATACGCGTACTGGTAGCCAAGGTTGGTTTGGATGGCCACGATCGTGGTGCCAAAGTGATCGCCACCGCCCTTCGGGATGCCGGTATGGAAGTAATTTATACCGGGCTTCGCCAAACCCCGGAGATGGTAGTGAATGCTGCCCTTCAGGAAGACGTGGACGCCATCGGTATCAGCATCCTTTCGGGTGCCCACAATACCGTATTTCCCAAAGTGATCAATCTGATGAAAGAAAAAGGGATGAATGATGTGCTTCTCACCGGAGGCGGCATCATCCCCGATGAGGATATCGATGCCCTGACTCAACAAGGGGTGGGAAAACTTTTTCACCCTGGAACAAATACCCACGAGATCGCCGACTATATTCGCCAGTGGGTATCAGAAAACAGAGATTTTGCCAAAAGCTAAACGCTAACGGCTATTAGCTTTTAGCCATCCAACGCGCCTGCCCATTGTCACTGAATTATTCGTATTTTTCATGAGAATGGCAGACCACACTTTATTAAACAACTACCATCTGCATCCGGATGTATGGGATGAGATGTGTAGCAATGAAACCATCCGCGCACAATACCAGGCTTTTGTTGAAGCTATCAATGGATTGCCGCCGGAGGAGATGACCCGTAAAGATGATCAGGCAAAGAAACTGTTCATGTCACAGGGCATCACTTTTACCGTGTACAGCTCCGGTGAAGGAATTGAGAAGATATTCCCTTTTGATGTAGTTCCCCGTATCATTACAGCGCCTGAATGGTTGCACATCCAGGAAGGTATTCAGCAAAGGCTGAAGGCCCTGAATATTTTTTTGACGGATATCTATCATCAGCAATTCATCATCAAGGACGGGATCATCCCCGCCAAACTGATCTATTCCTGCCCCAATTTCCTTCGGGAAATGGTGAATGTGGATGTGCCCTTTGATATTTACACCCATATATCGGGTGTGGACCTGATCCGCGACAACGACGGGCAATTTTATGTATTGGAAGACAATCTTCGCACGCCCTCCGGTGTATCCTATATGCTGGAGAACAGAAGCATGACCTACCGGATCTTCCCCGACCTGATTCCAAAGAACAATGTATTACCGGTAAAGGATTACCCCGACCGGTTGCTACGTAACCTGTTGCTGTTGTCCAACCGCCAGAATAGCAACCCCACCGTGGTATTGCTTACACCCGGCATGTACAATTCCGCCTATTTTGAACATACAACCCTGGCCCGGCTGATGGGTATTGAATTGGTGGAAGGACGCGACCTGGTAGTGGATAACCATATGGTGTACATGAAAACCACGCGTGGCCTGCAAAAAGTGGATGTGATCTATCGCCGGGTGGATGATGATTTCATTGATCCGCTGGCCTTTCGCCCTGACAGTATGCTGGGGGTTCCCGGTATCTATTGGGCTTACCGCAAAGGGAATGTTGCGATCGTCAACGCAATGGGTAACGGTGTGGCAGATGATAAGGCCGTTTATTCCTATGTACCGGATATGATCCGATACTATTTGAACGAAGAACCCATATTAAAGAATGTCCCTACCTACCAAATGGCCGATCCCGAAAAACGCGCCATGGTTTTTGCAAACATGCAAAAAATGGTGATCAAGAAAACAAATGAATCGGGTGGATATGGTATGTTGATTGGCAATTCGGCTACGGAGGAACAAATGGCTGATTTTCGTAAAGCAGTGGAGGCGGATCCTCGCAGTTTTATCGCGCAGCCGATCATCAACCTTTCTTCTGCACCTTGTTATATAAATGGGGAATTGCAGCCGCGAAGAGTGGATTTGCGGCCTTTTGCTTTATACGGACCGGAAGGAATAGATATTGTACCGGGAGGATTGACAAGGGTTGCCCTTCGTGAAGGTTCGTTAGTAGTAAATTCTTCACAGGGTGGAGGAAGTAAAGACACTTGGGTGCTGGGGGGGTAAATGCGAGAGGTAAAAAGCATAGAAGAAGCTATTAGCTATTAGCGATTAGCCATTAGCTTTAGGAGCATGCGGAATTATAAAGAATTAATGATTTGGAAAAAGGGGATGGAAATTGCCGTTAACAGTTTTGATATGATTTCATTCTTCCCTAAAGAGGAAAAATACTCATTATCAAAACAAATAACAAGAGCTGCGATTTCGATACCCTCCAATATAGCTGAAGGAGCAAGTCGTTCGAGTGAGAAAGACTATTGTCGCTTTCTTGAGATCGCGTTGGGTTCATGTTATGAATTAGAAACACAGTACATTATTGCTCAGAAAGTAAATATGGGCGACAAGAAACGCATTGAAGGAAACTTAGCGTTACTAAATGAAGAACAGAAGATGATAGGGTCATTAATTACTAAAATTAAAAAAGCTAATGGCTAAAAGCCAATAGCTAAAAGCTGCATTATGCTAAGTCGAGTTGCTGAATCAATATTTTGGATGGCGCGGTATATGGAAAGAACAAACCGCATGCTAAGGATGTTGCACACCAAATACATTTCCTCACAAGATGAAGTGGTCGATTTTGACTGGAATTCTGTGTTATTGACCTATGGTTCGCTAAACGAAAAAGAAGTCAAAAAAATAAAAAAGAAATCTTCAAAAGTTTTGGAGCACCTCGTCATTGACCGGGAGAACCCGAATTCGGTTTTTAACAATATTACACGTGCCCGCGAAAATGCCCGTTCCGTACAAGACCATATCACGAAAGAAGTATGGCAATGCCTGAATGAATATTACCACCTGATCCGCGAACCGAATATTGAATTCAATATCACCAAAGGTGACCCGGTAACCGCCCTGGATTCCCTGATCCGGCATGGCATGTTGTACAACGGAACCGTGGATATTACGATGGCGCGTGGAGAAGGATATAACTTTCTTAATATTGGCCGATTCATTTCACGCGCGGTTATCTCGATCGATTTACTTTCGATCAAATTACGCGAATACGACTATGATCTCACCAAACATGCGGAAGACCCAAGCTGGCGCTTTCTGCTGTATTCCCTGTCGGGCTATGAACTCTACCTGAAAACTAACCGGGGTGTACTCCATGCCGACCCCGTGATAAGACATGTATTGTACAATACGGATTTCCCGCATTCGCTCTTGTATTCGATGACCCGGCTCAATCGGTATTTTGAGCGGCTTAAAACAGAGATCCCACCGGAAAATCATTCTCAGCTTGAATTCCTGATCGGACGTTGTTACAATAACATCCGTTACAGCGATATTGGTGCCGATAGCGAAAAACTCAAAACATTTTTACCCCAAACCAAGAACGAATTGTTTGAGATCGCCTCACAATTGAACAAGATCTATTTTGGAAATACCTAGCTTTGACCCCATGCCCGATTATCACATCCATCATATAACCCGTTACTCTTACGCCTCTACCGTGATCGATTGCACCAACCAGTTGATGCTTTATCCGATCAATGACGCTTTGCAGGAAGTGAAAGAACATGAGTTGCGGATCACAGGAAACCCGGTGATTGAAACCTTTACTGATTATTTTGGCAACAAGATCGGTATGTTCTCGCTGATCAAACCACACCAGGAACTGGTGATCGAATCCGAGATACGGGTGACCACCTTCCCGGTAGAAGTGCCGCCTGATAGTGCTTCCGCCGAAGAGCAATGGCTTGAACTTCGCCGCACCGATGATATCTACCCCAATATGGAATTTCTGCAAAAGGAGCATGTTGACCTGAAAAAAGAGTTGGAAGAAATCAAAACGACCAGCGTAGATAATCAGAAGACCCCTTTTGTGAATGCCCTGGCTCTGTCACAGTTTATTTATGAAAACTTTGAATATAAAAAAGGCGTGACGAGTGTCGAGACAAAAGTGGATGATATCCTAAAACTTCGTGCCGGGGTCTGTCAGGATTTTGCGCATGTACTGCTCGTCATGCTCCGGAATATTGAGATACCTGCCCGCTATGTGAGCGGATATATCTGCCCCAAGAACCATGAACTTCGCGGTGAGGGCGCTACGCATGCCTGGGTGGAGGCCTATATTCCATTTTATGGTTGGCTGGGGCTTGACCCCACCAACAATTGCATCGTGAGCGACCGACATGTACGGCTTGCGGTGGGAAGAAATTTTTCAGATTGCACCCCCGTAAAGGGTACCTATAAAGGATCCTCTGAACATACCCTCGAAGTTTCTGTTAGCATCGGTAATGGGAAAACTGTAGAGAGTGTATTGCCCGAGGCCCAACCGGTGTTTTCGTATACCAGCAAAAACCCGGGGGATTCAAGTAATTCCTACCGGCGCTTTTTGGAGATGCAACAACAGCAGCAGTGATCTCAGTGCAGAGAACATGGGAACGCGGTGAATCCCTACCTTTGCCAAAAGATCATTGCATGTCATATCAAACTATTCTCACAACCCTCGAAGAAGGTATACTCACCATCACCATCAACCGCCCGGATAAACTCAATGCCCTCAACAAAACGGTCATTGAAGAACTGTCGCAAGCCATCGAAGAAATTTACCATAACCCTGAGATCAAAGCTGCCCTGATCACAGGAGCAGGACCAAAAGCCTTTGTAGCCGGTGCGGATATCAGTGAATTTTCAAATTTGGATGCACAATTGGGAAAACTATTGGCGCAAAAAGGACAATCAGAAGTTTTTGATAAAATAGAAAATGCATCCAAGCCTATCGTGGCGGCGGTAAATGGTTTTGCCCTTGGTGGCGGATGTGAACTGGCCATGGCCTGTCATTTCCGTCTGGCCAGTGAAAATGCAAAATTCGGGCAACCTGAGGTCAACCTGGGATTGATACCCGGTTATGGCGGGACGCAGCGACTGATGCAGTTAATTGGTAAAGGGAAAGCCATGGAATTGCTGATGTCTGGAAATATGATCGATG
>JANRLV010000066.1:0-22090 GCA_033762195.1 Chitinophagaceae bacterium | reverse complement strand
TATTGAAGAAAAAAGAATACAAGTAAATCGCTCTGATTGCGGAATATGATTTGAGGTATATTCATTAGGTCTCTCAGTTGATTCAGTTTTGTGGCCTTCAAGCATTAGATTTTATTAGATGGCTCATTAAATTGCTGCTAACGGCCAGGGCTTTCTGCTGTGCTGATATTCAGTGTTACTTCAGCCTGGTACTGTTGCTGATCAAAGATAGAAAGTTGATGGTATATTCCAAAGCTCGGTTATGTTCGTTCAGCTGGGACTGCAGCTGATTAGCGATATGTCGATGAGGATATATTCTGAAGCCAGCATAGCAGAAAACCCCTTGTTGTGCGATTGTGTCTTTATCGCACTTGATTCATTCGTTTGATGACTTCAAGTGACAGATGATCATATGATTTCTCAAAAAGTTCTATTCTATAATCCTTGGCAATAACCTCCATTATTTGGTCTTTAAACAAAAGAACATAATGGTTTAATTGCGTCCAGCGAAATGGATTGTAACCCGGATGAATCTTATGTATGGACTTAAGTTCCTCGATCCATTTAGAATTCTCAATTATATGCGCCCATTCATCCAACCCGCTTTTGTAAAGCGGAAGTCCAGGAAAGACTTCATCATTAGCAATTCCAAATTTGAAGGTATATCCATTAAATTCTACGAGTGCAAGTAGTTCAGGGTTTTGCGTTACTGAGGCTAATTTATTAACTGTTTGAATGGAATCCTTATCCCAATCGGCTACTGTATATATTAAATAAACTTTTTGTCCATTTGAGAAGACTTGCGGCATTGGTGCACCACCATCCCACTTTGGACTCCAGTCGATTTTCTTTACTATTTCCATTTTGGGAAACTGAATTTGGTTAGGCATATCGCACAACGCATCGATTTATGTAATTGGCTGCAAAATTGAAAAAATTAATCAATTAATCCTCACTCGGTTGCTGGTTGGATTGTTGTATTTCCTATTGTAACAATCGGGCACGGATCGTTTAGATTTATGGATAATGTTTGGTTCAGTCTTCAGCTCTTAAAATTGCGCACTTCGTGCACCTCAGTCACAGGCTGAGTTTTTAATGTATTCTAAATCAATAGTTTCGGGGATGGATAGCGGGGTTTTGCAGGATCTGGATAAGGCCTATTAAATGTAAGAAATTTTGAGAGATTTGATAGTGGATTTTATTATTTAGCTATTATTTAAAATAAGATGAGATCAACATATCGAATTTAATGGTGGAAATACTCAAATTTCATTTTCAGCTATATTTACAATTCTTGTTTTTGACACCAGAATATATATGAAACTTAACTTATTCCTTCAAAAATGGAAATATGAGTTGCTCCTTTTTGCCCTGGCGCAGCACCTCTTTATTGGAATATTTCTGAGAGACCTCCCTTTTTATACAACCGTAATCTGGCCCGTCAACATGCTTATCCTGGGACCCGCTAGCGTAGGCATTTTTATGGATAAAGGGAAATGGAAGAACCGGATCCGCTGGGTGCTTTTCCTCCTGGTGGTGGCCCTGCCGATCGGATTGCCCTTTTTTCGAAATATGCCTGATTATTACATCTATTTAAACCTGACCTATGTGGCTTTTTTTTCCTTTATTTTATGGGAGTTAATGCGATTTCTGATCAAACCAGGGTATATCAATGTCGATATCATCGTGGCCTCGGCCTGTGGGTACTTTCTCTTTATTGAAATTGCCACATTTCTATTCCAGTTTTTTTATTACCAGGATCCCAACTGTTTTAAGGGAATTGATGCCTATAACCCTGCCTCGGTGTATATGGACCTCGTTTATTTCAGCTCCATTACACTGACCAGTATCGGATATGGGGATATCTTGCCCAATGCCCACTATACCAAACTTATTGCCTCGGTATTTGGTATTGCAGGCCAATTTTATTCGGTGGTATTAGTCGGCATTTTGATCAGTAAATTCGTTTCAAAATCTGAAAAGTAATGCATGCCGGAAAATCATATAAACTGACTGAGTTTCTGTTGTGGACCCGGAGGAATATTTACAAATCCATGATCATAAGTATTATCCCGGTTGTCCTGTTTCAGGTATTTGATCAGAAGTGGATTGCCCTGCCCTGGGCCATCGTCGCCATGGTAGGTACTGCCGCCGCTTTTATCGTTGGTTTCCGGAATTCACAGACCTATAACCGCACCTGGGAAGCACGTCAGATCTGGGGTTCGATTTTAAACCTTAGCCGGTGCTGGGGTACCATGTCAAGGGATTTTATCCATAATCCGGATGCCTCGCGAAAGCTAATCTATCGCCACTTTGCCTGGCTTACCGCCTTGCGGTATGCCATGCGGGATAGCCGTACCTGGGAGACCGTTAACCTTGAGCATAATAAAGAATATCAACAGTTTTATGATATTCCGGAAAGAGCTACTACCCTGGAGGAAGAACTCGGCAAGTACCTCGAACCTGGGGAATTGACCTATATCCTGAACACAAAGAACAAGGCAGCCCAACTCCTGAGCCTTCAAAGTAAAGCCACGCGCGAACTTTTTGATAATAAGCAGATCGATGAATACCGGTTTGTCGAACTTCAACGGGCCATTAAGGATTTGTTTGATGCGCAGGGCAGGAGTGAGCGGATCAAGAATTTTCCCTACCCACGCCAGTTTTCTACCATCAGCAAATTCCTGGTCTGGTTGTTCTGTATCATGCTCCCGTTTAGCCTGCTGAAAGAGTTTGATAAACTAAACGAAGGGGTTACCGGCTTTTTGCAGGGACATATGGTCTGGTTGGCCGTACCCTTTAGTGTGTTGATTGCCTGGGTATTTACTTCGCTGGACCAGGTGGGGGAAAGTACAGAGAACCCTTTTGAAGGGAGCGCCAACGATGTCCCCATCTCCCAGATCAGCCGGACCATTGAGATCGATATGCGGGAGATGCTGGGAGAAACCGATCTTCCTCCCGCTCTGACACCAAAAAACAGTATCATTCTTTAAAAAAATCATTTCTGCTTATGAAGAAGAGAGTCCGCCTGGATATCATGCGCAAATATTACCCCAATGCGATCACAACGATCGATAGCGTCAATAACCTGATCGATTTTGTGGAATCTGATCTGGACCTGGATCCCACGCAGATCATGCTGGCGGATAGTATTTGTAGTGATGATGTGAATAGTATTCAATACCCGGCCCGGACAAAAGAATTCCTGGGACCTTTCAAAATGGGTGGACTGGATGGCTTTCCTTTTACCGGGCTAACAGGAATGGGTGCCTTTGCCAGCCATGTACCGGAGGAAGGCGCTGTTTTTATTTATTATGGACCACATATTGGTATCACTAAAGGTGGGATCATTGGAGAGATTCACCGGCATGGACAAACGCATAGCAGTGGCTGTTGTGGCGCGGCCAGAGGGGCATTGAATAAATTACTGAATGATCAGATCCAGCCAGGGCTAATCACTGAACTGGATTATCAAATGAATACCATCGAGCAAATATTGCTCAAAGAGAAGGGCCGTATCCTGAAAGCGGCCATTCCCATTCAGGAGGCAACGGAAGTAATTTACGAAGCAATAGATGTGCGTATCAACGAACTGGTTGCCAATACTTCTTTTAGTTGTAAATACGTCATCCTTATGGGGGCCATTTTGATCAATAGCGATACAGACATGGGTTCTTACTCATCCACCAGAAGGTTTGATGTGATCCATGTGGCAGAAGGACGCCGGGAAAGCCGGTAGGAAAATTGATTTATTCCAGTCGTGGGTGTATGAATTCACGTTCATTTTATAGTCATTTCATTTTGATGTACATTTAGAAATCTTGAAGATTAGTTGACCCAAAAAATGAAATGACATGATCAAAAGAGGCGCCTGTTTCTTTTTACTGGCATTATTTTTCATCCCCCTTTTCAGCCTGTCGCAAGACTGGCAAAAAACGGAACTTGGCATTAAAGCCAACATGCAATCTCTTTCGCTGGAATTGCAATTCTTTAGTCCTTCCACGGTACGGGTCATTAAATCACCCGCTGGAAATAAGTTCTCAAAGCAGAGTCTTTCTGTTATCCAGACACCGCGGCAAGTAGCCTTCACGGTAAAGCAAAAAGGGAAATGGCTAAACCTGCAAACCTCCCAATTGAAACTGAGCTTAAACCTGGAATTGGGAACTATTTCCTTTTCCGATAGTAAGAGCGGATTACTACTGAAAGAAAAGGAGGGGAGTGCAAAATTCACCCCATTTGACGATGCAGGTAATCAAACATACCATGTGGTTCAGTCATACCTGTTGGATCCCGAAGAAGCCATCTATGGACTGGGCATTCAACAACAAGGTCGCATGAACCAGCGAAATGTGTCGTTGAACATGGTGCAAGGAAATACGGACGACTACATTCCCTTCTTTCAATCCGTAAAGGGGTATGGTTTATTCTGGGATAATTATTCCCCTACCAAATTTCAGGACAACCAGGAAGGGACAACTTTCCAATCTGAGGTGGGCGATGCTATCGATTATTATTTCATGTACGGTGGTAATGCCGATGGGGTGATTGCCAATATGCGGGAGCTTACCGGACAGGCGCCGATGTTCCCTTTGTGGACATTCGGATTTTTCCAAAGTAAAGAACGGTATAAAAGCCAGGATGAATTATTGAGTGTGGTGAAAAAATACCGCCAGTTGGGTGTCCCGTTGGATGGTATCATCCAGGACTGGCAATACTGGGGGAGTAATTATTTGTGGAATGCTATGGAATTTTTAAATGCGGATTTTCCTGATCCACAAAAGATGGTTAATGATGTTCACCGGTTAAAAGCCCATCTGACCATTTCTATCTGGAACTCTTTTGGTCCTCAAACAAAGCAGTATAAGGAACTGGAAAAGATCGGGGCGCTTATGAATTTTGCCACCTGGCCTCAGTCTGGTTCGGATAAGTGGCCACCCAACCGCGATTACCCTTCCGGTGTCCGGGTTTATGATCCATACAATCCGGCAGCCAGAGATATTTATTGGAAATACCTGAAGTATATGCATGACCTGGGTATCGATGCCTGGTGGATGGATTCCTCCGAACCGGATCATCTTGATTTCAAGCCTTCCGATCTGGACAATAAAACCCATCTTGGCTCTTTCCGAAAAGTGCGTAATGCCTTTCCGCTTATGACCGTTGGCGGAGTCTATACACACCAAAGGGCCGTGGATTCCGGCAAAAGAGTATTCATATTAACACGGTCTGCCTTTGCGGGACAACAACGATATGGCGCCAATACCTGGTCGGGTGATGTTACCTCCTCCTGGAAGGCCTTGCGTAACCAGATTTCCGGAGGATTGAATTTCTCGCTGAGTGGCATCCCTTATTGGAATGCGGATATTGGAGGATTTTTCCTGAACCGGTTTCCCCGGAAATTAGAAGACCCTGAATATCGGGAATTGTATGTTCGATGGCTGGAATTTGGCGCCTTTACGCCCATGATGCGTTCGCATGGTGCAGATGCACCCCGCGAGATCTATCAATTCGGGCAAAAAGGCACCAAATACTATGACGCGATTGAAAAATACATTCATCTGCGTTACCGCCTGCTTCCCTATATCTATTCCACCTCCTGGGAGATAACAGCCCACCAGTCCAGCATGATGCGCGCCCTGGCGATGGATTTTTCAAAAGATAAAAATGCATGGGACATCAACGATGAATACCTCTTTGGAAAATCGATCCTGGTAAGCCCGGTTACCAATCCCCAGTATGTTAAACCAGGATTGAATGGAAAGGATACGGTACAGGTAGAGGATTTCAGCTCGATCGGTTCAAAAGAAACCTATCTGCCTGCTGGCGCTGACTGGTTTGATTTCTGGACAGGTGAAAAATCGTCGGGTGGAACAAAAGTGTCCAAACAAACGCCATTGGATATTCTGCCTCTTTATGTAAGATCGGGCTCCATTCTGCCTCTCGCCCCATCGGTGCAATACGCGGAAGAAAAGAAATGGGATGAATTGGAGTTGCGGATCTATCCGGGAGCTAATGGAAAGTTTGTGTTGTACGAAGATGAGAATGATAATTACAATTATGAAAAAGGTGTTTTCTCTACCATCGAATTTAATTGGGACGATAAGAAACATGTTCTGGCGATTGGCGACAGAAAGGGTTCTTTCCCAGGTATGCTGGAGAGCCGGAAATTCAGGATCGTTGTGGTAGGACCGCAGACGGGTGGGGGAGAGAACCTGGTTGACCAACCCGACCAGATAGTCACCTACACCGGTCAAAAACAAGTAATAGCGGTTAGAAAAAATTAATGCGTTTAATATACCATTCATATCAGGTAATGAGCTATCGTTTTAAACTGGTCTTGTTATTGGCAATTCTGCCTGCGGTGTTAACCGCCCAGGAGTACAAGAGCCATCGTATTCTTCAGGATCGTTTATCCATTCAACTTTCGGAAGGGGTTTTGAATATTATCCCTTTAACCGAAAAATCGGTTCGGATACAATGGGAAAAGGAATTGAAGGAAGAAAGACAGTTTGTGTTGGTCAATCAGATGCCTGTTCCGGCATTTAAGGTTTCAGCATCCGGGGAGGCCATTCAATTGAACACAAAGATGATCAGTATAACATATAACAAGCAAACCGGCGCGATTGAATACCGTGATAAAAAGAGGAACCTGTTTTTACAGGAGAAGGCCGGTAGCCGAAAGTTGATCGCAGATACCATTGGCGGAGAGAAATGTTATTTGGCAGAACAAGGGTTTGATTCGCCCGAAGGCGAATATCTGTTTGGTACCGGACAGTTCCAGGACGGGCATTTTAACCTAAGAAACATCAGCCGAAAACTGATCCAGGTGAATTCGCAAATCGCGATTCCGTTTCTTTATTCCAGCAGGGGATTCGGGCTTCTATGGCACCAGTATGGCCTAACCGAATTAAACCCGACAGATAATTTCGTTCACCTCTCTCAACAGGTTACAGCAACAAGCGAGGTCAGTCAGGTCGAAGTCACCACCACCTCCGGAACCCAACGCATTTCACGGCAACAGACCCTTTATGGTGGAAATTTCACCGTTGAACAGGAGGGCGATTATACCATGATGCTGGACCTTGGGAATATGGAAAGCCGACACCTGCTGGTGATTGACGGCGTTCCCTGTATTGACCAGACAAATCTCTGGCTTCCTCCAGCGGCCAGCAAAATAGTGCATTTAAAGGCGGGAGAACATAAGGTGCAGGTTGTTTGTAAGTCAACTAATTTTCCAAGATTGACCTGGAAGCGGGTGGAGAATGAAACAGTACTACGCTCTGTAAATGCAAAATCTCTCGATTATGTGATCTTCTATGGTGAAAATGCGGATGATGTGATCCACACCTATCGCCAATTATCCGGACAGGCGCCCATGCTTCCCTTATGGGCCTATGGGTTTTGGCAATGCCGGGAACGTTACACATCGGGGGATCATCTGGTAAAAACGGTGGAGGAGTTTCGGCGCAGAGAACTTCCCATGGATGTCATTGTACAGGACTGGCAGTATTGGGGTAAACATGGTTGGGGTGTTCCCCAGTTTGATACCACCCATTACCCCGAGCCGGAGAGGTTCATAAAAAAATTGCATGATCTCCATGCCCGGTTTTCCATTTCTGTGTGGGAGAACCTGGACAAAAAATCGGTAGTGGCCAAAGAGTATTTGGATAAAAACCTTTACCTGAACAATAGCCCCTGGCTTGATATGTATAATCCGGAAACGCAGAAAACACACTGGAATGTGCTGAATAAAAATTTATTCAAACTGGGCGTGGACTCCTGGTGGATGGATGCCACCGAGCCAGAGAATGATGCCCTGGTAGGGAAGGACACCTATTTTGGCCGGGGCGATTTTTATCGACTTACCTATCCCTTGTTTGTAAGCAAGGCTGTTTATGAAGGGCAGCGTGCCACCGACCCTTCCAAGCGGGTGGCTATACTCACCCGGTCTGCTTTCTTAGGACAACAACGATATGGAACCATCAACTGGTCTGGGGATATTGGCTGGAACTGGGATGCGTTTAAACGCCAGATCGTGTCCGGATTAAATTACTCCATGACCGGGATGCCTTTCTGGACCACGGATATAGGAGGTTTCTTTCGTCCCGGTGCCGGCCAATACACAGATACCATATACCATGATATTCTTACCCGGTGGTTTCAATTTGGGGCATTCAATACGATCTTTCGTATTCATGGTTATCAAACTGAAACCGAACCCTGGAAATACGGCGATACCGTCATGAGCCATATGCGTAGCATGCTGAACCTGCGTTACCGGTTATTGCCCTATATCTACTCGGAGGCCTGGCAGGTTACAAAATACGGTAGTACCATGATGCGGCCCTTAGTAATGGATTTTGGAAATGATACCATGGCGATCAGCCAATCCTATCAATATATGTTTGGGAAGTCCATGCTGGTGGCCCCTGTTACAGCACCCGGAGTGAAGGAATGGAATGTGTACCTGCCCAAATCTGCAGGTTGGTATGACTTCTGGACAGGAAAAAGATATGCCGGTGGCCAAACGGTTCTAGCTGCTGCACCACTTGAGCAGATCCCTTTATTCGTTAAAGCCGGATCCATAATCCCCATGGGTAGGGTTTTACAGTATACATCCGAAAAACCAATGGATACAGTTGAACTTCGGATATATACCGGCGCAAATGGAAAGTTCATGTTATACATAGATGAAGGCGATAATTATAATTACGAAAACGGGCTTTACGGTCTTATACCTATGACCTGGAATGACCTGGCACATACTTTAACGATTGGTAACCGGGAAGGCAAATGGACTGGACCTCTGAAAAAAATGGTATTCCACATCCATTGGGTGGATGAGTCAAACAAAGGAGCCATAGGAAGTCCTACCAGGGTTAAAACGGTGAACTATACTGGAAAGCAATTAGTTGTCCGAAAATAAGGATGTTATTAAGTAGTAGAAAATTGTGTGCAATCGGTTGCCATAATTTCTTACCTTAGGCCTTAAAGCCTTTGCTATGCCTTATAGATTTAAACCCCTCTTAGCCCTCTTTCTGGGGGTATTAGCTGTAAACCTTCTTTTCGCTCAAAACCCGCTCATTACAAATCAATACACGGCCGACCCAACGGCCAGGGTCTTTGGCGACCGTGTTTACATCTTCCCCTCGCACGATATTCTGGCCCAGGAGGGAAAAGGAAGGATCGGTTGGTTCTGTATGGAGGATTATCATGTTTTTTCCTCGAATGATCTTACTAACTGGACCGATCATGGGGTTATTGTTCAACAAAACAAAGTGCCCTGGGTACGTCCGGATAGCTATAGCATGTGGGCGCCTGATTGTATTGAGCGCAATGGGAAATATTATTTTTACTTCCCCACTTCGGCTGCGGATACCACCAAATATGGAAGGGGCTTTTCCATTGGGGTTGCCATCGCCGATCGACCCGAGGGGCCCTATGTACCCGAACCCACACCGATCATTGGTGTGCATGGCATCGATCCCAATGTACTCATTGACGATGATGGACAGGCCTATCTGTATTGGTCAGCCGGAAATATCTATGGGGCCAAACTTAAGCCCAATATGCTGGAGCTTGATTCGGAAGTGAAAATACTGGGTGACCTGCCTACCAAAGGTTTGAAAGAAGGGCCTTTTGTGTTTAAAAGAAATGGCCTGTATTACCTGACCTACCCACATGTGGAGAATAAAATTGAAAGACTGGAATATGCTGTCAGCAAAGACCCGCTTGGCCCATTCAAAATAACCGGGGTGATCATGGATGAATCGGCATCGGGATGCTGGACCAATCACCAATCCATCATGAATTTTAAAGGTCAATGGTATCTGTTTTATCATGATAAGGACCTTTCGCCCAACTTTGATAAAGCACGTTCGATACGCGCCGATAGCCTTTTCTTTAACGAAGATGGTACCATCAGAAAAGTGATTCCTACGCTGCGGGGGATCGGGGTTTCAGCAGCCCACCAGAAAATTCAGCTGGACAGGTATAGTGAAATTAATCCGGTCGGTACATCGGTTGACTTCCTTGACACAACCAACCGGTTTCTGGGATGGAAGACCAACTTTGAAAAGCAAGGGGCCTGGGTGAAATACAATACAGTGGATTTTGCCAAAAAGAAATTCACGCATGTGTGGGTCAGGGCCCGTTCATTGAATGGGGGCTCCCTGGAGATCAGGTCAAAATCGGCCAGTGGCGCTGTGTTAGCCAAAGGGAAACTGGATCCTGGTGCAAACTGGTACACCTACAAATGGCCGGTACTTATTTCTCCCACAGGGATCAATGATGTCGTAGTAAAAAGCGTGAGTGAAGGTCAGATAGAATTGGATTGGATCCAGTTTGAACCGGCTCAGGCTACCAATCCGGTTGTATTTGCCGATGTGCCAGATATGTCCATGATCCGGGTGGGGGATACCTATTATGCCAGTAGCACCACCATGCATTATAACCCGGGTGTGCCGATCATGAAATCCAAAGACCTGGTCAATTGGAAACTGATCGGCTATGCGTATGATACCCTGGCCAACCTGGATGAGTTGAACCTTGAAAACGGAAAGAGTACCTATGGCCGGGGCTCCTGGGCCAGTTCTCTCCGGTATCATAAGGGTTTGTATTACGTGAGCACCTTTGCCCAAACCACCAATAAGACCCACATCTTTGTTACTTCAGATATAGAGAAAGGAAAATGGAAGCGTATCGAGTTTGGCCCAAGCCTGCACGATCATTCCCTTTTTTTTGACGATGACGGGAAGGTGTATTTGCTGTATGGAAACAAGAAACTGACATTGGTGGAATTAAAGGCTGACCTGTCTGGTCTCAAACCGGGAGGCCTTAACCAGGTGGTGGTTGAAAATTCAACACAACCTACTGACGGGATAGCACCCAGTGGGCTGGGGGAAGGGTCACAATTATTTAAAGTAAAAGGAAAATACTATCTCTTCAATATTACCTGGCCCAGGGGCGGCATGCGTACGGTGGTTGTACACCGGGCGGATAAAATCACTGGCCCCTATGAAGGGCGTATTGCCCTGCAACATTTGGGGGTAGCACAGGGCGGTTTGATCGATATGCCTAACGGTAACTGGTATTCCTACCTTTTTCGTGATAATGGTTCAGTGGGCCGTATTCCTTACCTGGTTCCTGTAAAATGGGTGGATGGATGGCCGGTATTGGGAGAAGAGGGGAAGGTCCCGGACCTGCTAAACCTGCCAGCTAAAAAAAGTTTGATTCCCGGTATCGTAGCCTCCGATGAGTTTGTTCGAAAAACGGGAGAACCCAAATTGCCCCTTGTCTGGCAATGGAACCATAACCCAGATAATAAGCTATGGTCTTTGGAAAAGCGAAAAGGCTTTTTGCGTTTAACAACCGGAAGGGTGGATACCTCCTTTTATCTGGTCCGCAATCTGCTGACCCAACGAACCATTGGCCCTGTATGCTCGGGCACCACCTCCCTGGATATAACGAATATGAAAGATGGTGATTTTGCCGGTATGGCCCTCTATCAAAAACGATATGGGCAGGTAGGGGTAAAACAGGAAGCAGGCAAAAAATGGATCGTAATGGTGAGTGCAGAATCAGAGAATGCCGTAGAAAAGGAAAGAATACCCTTGGAACAAGGCACCGTATTCTTCAGGATCAGCTGTGATTTCACTGATCGTGCCGACACCGGCTATTTCTTTTACAGCCTGGATGGAAAGAACTGGACCCCCATCGGCGCTCCATTGAAAATGACCTATACACTTCCCCATTTTACGGGATACCGCTTTGCCCTTTTTAATTATGCTACCCAACAGGCAGGCGGATTTGTTGATTTTGATTATTTCCGCATACGTGAGTGAGATTTGTCACAAACTTGCGTCAACTGCCTTCGTGATGGAGGTCACGTAATATAGATTTTTCCCGGACGACCTTTGTCCCATCATGAAATACATAATCATTGGCGCCGTTGCAGGAGGAGCCAGCACTGCCGCCCGACTCAGAAGAATGGATGAACACGCTGCGATCATTTTATTCGAAAAGGGAGAATACGTTTCCTATGCCAATTGTGGATTGCCCTATTATATCGGGGATGTGATCACCGAAAGAGAAAAGTTGTTTGTGCAAACCGCTTCGGGTTTTCGTAACCGCTTTGCAATCGATGTGCGGGTGCAATCGGAAGTGATCACCCTTGATCCAACCAATAAAAGTGTTTCGGTGAAAAATCTGATCACCGGTGAAGAATATATCGAAACCTATGATAAGCTGGTCCTGTCTCCAGGCGCCGAGCCGGTACGACCACCATTGCCCGGTATCCAGGAACAAGGGATATTTACCTTGCGCAATGTGGGCGACACAGACCGAATCAAAAACTATGTACAACGTTTCCCCAAAGGAAAGGCCGTAATCATTGGCGCCGGTTTTATTGGTCTTGAAATGGCCGAGAACCTGCACCATTTAGGCATGGATGTATCCATTGTGGAAATGGGTGACCAGGTGATGGCACCGCTGGACTATCCCATGGCTGCGTTGGTACAACAGCATATCCGATCAAAAGGAGTCCATTTATATTTAGAAACAGCCGTAACAGGTTTTGAACGGACAGAAAGTGGTTTAACTGTAATGGTGAAGGACCGGGAACCGCTGCCAGCCGATGTAGTGATTCTTTCTATTGGGGTTCGTTCAGATACCCGGCTGGCCAAAGCAGCCGGACTCGAGATCGGGAAAGCCGGTGGAATCTTTGTCAACGAATTTCTCCAAACCTCCAATCCCGACATCTATGCGGTCGGGGATGTGATCGAGTTTAATTGTCCCATTACGCATAAACCTTCGAATACTTTCTTAGCAGGTCCCGCCAATAAACAAGGGCGTATCTGCGCCAATAATATTGTTTTTGGCAATTCGCGTACCTATAAGGGTGCGATCAATACAGCCATTGCAAAAGTGTTTGATATGACCGTGGCCACCGCCGGTGTCCCCGTGAAGAAGCTCAAGGCCAACGGTATGGAGCCGCTCGTATCAACCACTTTTAATGGTTCCCATGCAGAATACTATCCCGGAGCAGAAAAGATGACAATTCAATTGGCCTATGAACAAGCAACGGGAAAGTTATGGAGTGCCCAGGTAGTTGGCTATGAGGGCGTGGACAAACGGGTTGACCTGCTGGCTACTGTCCTTAAGAATGGTGGCACAATCTATGATCTGACTGAACTGGAACATGCCTATGCACCTCCTTATTCTTCTGCAAAAGATCCGGTGAATATGGCCGGGTTTGCTGCCGAAAATGTGTTGCAGAAAAGAGTGCAGCCTTTCTACTGGCCCGAAATTCAGGAGCTCACCAAAGAGGATTATTTACTCGATGTACGCACGGTCGAGGAATTCGGCAAAGGTTCGATCCCCGGAGCGGTCAATATTCCCCTCGATGAAATGAGACAGCGCCTGAATGAGATTCCCACAGATAAAACAGTTTATCTGTTTTGTCAGGTAGGAATGCGCGGTTATCTGGCTTCAAGAATTTTAATGCAACATGGATTTGAGGATGTCAGGAGTTTGTCGGGAGGGTATCGGTTGTGGGATGCCTGTACAACCGAAAAGGACTTACTTAGAGTAGAAGAACTGGTATAAAGTGCAAGCTCCTATTTCCCTAACTTGCACTCCAAAAATTCCCCATGCCCCAATCCTTTCTCATTGACGGCATACGTTCTCCCATCGGTAGTTTTGGCGGTGCCCTTTCACCAGTCAGGGCAGATGATCTTGCAGCGCATGTGATCAAAGCCATAACAGACAGAAACCCGGCTATCCCCACCTCCGATATCGATGAGGTCATTTTTGGTTGTGCCAACCAGGCAGGGGAGGATAACCGTAATGTAGCCCGCATGGCTTTGTTACTCGCGGGTTTGCCCATTACTATCCCTGGTGAAACAGTCAACCGGCTTTGTGCTTCAGGCATGTCGGCCATCATTCATGCCCATCGGGCCATTCAGTCGGGGGATGGCGATATTTTTATTTCCGGAGGCGTTGAGCAAATGACAAGGGCCCCCTGGGTAATGTCAAAAGCCAGTAAGGCATTTGGAAACGATGCCCGGTTGGAGGACAGTTCCTTTGGCTGGCGGTTTATCAATCCAAAGATGAAGGAACAATATGGCACCGATGCCATGGGCGAAACGGCCGAGAACCTGGTTGATCTTTATACAATTTCACGGGAAGACCAGGATCGATTTGCCAACTGGTCACAACAAAAAGCAGCCCGTGCACAAGCTTCGGGACGTTTAGCCAAAGAGATCATACCAGTTCAGATCTCAGGAAGGGCGGGAATAACCCTGGTTGATCAGGATGAATTCATCAAACCAGGCACTACCCCTGAAGTATTCGCCAAACTTAAACCCGCCTTTCGGAAAGAGGGAACGGTTACTGCAGGAAATGCTTCGGGGTTGAATGATGGGGCGGCAGCAACGTTGATCGCTTCTGATTCAGCTGTCAAAAAATTTGGGTTGCAACCCATGGCCCGTATCGTTGCCTCCGCTGTAGTGGGAGTGGAGCCACGCATCATGGGTATAGGTCCGGTAATGGCTTCGCAAAAAGCACTTCAAAAAGCGGGACTCACATTGGATCAAATGGACATCATTGAAATAAATGAAGCGTTTGCCGCGCAGGTATTGGCTTGTACAAGGCAATTGGGCTTAAAGGATGATGACCCGCGTATCAATCCAAATGGCGGAGCTATTGCTTTAGGGCACCCATTGGGGATGTCGGGTACACGGATCACCTGGTCGGCAGCGATGGAGTTAAACGAACAGCAGAAAAAGTATGCACTGGTAACCATGTGCATCGGTGTTGGGCAAGGATATGCGGTCGTTCTTGAGCGCCCTTAGTGAGAAATGGTATTCAGTAACCACTCCATCATCTCCCTATATTTCTCCACCTTGCCATGTTCTGTTTCGCAGTTTACATACGGGATATTCTTTTTACCACAGTACACACTCAACGATCCATCATCCGTACACCCCTCATTATCCTGCAACACGCAATTATACCCTTTTGCTTTGATGGTTTGGAACAGGGACTCTTCGGTCACCAAAAAGAAATCATCCGGGTCTTCATCCGGATTGATAAATACTTTCTTTGCATCCCTGCTTTTTTCCCCTTCTGCCGCATAGGTAAGGACGGAGAAATACCCCGGGGTATTATTATGCAAAGAAATTATACAAGAAAGCGAGTCAGGTAGTAATTGTAAAAACCGTTCCCCCAATTGCCCGATCGATCTGGCCGCATCGGGATGGAAACGTCCCATCAGCCGCAGGGAGCGATCAATGCCATTTTTCGTGAACATCCCATTGGGGTCGAAGGAATAATATCTTCCCTTCACCCGGAAACGGATATATCGTTTGTTCCAGTTCTGGATGCGGATCAACTGACCTCCCTGCTTTTCCAAAATTGACCGGGTAGCTTGCAATGCTGTCTGTTCATCATCATGCAAATGGATGAATACGGTACCGTTGGTTGGACCAAACTTTGTGGTGACCAGGGAAAGTTTTCGGTCACCGATCTTGTGAAAGACAGTTTTTTCCAGAGGGGTTGGACGAGTATGTCCATAGCATACCGTGATCAACAGGAGAAAAAATATCGTACGCGCGGATGCCATGCTGTTGGCTTAATCCACCAATTCTTTTTTCATCAGATCCATCACTTCCTTCTCGATCATTTTCTGGGCCAGGAGGATCATGTTTTTGAAAGCGGTTTCGCCTGAGATCCCGTGTCCGATAATAACCGGTTTTGAAACACCCAGGACGGGGGTACCGCCATAGATCTCAAAATTAAAGCGGTCGAGATAGGGGTGGTGTATATCTTTTTGACTGGTGACCTCATAGATGGATTCGGCCATTTTCAGGATGATATTTCCCACAAAGCCTTCGCAGACCATTACATCGGCCTTGTCCAGAAGGATATCCCGGCCTTCAATGTTTCCGATAAAATGAATGTGTTTGTTTTCTTTCAGCAGGGGATAAGTGGCCTGGGCCAGGATATTTCCTTTGCCCTCTTCTTCGCCCACATTGATCAATCCAACACGTGGGTCAGCAATACCCAGGATATGCCGGGCATAAACCGTTCCCATGATGGCGAACTGGTTTAGTTGCTCCGGTTTGCAGTCGGCGTTGATGCCTACATCAAGCAGTAAACCGGTCTTTCCATTTTCTTTGGGTATGATGGTGGAGATGGTTGGGCGTAATACCCCTTCGAGGGCTTTGATGGAAAAAAGGGCACCCACCAGCATAGCGCCAGTATTACCGGCACTGATAAAGGCATCGATCTTTCCTTTGGCCAATAAACCAAATCCAACGGCAATTGAGGAATTGGGTTTTTCCTTCAGGGCCTTGGTGGGATGCTCATGCATACCAATCACCTGGTCAGTCGGAATGAGAAGTATTTTGTCTTCGGGAATCTGATATTCAGCGAGGAGGGGTCGGATGACAGCTTCGTCACCAGTAAGTACAAGTTGGGCAGGGTGGGGGGCTTCTGCGAAATATCTCTTTATGCCTTTGATAGCTTCAAGCGGGGCATAATCACCACCCATGAGGTCGATACCGATTTGCATGAGGCAAATGTCGGAAAAACTAGCTACTTGAGGAAGTCGTAATTTGAGCTAATAGCCAATAGCTATTAGCTATTGGCTATTAGTAATTAGTTTACTTCACAGGCGACTTCTCCGCCACTACTTTACCCTTGTAGATCAGCTTTCCTTCGCTCACGTGTGCGCGATGGCGTACATGGGTTTCCCCGGTTGTGCTATCGGTGGTCAGTGTAGCGGCAGTAGCCTTGTAATGGGTCCGGCGTTTAGCGCTGCGTTGCTGGCTATGGCGTCGTTTGGGATTAGGCATATCTTAACTGTTTACTGTATGAATGATTATTTTCCTAAATTTTTAAACTTGTCTAAGCCTTTCCAGATCGGGTTCTCCACCGGTTTTTCCGGGTTTTCCTCGAGCCGGTTAAGCATTTCCCGTACAGCGGCGTTGCAATAGGGACCATCCATCTTTTCAAAATCACAACTCTTTTGCATCGGGATGCTCAGGTTGATGAATTCATAGATCCAATTGGCAACATGCAGGTGGCTTTCTCCTCTTCCGATATAATACACATCCGGATCCTCTTCCTGGTCGTTCATCTCTTCCGGATTCTCTACCATTTTGACCGTGATCGTGAATTCATCCCATAGTTCAAGGGGAAGATTATTACTACACCGGTCACAGGTCACTTCCAATTTGCCACCTACCACAAATTTCAGGAGCATAAACCCGGTTTTCTTGTCAAGTACCAGTTTTATCTGGGCCTGGCAGTTCCGAAAATCCTGCTGCTGAAAGGCTGTAAAGAACTTATCTGTTATTTCGTAGTTATATTCATGGGGTCCGGGTTTCAGTCCCACAAAGGCGATCTCATATTCCCGACCTCTGCCCATGGTACAACTTTTTTAAAGAGTTTGCAAAGGTAGGGGAAATCCGGGAAAAATGATATGTGTTTTGTGATTATTTTTACCCCCGACCAGAGCTTAAAGAATTGATTTAAAGATATTTAATTTTTTCCGGGTGCAGCAATACCTGACCAGTCTTTTTCAAATGGCCATGAAGGCCCGTTCCTGGGTCTTCCTTGTCCTGTCCGCCATTGCCATTAAATGGGTTTCTCTCTACCCCGCATTCGTAGAGAAATATTATACCTATGGGGTTTACCCGGTGATATCCACTGTACAGCGTTTCCTCCTGGGCTGGATACCTATCAGTATGGGTGATCTGCTCTATGCCTTCTTGATCCTGGTGGTCCTTTTCCGGGTCGGAAAACTGATCCGGGTCGTTTACCAGAAGAAATTTGATAAGGATTATCTGTTGTCTGCCCTTAAACAGGCGATCTTCCTTTTTCTGCTGATCTATGTTTTCTTCTATGGACTTTGGGGGTTGAATTACAGTCGCTTAGGTATATCCCACCAACTTGGATTGGAGGTCAAAAAGTATGAGGTCGCCGAACTGGATTCCTTGACCAGAACCCTGGTTAGCCGCGTGAACCAGTACGCTGCCCAGGTTTCCGATGAGGAGCTTGCGGGTTTTCGGAAAAAGCGCAAACTCTTTCGGGAAAGCCGGGATGCTTTCAGGGAGTTGGAGAAAACCTACCCTTTTCTCAAATATGAGCCAAAGTCTGTCAAACCCTCGCTCTACAGCTACCTGGGAAACTACCTCGGTTTTCAAGGCTATTACAATCCATTTTCCGGGGAAGGTCAGGTCAATACCACGATCCCTCCTTTTTTGGAACCCTTTGTAGCCTGTCATGAGATCGGACACCAATTGGGTTATGCCCGGGAATATGAGGCCAATTTCATTGCCTTCCTCGCATGCCGCAATTATGAGAACCCTGTTTTCCGTTATTCCCTCTATTTTGACATGTTCCATTATACGATCGATGACCTGTACAGACAGGACAGTGTAGCGGCCAAAAAGTACATTGACCAATTGCACCCACTGGTTAAAAAGCACCGAAAAGACCTGGTGAATTTTTATAAAGGATACCGCAACCCGATAGAACCGGTCATTTCCAATTTGTATGGACAGTATTTAAAAGCCAACGGACAACCGGAAGGAAAGCGGAGTTATAACCGGATCGTGGCCTGGTTGGTGGCTTATGGGAAAAAATTCGGGGAAGAAGCGTTGTGAAAGGGAGGCAGGTCGGAGGTTGGAGGTTGGAGGACAGATGGCAGATGACGGAGGACTGATGACAGTTGGCGGAGGCTTGCTGTGCGAGACCTCCGGTCTCGCACTTCCAGAATGCCGCCTCCGGCGGCTATCGCAGATTAGATAAAAAAAGAAAAGGTTGTAATTCGAGTCGCCAGAGGCGACAAGACAATCGTGCGAGACCAGAGGTCTCGCACAGCAAGCCTCCGCCAACTGTCATCTGTCCTCTGTCCTCCGTCATCTGCCATCTGTCATCTGAATTCAAAACCTATTCTTCCACATCATACTCTCCACCGGCTTATCCCCCTGCATGCTATACTTCGCATTTTTCTTTTTGTTATAGGCTATTTCAATCTCGCCATCTACCGGAAAATAGATCAATTGGCCCACCGGCATTCCTTTATACACCTTCACTGGTTGTTTTACGGAGATCTCAAGGGTCCAGTGCCCACAGAAACCAACATCTCCTTTGCCAGCGGTAGCATGGATATCGATACCAAGGCGTCCCGTGGATGATTTTCCTTCCAGAAAGGGAACATGGGCGTGGGTCTCGGTATATTCAAGCGTTACACCCAGGTAGAAGACATGGGGATAGAGAACAAAACCCTCTTCGGGTATTTCGAAGTACTCGATCTCATTGTGCTTTTTGGCATCCAGGATATGCTCGCGGTAAGTGGCCAGCCATTTACCCAAATGCACATCATAACTGTTGCTTCCGAGGCATTCCCGGTCATAAGGATCGAGTTTGATCGTTCCCTTATTGATTTCCTCCAAAATCCGCAGGTCAGAAAGGATCATTTTTTGTTATGCTTTTTAATTATCAATTTGCAGGCCAGCAAAGTAAGGATTGATTCCTGTCCCATGCCCATTTTTTTTCAACATACTGTCAACGATAGCACCCGGATCGGGGTATGGAAGATCGAAGAATCCGAAGGTTTCTTCAAGGATTCTGTACCGGTACACCGGGAAGTGAGTCATCCGCATAAACGATTGCAGCATCTTGCCGGACGTTTTCTCCTCCGTTATTTATTTCCTTCCTTTCCTTACGACCTGATCCAGATCGCGGATACACGGAAACCTTATCTCCCGAACGATGCCTTTCATTTTTCCATCTCCCATTGTGGTGATTTTGCGGCGGTGATCATCAGTCCGGATCAACGTGTAGGTATTGATATTGAAAAACCGGTAGGCAAACTGGAGGCCCTGAAGGAAAAATTCTCCACTCAGGAAGAAAGGGCCCTTTTCCCGGATGAAGGGTTATCTAACCTGACCCTGATCTGGTCGGCAAAGGAAACCGTGTTCAAATGGTATGGTAAGGGGAAGGTGGATTTTCGGGAGCATATTCAACTGGAGAAATACGACCCGGTTAACCAACAGATATCTGGCTTTTTTACCAAAACAGAATTGCATTTTGAGATAACGTATACCTGGTTGGAGGGATTGGCTGTGTGTTGGCTGGTGAGGCGAGAAGCGAGAATAGTGAATAGTGAATAGTGAATAGTGAATAGTGAATGGTGAATGGTGAATGGTGAGAAATATTTGGGATTGTAAGTTATAAGATTTAGGTTTCACTATTCACTATTCACTATTCACTATTCACTATTCACGTCTCACGCCTCACTTTCTTCCCCGCTTTCCAACAAATTCAAATCCACCGAATCTTGTCCGGCGATGCCTTCGACTGAGCCTTTTATGTGTGCGGCATTCAGTAATACCTTTTCTAATTGTTTTTCCCGGGCCTTCCAGATCTTTTCCATCATGTCCCTTTCCTTTTGAATGGACAATCGCATACTCATAAAACCTTCCCGGATGGCTTTCCATTGTTCGGCAAATTCATTGCTGGTCAGATACCCATAAAGCATATGCATCTTATCGCCCCTGTTCTCTTCATTGCGGGAGGCGTTCGCCACGCGGATAAGACTGTCACGAAGAAGGAAGGCCACGGCACGGGCTTCTGCATATCCACAGATCCATATACCATTGCGTTCACCAAAAGAGGTCATGCCCCGTGGAAACGTCTGGGTAACGAGAATGGCCACATCCGCGGCCTGGCTTCGCATATCATGTTTTAATTTATCGATCCAGTCATTCACAAATTCCTTGGTCCGTTTACTTTCATAAATGATCTTACCGCAATCCTGTCCTATACTATTGCGGACAGTCTGGATACAGTCGGCCCCCTTAACCCCTTTGCCCACTTCTTCCACCAGGTCAAAAGGGAAGGAAGTGCGTAACATTTCTTCCAGTAATAATTCCTGTACTTCTCCTTGTGACTGCGTAAGTCCCTGTTCAGCCCGGCGCTTCATTTCCTCGGCCAGTTTTTTCTGGGCTTCCAGTTTCTCCTCCATCTCTTTCATCTTGAGTTGAAACTCTGTTTCCTTTAAGGAATTGCGTTCAGATTCTTCCTTTCGTATTGTCTCCGATAATTTTGACCTTTCCGCTAACAATACCTTCTGGATTTCGATCTCCAATTCTTTTTCTTTGGTCTGCAGTTCCTGCTCCTTGCGCAGAAATTCCAATTCCTTTTCCCGCGATAGTCTCAGTTTCTCCTCATTCATCTTGTTATTCTGTTCCAGGAGGCGGAGTTTATTCTCAAAATCACTGGCAATGTTCTTGCGCAGTGATTCTTCTGTTTCTTTCAGGAGTTTATTCTTTTCTTCCGAAAATTGTTTTTCCTTTTCCTTTTGCCAGGTGATCATTTTGCTGCGCAATTCACGCTCCACCTCATCACGGATGGTATCGGTGGGTTCAAACACATGGTTGCAATTGGGGCACTTGATACTTTCCAAGACCTTTCGTTTTGGGATGAAAAAAATGATTGTACCGCTGGTATCCAGGGGCTATTCCGGAGAGAACTGCATGAACTCCCGTTTTACGGCTTTTAGCATACTAAACACCTGGACCACTTCGATCAGCAAAAGTACAACGAGTGCAAGTAATACATACCAGGGGATATCGAGACGGGGGATGCCCTTATAATCCTTGAACTTTTCATAATACCAACCTGCTGTAGCCAATCCGCCGGCCAATCCTACCACGAGGAAGGAAAGCATGGTGTACAGGGTCTTCAAAAACATGATCCGCATATTGCTATACCCCACTTTCAGGTTTTCCAGAATGGCAGCCGGAATGATCAGGACAAGGGCTACCCATCCCCAGTTCTTGGAGAACCAGGTGCTGCTCACCGAGGAATTCAGGACAAGAATGACCACAATACTGAGGAGTCCCCAGGGGAAAAGGAGGAAGCGGCTGGTCTTGGCGGGAGTGGGAGTGGACATAGGTTTCTTTATTCGTAAATATAGGCGTTTTGGGGAAAATATCGACGTGAGACGTGAATCGTGAGACGTGAGTTTCGTGTGACGTGGGAGGGGGGTGTTGGTTGTGGGGGGGGTTGTTACGCCCCCAGAAACAAAAAACAGACG
>JANRLV010000065.1:0-4909 GCA_033762195.1 Chitinophagaceae bacterium | reverse complement strand
TTCACTATTCACTATTCACCCCTCAAGCACAACGCCCCACAAAACCCACGACCTAATGTCTCCCCGCACCACCTACACGATTTATCTCCGCAATGAGAAAAAGAAATTATATCAGCGGATGGGTCTTCTTCTTTCCCTGATCAATTTTTTTGGGTTGCTGATCGTTTTATTTCCCAAGGCACAGGAAAAAGGGTTTCAGATGATCATTTTTGCCACCATCCCGGTGTATGCGCTGTACTGGTTTTATCGGGCGAAATTCTACAAGAAGGCAAGGGCCTGGGAACGCGTGGAATACCTGATCGCCCTGCTTTGGTTGGCTACGCCATATCCCTGGATGACCGCCGTTTTTATTGTACTTCAATTTCTCTATCAATTATCCGTGGGCGATCTGCCCGTTCGGGTAGCAACGGATGGTATCACCTATGGCAATCGTTTTGCCCGCACTTTTGCCTGGAAGGAATTATCCAATGTGGTTTTAAAAGATGGATTACTGACCCTTGACTTCAAAAGCAACCGCTTATTCCAACAATATATCAGCGAAGAAAACGAGGTAATTGAGCAGGATTTTAATGGATATTGCCTGGAGCACCTGACTGCCAATGACTGATTTTACCGACATTTGCCGGATGAAACCGATCACCCCCTTTGTACTTTATTCGGATGGGCAGGGTAATATCTTTGAAGATACCAGTCTCTATGCCATAGGCCGAAGCGGGTGGGATGCCTATCCTGTTGATAGCGGCGACTGGATCCCTCTGCCAGATGGCGGCACTTTGTATGAACTTCCTGAGCGAAAGGCGATCGGTGTCGATGTAGTTTCAGGTGAAATGCGACTCTGCGATAAGGGATGGGCCGTTGCGGCCTTTATCCCACCGGCCCATACCGGTCTTTATCTTGCTGCCTTTGAATCTGCAAAAGATGCCCCCGTACTACCCCTGTTTTGTTATACCGCTGCAGGATGGTGGGATGGGCAGTTTTATGTTACGGCCGTTCGCATTGAACAGGATATACGCCAGGAATGTGCCGGTTATGATGACGAGAAGATCGAGACCGGGGCCATGCACCTGCTAAAGGCCTATCCACATAACCGGTTGGTCAAACACCTGATGGAAAACTGTTGCCAAACCTATACCTGTCCGGCCGCGAGAAATTTTGCCATGGGTAGGTGGGAATGCCCTGTTCCCTCTTCGCCTGCCTGTAATGCTAATTGCATCGGTTGTATTTCCTTTCAACCGGAAGAAGAATCAATAGGTTCAACGCAGGACCGACTCCACTTCAAACCCATGCCGGAAGAGATCATCGAATTTACGGTCCCTCACCTGGAAACAGCCCCCTTCCCCATTGTAAGTTTTGGTCAGGGATGTGAAGGAGAACCCCTGCTGATGTGGGAAACCATTCGCGAAGCGATCATTGGTATGCGAAAACACACGAAGAAAGGGAGCATCAATATCAATACCAATGGTTCCAAACCCGATGCGGTCAAAGCGCTTTGTGAAGCAGGCCTGGATAGTATTCGGGTGAGTACAAACTCAGCCAGAAAATCGATTTACGAAAAATACTACCTCCCCAATAATTACACCTTCGAGGACATTGTTGAAAGCCTGAAGGTAATGAGGGAATATGGCGGCTGGTCCTCCATCAATTACTTTGTCTTTCCTGGCATGACGGATTCCGTAGAGGAATATGAAGCCTTGCGAAAACTGATCCGGGAGACCGGACTCTCCATGATCCAATGGAGAAACTTCAATATCGATCCCGATTGGTACCTGGGAAAGATCGGTGTTACTGAAACAGGTGAATGCCTGGGTGTAAAACAAATGATGACCCTGATCCGCGAAGAATTCCCCGATCTCAAATTCGGATATTTTAATCCCCCCATGGAGCGGATTAAGGGAGATTTTTCGTTGGATTTTGCGGGGGGAGTTTCGTGAATGGTGAATAGTGAATAGTGAATATTGAATAGTGAATAGTGAAACTTAAAACCTATAACTTACATCGCCAAATATATTTTCACCATTCACCATTCACCATTCACCATTCACCATTCACCATTCACCATTCACCATTCACTATTCACTATTCACCACTCACGTTTCACGAAACCCACGAAACTCCCCAATGCCTCCTCTAAAAGAAAACAAATCTCTCTACGGTGCGCTGCTGGCGATTCTTGCCACCATCATCTGGTCGGGGAATTTTGTGATCGCAAGAGGGGTGATCAAGGATATTCCTCCAGTGACACTTTCTTTTTATCGTTGGTTAACGGCTACGGTTATTCTTCTGCCTTTTGCTTACAAACATTTTATAAAAGAATGGAGGTTGGTCTGGAAATATCCCGTTCTCTTTTTCTTTGCCGCCGCCTTTGGCATCAGTCTCTTTAACACGTTTGTCTATGTGGCAGGTCACCATACCAGTGCCGTGAACATGGCGCTGATCGGAACCACTTCATCGCCGGTGATGTCAGTTGTGCTGGCACGGATATTTTTAAAAGAAAAGATCACCACCCTGCGTGTAACCGGTATGCTTGTCTGTATCCTGGGCATCCTGCTCCTGTTGAGTAAAGGACATCTGGAAAATATCCTGACGCTTTCATTTACCGAAGGGGATTACTGGATGCTTGCCGCCGCCTTTTGTTTTGCGGTGTATAATATCTGCGCCCGTAAAAGACCTCCGGAAATGAACCCCGTCAATTTTCTTTTCACTGTATTTGCAATCGGCACTCTGCTCCTGCTACCAGCCTATATCATGGAGTATAAAAGCCAGGGTGGTATTGCCATCAATTGGGCCAATACCGGGGCTATCCTCTATCTCGGACTTGGCGCCTCGGTCATCTGCTTCCTGCTTTGGAATATCGCTATCCATCATCTGGGTGCCGGACGTACCTCCCTGTTTGGAAACCTCATTCCTGTCTTTAGCACCCTCGAAGCTGTATGGTTGCTGGGGGAAAAAGTACAATGGCTTCATGTCATCAGCTTTGCCCTGGTGGTACTCGGATTGATCATCGCCAATACTTCCCGCAGGCATTTTTCCTCCTGATCTGTGAAACTTTAACACTATTTAACGCTTTCCATATGCAAGTCGCACCAGATTTGCATCGTTATAGTAGACAAAAGCTATTAGCTGTTAGCTATTAGCCATTAGCCGGAAAAAATAAATACCTTTACATGAATCAAGAGACCCTCTATATGTCCGTTGAGTTTGAAAAACAGAAAAACCTTCGGGCTTCCCTGATCACGGGAGGCATCGCCGGGGCAATCATTCTGATCTTCTTTTGGATCAAAATGGAGATTCCGGTGATCTTTCCCCCACTCCCTGAAACAGCGGTAGAGGTTGAACTCAATCTTCCCCCGGATCTGGAAGGGCTGCCTGATGGTTCCGGTGTTGGTGGCGGTGGTGGTGGTAATCCGGTTCAGGCTGCCGGACCGGCCGGTGAATATGCCAACCAGCCCCTCGAACCTTCCCCTCCCACAGATGATGCAAAAGATATCGAAACAGATGAAACCGAAAATACACCGGCGATCCTGAAGCCAGTAACAACTAAACCTACGGCCACCAAGACAAACACCAGTGTTAAGACCATTGAGAAAAAAGATACAGAGAAACCGGCCGTAGCTCCCGCTCCTCCTAAACCTAAGGTGCTCATGGGTCAAACGCGGGGCGGTACAGCCACAGGCGGTGGTGGAACATCTACCACCTATGAACCAGGCGGTGGAACCGGAACTGGCTCTGGCACCGGAAACGGAAGTGGTTCTGGTACGGGTACCGGAACAGGAACTGGCTCAGGCAAGGGATCTGGTGTGGGCAGTGGCATTGGTCCCAAAGTAACCCGGGGTGACCGGATCATCGTAAAAACCTATTCTTTCTCGGGTGACCTCCCCAAGGCCACCATCTATGCAGATATACGCGTTTCCCCCGATGGGATTGGCACCTTCCTTCAATTTTCCAGAGGCTCTACCAGTACCAGTTCGGATTATCGGAACGCGATCAATCAATACCTGCGTAATATCCGGTTCGATAAATCAGATCATGAATCAACCGTAACCGTTTTATTCAATTTCAAAGTTTCCTGATCCATTCCCGCATCCTACTTTTGTGGTGGAATGAATTATCAGGATACCATCGCCTATCTTTTCACCCGCTTGCCCATGTTCAGCCGGATAGGGCCTGCCGCGTTCAAAAAAGACCTTACAAATACCCTTGAATTATGCGCCTTTCTGGATGACCCGCAAAAAAAATTCAAGACCATACACATAGCTGGTACCAATGGCAAAGGATCGGTTAGTCATATGCTCGCCGCCATTCTTCAAACAGCAGGGTACAAAACAGGTCTTTATACCTCTCCCCATCTGGAAGATTTTCGGGAACGGATCCGGATCAATGGGCAAATGATCAGCGAACAGGAAGTGATCGATTTCACCCAAAAGATCAATCCTCAGATCGACACCATCGAACCCAGTTTCTTTGAGATCACTGTCGCCATGGCCTTTGATCATTTTGCCCGGCACCAGGTGGATATAGCTGTCATTGAAGTGGGACTAGGGGGTAGACTGGATAGTACCAATGTGATCACCCCCGAAATATCCGTCATTACCCAGATCGGATACGATCACATGAACATGCTGGGTGATACGCTGGAACAGATCGCCACCGAAAAAGCCGGGATCATCAAACCCGCCATTCCGGTTGTGATCGGTGAAAAACAATCAGAACTCCTGCCCCTTTTCCAAAAAATAGCAGAGGAACGAAGCGCCCCACTCTTTCTGGCACCGGAAAATTTCCAGGTGGCAGACCATGCCTGGGTCGGTCACGAACTGATCATTGAAATAGAAAGCCAACACCAAACAGACCACCTGAAATACCATCTTGACCTGACCGGGATCTATCAATTAAAAAATATTCTTCCCGTAAT
>JANRLV010000064.1:0-16084 GCA_033762195.1 Chitinophagaceae bacterium | reverse complement strand
TTCAGTGCCCGGGATCGATGCGGCCAAATTTGCGGAGTGTGCTGCCGAAGCCAAAGCCAATTGCCCGATCAGTTTGTTGCTGAAGACGGAGATCACGATGGAAGCGGGACTGGTGTAGTAGGTCAAGATTTATTGATTAACTACAGAGACACAGAGGCACAGCGTTTTTTTATTTCTCGCTGTGCGCGCAAAGTTGAAACATTCGTTGCGATCGCTGCCTCTTAGCGTACACAGCGAGAAACCTATAAACTCTGTGCCTCTGTGTCTCTGTGGTTTTATTTAAAGCGAGGTTTTTATTTTACAGTAACTTTCTCCCCCATCATTTCGCGCACGGCCTCAACGATAGCCTGTGCATCATACCCACACTCTCTGTAAAGTTCCTTAAGTGTACCATGTTCTACGATCCGGTCGGGGATACCCAGGATACGGACCTCATTTTTGTATCCGTGTTCGGCCATGAATTCCAGAATGGCAGAGCCAAAACCTCCGGTCACTGTTCCGTCTTCCACAGTCACCAGTTTGGGATAGTGCTGGCATATATGATGGAGTAATTCTTCGTCAAGGGGTTTTACAAAGCGCATATCAAAATGTCCGGGGTTGAGTCCGTCATGGCGTAATTCACGGATCGCATTGGCCGCGAAATTACCCGGGTGACCCAGGCTCAGGATAGCGATGCCATTTCCTTCCCGTAAAGTCCGGCCTTTCCCGATGGTTATCTCTTTCATTTCTGTTCTCCACTCCGGCATCACTCCCTCTCCTCTGGGATAACGAATCACCATTGGTAATTGAGTGGATTCCAGCTGGGCGGTAAACATCAGGTTCCGCAATTCACTTTCATTCATGGGGGCGCTGATCACCAGGTTGGGGATGCAACGCATATAGGCGATATCATAGGCTCCATGGTGGGTGGGTCCATCCTCTCCAACCAGTCCGGCCCTGTCGAGACAGAACACAACAGGCAGTTTCTGAATGGCTACATCATGCACCACCATATCATAGGCCCTTTGCATAAAAGAAGAATAGATATTGCAGAAGACCCGGAGGCCCTGGGTAGCCATTCCCGCACTTACGGTCACCGCATGTTGCTCGGCTATACCAACGTCAAATGCCCGGTCAGGCATTTTCTCCATCATGATTTTTAGCGAGCAGCCCGAGGGCATGGCCGGTGTAATACCAAACACTTTGTCATTCTTCTCCGCCAGTTCCACCATGGTATGCCCAAATACATCCTGGTATTTGGGAGGTTGGGGAAGGTCAAAAGTTTTTTTCTGGATCTCACCGGTGATCTTGTCAAACAGACCGGGGGCATGCCACTTGGTCTGGTCTTTTTCCGCCAGGGCATAACCCTTTCCTTTTACGGTCACTACATGAAGCAGCTTGGGACCCGGAATATTCCTGAGGTCTTTCAAGGTATCCACCAGTTTGGCGATATTATGCCCGTCAATCGGCCCAAAATAACGCAGGTTGAGCGATTCAAAGAGGTTACTGCTCTTGTTTACCATTCCTTTTACACTGGCTTCGAGCTTGCTGGCCATTTCCCGGGAGAAGTTCTTTCCTACGGGCAATTTTCCCAGCATATTCCAAACATCATCCCGGATCTTGTTGTAGGTATAGGAGGTGGAGATATCCGTGAGATAGCCTTTTAAAGCCCCTACATTGGGGTCAATGCTCATACAGTTGTCATTGAGGACTATGAGCATATCGGCATCGGTCACACCCGCGTGGTTCATGGCCTCAAAGGCAAGCCCGGCGGTCATGGCACCATCCCCGATCACTGCAATGGACTTGCGGTCGGTTTCCCCTTTATAATGGGCGGCCATGGCCATCCCGAGGGCAGCAGAAATAGAGGTAGAAGAATGGCCCACCCCAAAAGTATCGTACTCGCTTTCCGAACGTTTGGGAAAGCCACTAAGGCCTTTATATTTCCGATTGGAAGCAAAATTATCGCGACGACCCGTCAGGATCTTGTGTCCGTAAGCCTGGTGGCCTACGTCCCAAACCAACTGGTCATATGGAGTATTGTAAATGTAGTGGAGGGCGACGGTCAGTTCCACCACGCCCAGGCTGGCCCCAAAATGTCCGCCGTGTACGCTCACCACATCGATGATGTATTGTCTGAGTTCATCACAGACCTGATGAAGCTTTTCCCGGGGGATCTTTTTAAGGTCCTCGGGAGAGCCGATGGTGCGTAAAAGCGGTCCGGGGGTAATTTCCATGCGTGGCGGTTTAAACGGCGTAAAATTAATGTTTTATACCAGTAACAGGGGTGTTTTAACAATTTTCCGTGAAATAGGTTGGCCCAATTCTCCATTTAATGACCCATTTTGCCAGTGTTCAAAATAAAAACGGCAGGGGGGGTCGAATCTTATAATTTTGACTCTATATTTATAGTAATAATGTCTAATGCGAGAAAATACTGGATATTCCAGATGATCGGGTGGGGGATGTTCACCCTGATCAATATCTTTTTTGCCTTTGTTTTCAATAATATAGGGGAGGAGAAATTTTATTACCGCCTGTTGATCTATGTGTCGCTGGGAATCCTGCTTTCCCACCTCATGCGGATGGTGATCGTATCGGCCGGGGTATTGATGAAGCCCCTCAACCGGCAGATCCTGAACTTCTTTTTCATCACCCTCATCTTTGCCTTTATTGTAGGGGTGGCGGAATCCTACCTTCAGCGGGCTTTTGGCCTTTCCCCCATGGAACGGGGCAGTGAAAAGGCGATCGCCATGCACAAGGTGATACTTACCAACACCTTCTACTCTTTTATATACCTGTTTATCTGGAACTGTATCTACTTCATGTACCATTACATTTCCAAGAGCCAGCGGCAACAACTCGATACCCTTCGGCTGGAAGCCCTGGTCAAAGAACTGGAGTTAAAGACCATCAAAGCACATATCAATCCGCATTTTATCTTCAATTCGCTCAATAGTATCCGCGCCCTAATTGATGAGAACCCTGGCCGGGCCCGTACCGCCATTACCGAACTCAGCAATATCCTGCGGAGCAGTATGCAAACAGAGAAATTGGAATTGGTGCCTTTTGAAAAAGAGTTGAATATTGTAAAGGATTACCTGGCCCTGGAAAACATGCGTTTTGAAGACCGGTTGAAAGTGGAATACGAGATCGATGAAGACACCCTGTTGCAACCTGTTCCCCCAATGATGTTGCAAACCCTGGTGGAAAATGCCATCAAACACGGAATTAGTCGACGAGTGGATGGAGGGGTGGTGCGCGTGATCTCTGATTTCAGGGAGGATTTCCACGAGTTGATCGTTCAGAATACAGGTACGCTCAATGGACATACCGTGGACCAGGAAGGTTTTGGTATCTCAAGTACGGTGAACCGGATCAACCTGCTATATGGCGACAAAGCACATTTTGATATCAGGCAGATCTCCCCGCAACTGGTGGAGGCCCGGGTCCATATACCGGTTGCCCAATAAATCTCATACACATGCACATGAAAGCGATAATCATTGACGATGAACGCCTGGCACGCTCCGAATTACGCAAGTTGCTCCAGGAATTTCCCGAGATCGAGGTCATAGACGAAGCCACCAACGCTGAAGAAGGGCTTCAAAAAATAGACTCCCTTCAACCCGATCTGGTTTTTCTCGATATTCAAATGCCTGGTAAGACCGGTTTTGATCTGCTCTCTGAACTCGACCGGGCACCCCACGTAATATTCACCACGGCTTATGACGAATATGCGCTAAAGGCCTTTGAGGTCAATGCACTGGATTATTTGTTGAAACCCGTTGAGCCCAAGCGCCTGGCCGATGCCATTCAGAAATTACACCAGGTGGAGATCAAGGAAGGATTACCCATTGGTGAAAATTATAACCGCAGCCTGCTGAGTGAACATGACCAGGTCTTTGTAAAAGACGGGGAGAAATGCTGGTTTGTCAAACTCTCTGATATCCGTTTGTTTGAAAGCGTGGGCAATTATGCCAAGGTATTTTTTGGCCCCAACAAACCCCTGATCCTGAAATCACTCAATGCCCTGGAAGAAAGACTGGATGAGAAAGTGTTCTTTCGGGCCAATCGTAAACACATTGTCAACCTGCGTCTGATCGATAAGATCGAACCCTATTTCAATGGCGGACTGCTGATTGAATTAAAAGGCGGTGAAAAGATCGAAGTGAGCCGGAGGCAAACAGTGAAGTTTAAAGAAATGATGAGTTTATAATTAATTTTTTTACATGACGAAAAAGTATTTTGTTTTTATTGTTGCCTTCCTCGGTCTCTCGGAACTTCTTTTTTCCCAGAAAATTGACCAGATCATTAATGTAAATGAAGTTCGCCGCATCGAAACCTTCCTGGCCTCCGACGAGCTAAAAGGCCGCCGGACCTTTTCTCCGGAAATTGACAAAGCCGCTGATTTTATAGCCAATGAATTTAAAGCAGCAGGTCTGCAAACGCCTGACAACAGCGGCTCCTATCTGCAATCCTTTGTGATGGTTCAGCCCAAATTCATCAGTGCTTCGGGTGTTTTGGATGGAGTGCAAATGGAGACCAAGAACCTTATCGTTGTTACCTGCAAACCGGAACTTCAATTCAATGAAGGTTCGGGGTACGAAAAAATAAAGATGGCGCCCAATGCCAATTTGCTTCGCGAAGCGCGCAGCCTGGTAGGTGCCGGAAAGAACAGGATCGTTTTCGTGCCCACTTCGTTGGGCGCCAATTTTGGCCGGCTTACCGGATTGAAAAGAGGATTGTTCAAATCTGAATCAAGTGTGGTTTTTGTACTTACCGATAGTGACCCTTCTACTTTTGCCATTGAAGCCAAACACGAGATCGCTGAACAAAAACTCGCCAATGTGGTGGGTATCTTACCCGGAAAAAGCAAGAAGGACGAATATGTGATCTTCTCGGGCCACTATGATCATATCGGTATCTTAAAACCGGTCAATGGCGATTCGATTGCCAATGGCGCGAATGATGATGCGGCCGGTACCACCTCCGTGATCTTGTTGGCAAAATATTTCAAGGCACTGGGAAATAATGAACGCACCCTGATCTTTGCGGCCTTTACGGCAGAGGAAGTAGGTGGCTTTGGGTCACAGTATTTCTCCCGGCAATTCGAACCCGCGAAGGTGATGGCCATGTTCAATATTGAAATGAATGGAACGGAAAGCAAATGGGGGAAGAACTCTGCCTATATCACAGGATATGAACGCACGGATATGGGAGCCATTTTGCAAAAGAACCTCGAAGGAACGGATTTTACTTTTTATCCCGATCCCTATCCCACGCAGAATCTGTTCTTCCGGTCAGACAATGCTACACTGGCCCGGTTAGGCGTTCCTGCGCATACGATCTCCACGGCGAAAATGGAAAATGAACCTCATTACCATAAAGTGACGGATCATGTGGAAACGCTTGACCTGGAGAATATGACCAAAGTGATCCAGGCGATCGCATTGAGTTCAAGAACAATTATTTCGGGGAAGGATACGCCGGCGCGCGTTAAGGTCGAAGAGCTTTGAGAAATAATAAATATTTAAAATTTCTTATTTTACCCGAGAGCCGCTATGAACAGCTGCAGACATATCCCTGATAAGCGCCGGATCTTTCTCAATCGCATTTCCCACAACGATCACATCCGCGCCGGCTTTGCAATTTAAATATGCTTTCTCCGGATCGGTGATGCCTCCGCCCACTATCAGCGGCACTGAAATAGAAGAAGCGACCTTTTCGATCATGGATTCAGTGATCGGCTTTCGGGCACCGCTTCCGGCATCCATATAGATCAGTTTCATCCCCAGCATTTCACCTGCCATAGCGGTACACATTGCGATCTCGCTTTTGTCAGCGGGGATTGGACTGGCATTACTGATATAAGAAACAGTGGTGGGGGCACCGCCATCTACCACGATATAACCGGTGGACATGATCTCTAAACCGCTTTTACGGACAAAGGGTGCAGATACCACATGCTGGCCGATCAATAATTCAGGATTGCGTCCGGAAATCAGGGATAAGTATAGCAACGCGTCTGCATAGGGGGTTACCTGCGCAGAACTTCCCGGGAAAAGTATAACAGGAATGGAGCTGTTTTTTTTAATGAACTGTACGCACTCATCGAGATAAGTAGAAATGACAAGACTGCCACCGACTAAAAAATAATCCACTTTTGCTTCATGCGCCAGATCGATCAATCGCCGAAGGGAATCCTCATTCACCTTGTCAGGATCGATCAGTACGGCAAAGGATTTTTTCCCTTTCTCTTTCCGGTCTGTTAATGTCTTGTATGTATTCATCGGTAGATTACAAAAATGCGATTTTTTTTTGGTTGTTGCGAGGTAGATGACAGATGACGGATGACTGATGACTGATGACCGATGACAGATGACAGAAGTCCGAAGTTATTATACTTTCATCCGTCATCTGTCATCCAACATCCACCATCCACCATCCCCATCCCCCCTATTACCTCCATGTTACCAAATTGTTACCCCAAAGTTAGCCACCAGCAAGGCTTTCAGCCAATCAATTCCCTGAAATGCCTGTAAAATCAAGGGTTTCACCGTTTTAACCTTAATAAATCCTTAACAGTAGGGCGTTTCACGGGAGGGTGGATAAATAAAAAAATCCCTACTAAAAGTGGGTTGATTCACCAAAAAAATTTTTACTTAAAAATGTTGAAAAACAGTCGAATGCAGCCCTGTGTGGGGTTCCGGGGCATTTTCCACAAAGTGGGGATATTTGGAGGTTTGAAGGAACGATACTAAAAAATATTTTCGTTGACACCTTCCACACCGGGAGACGGATTACTAACCAGAGTACCAACTTTTAAATTCTTTTCTAATATGGCCAGCAAGAAGCAGAACGCCGCCAAGGGCGGGTTGCAGTTTCCTCGTCGCTTTACCCGTGACGATGTGAATGTGTTTGATTTGTTCGAATACGATTATCGAACATCGGTGATACGAAACCCCAGTGGGGAAGTGGTGTTTGAGATGACGAATGTGGAGGTACCGAAATCCTGGAGTCAGATCGCTACCGATATCCTTGCCCAAAAATATTTCCGGAAGGCGGGTGTACCCCAGCCCGATGGCAGCCTGGGCCGCGAAACATCCGCTAAGCAGGTGGCTCACCGTATGGCCAATTGCTGGCGTGTATGGGGTGAGCGCTATGGGTATTTCGCTTCGGAGAAAGACGCCCAGGTATTCTACGAGGAACTGGTGTACAGCATCCTTAATCAGATGTGCACACCCAACTCGCCTCAGTGGTTCAATACAGGCCTGTACGAGAGCTATGGCATCAAGGGTAAGCCCCAGGGCCATTATTTTGTTGACCCGGTAGACGGGAAGCTAAAGAAGTCCACCTCGGCTTATGAACGCCCTCAGCCCCATGCCTGCTTTATCCTGAGCGTGGAGGATGACCTGGTGAACGAAGGGGGAATCATGGACCTCTGGGTTCGCGAAGCCCGTATTTTCAAGTATGGTTCGGGTGTGGGTACGAATTTCAGCTCTATCCGGGGCGAAGGGGAGAAATTGAGCGGTGGAGGTACTTCCTCCGGGCTCATGAGTTTCCTGAAGATCGGTGACCGCGCCGCTGGTGCCATCAAAAGTGGAGGTACTACCCGCCGCGCTGCCAAAATGGTCTGCCTGGATCTGGACCACCCCGAGATCGTGGATTTTGTAGATTGGAAAGTAGAAGAAGAAAAGAAAGTAGCCGCTCTGATCGCCGCCGGTTATTCCAGCGACTATGAAGGCGATGCTTATCGCACAGTTTCCGGTCAAAACTCCAATAACTCGGTTCGTATCCCCAACGAATTCTTTGAGAAATTAGAGAATAATGAAGATTGGGAATTGAAAGCCCGCAGCGATGGCCGTGTGATGCGGAAAGTGCCTGCCCGCGAACTGTGGAACAAGATCTCCTATGCCGCCTGGCGTTGCGCCGATCCCGGTACACAGTACAATACCACCATCAATGAGTGGCATACCTGCCCCGCCGGTGGAGAGATCAGGGCCTCCAACCCCTGCTCGGAGTACATGTTCCTTGATAACACCGCTTGTAACCTGGCTTCCGCCAACCTGATGAAATTCTTCGATACTGAGAAGAATATCTTCGATGTGGAAGGCTATGAATATAACTGCCGCCTCTGGACCACCGTACTGGAAATTTCCGTACTCATGGCCCAGTTCCCTTCACAGGAAGTAGCTCAGTTGAGCTATGAATACCGTACCCTGGGTCTCGGCTTTGCCAATCTGGGAACTGTACTCATGGTTAGCGGTATTCCTTATGACAGTGATAAGGCCCGCGCTATCGCTGGTGCCATCACCGCTATCATGACCGGTGTGGCCTATCGCACTTCGGCCGAGATCGCCCAATTCCAGGGTGCCTTCCCCCGCTATGCCGAGAACAAAGAGCATATGATGCGGGTAATGCGTAACCACCGCCTGGCGGCTTACGAAGCGGATGAGTATGAAGGACTGAGCATCAAACCCCAGGGAATCAATGCCCAGCATTGCCCGGATTACCTGCTTAAGGCAGCCTGCAAAGCCTGGGACGAGGCGGTCGAACTGGGAGAAAAATATGGCTATCGCAATGCACAAGCTACCGTGATCGCCCCCACCGGTACCATTGGTCTGGTGATGGATTGTGATACAACAGGTGTGGAACCCGACTTTGCCCTTGTGAAATTCAAGAAACTTTCCGGTGGTGGATATTTCAAGATCATCAACCAATCCGTTCCTGCTGCCCTGCGTAACCTGGGATATAACGAGAAAGAAGCGGATGCCATTGTGAAATATGCCGTGGGTCATGCCAGCTTTGCCGGCGCCCCGCATATCAACCACCAAACCCTGAGCGAAAAAGGGTTTATTGGCGAAGAGATCAAGAAACTCGATGCAGCTGTAGCGACTGCCTTTGAGATCGGATTTGTTTTCAATAAATATGCGCTTGGCGAAGAATGTCTCCAACGCCTGGGCTTTACCCCTGAGCAATACAATGATTTCTCCTGGAGCCTGCTTGAAGCCCTTGGCTTTAGCGAGGAACAGATCGATGCCGCCAATGATTATATCTGCGGTACGATGATGCTCGAAGGGGCACCCTATCTCAAACCTGAACACCTGCCCGTTTTTGACTGTGCCAACCGTTGTGGAAAGAAAGGTGAACGCTTTATTCATGCCCATGGGCATATCCGGATGATGGGAGCTACACAGCCCTTTATCAGTGGTGCCATTTCCAAAACGATCAACCTGCCCCATGAAGCTACCGTAGAGGAAATTTCTGACGCCTACCTGCTGAGCTGGAAACTCGGTCTTAAAGCCAACGCCCTTTACCGCGATGGTTCCAAACTGAGCCAGCCGCTAAGCAATAAGAGCGACAAGAAGAAAAAAGTGGAAGACACCAAAGCGGAAGAGATCGCTGAAGCGGTTGTCAATGAGAGTGCCATTGTAGATATGGGCAAACTCACCATCGAAGAATTATTTGATGAAGTACAGAAGCGTGTACAAGCCTCGCCTGATACTAAACTCAAACGCCGCCTCGCCAAGATCGTAGAACGCCGCACCTTACCCGCCAAGCGTCGTGGCTTTACACAGAAAGCCAAGATCAATGGACAGGCCGTATTCCTCCGCACCGGAGAATACGCAGATGGTACCATTGGAGAGATCTTTATTGATATGGCCAAAGAAGGCGCCACCATGCGCAGCATGATGAACTGCTTTGCCATCTCCATTTCGATCGGCTTGCAGTATGGTGTACCGCTGGAAGAGTTTGTAGAGAAATTTGTCTTTACCAAATTCGATCCCGCCGGCTTTGTTGAACACCCGAATATCCGTACCACTACTTCCATTGTGGACTTTATATTCCGTGTACTTGGTTACGAGTACCTCGGACGTACCGATCTTGTGCATATCCTCGACAAACCCGAGGTGAACAATACCGGGGCAGATGATTGGGATGATATCCCTACGACCCTTGAGTATGAAAAAGAACCCGAGTTGTCAAATGTACGCGTTGTAGGTTCGGTACAACCTAAGGCCACCAAAGCGGCGCCCAAAGCCGAAACCAGTCTGGATGCCGTGAATGCCGCTGCGCGCAGCATGCAAAGCGATGCACCCGCCTGTAACACCTGCGGACATATCACCGTACGCAGTGGAACCTGCTACAAGTGTTTGAACTGTGGCAATAGCATGGGATGTAGCTAAGAAGAAATTTGTTTAGGACGGAAAAACCATTGTAGAACGAGGATCCTGCTTTAACCGGCGGGATCCTTTCTTTTTACCAGGATTGTGACCAGGATTTACAGAATTGACCAGGGTTATCAGGATGTTTTGGATTATCAGGATTGAAGTAATCATAAAAATCAATCCTGCCAATCCTGATAATCTTGATAATCCTGGTAAATCCTGGTCTACCGAATTGGATGACACTTTCTATACTTCGCACTCGCCGCTTCACTTGGCGTCAATGCACGCATACAGCCAGATAAAAATACAAGGGCAACGATGGAGAGAAGGATCGCTTTTTTCATGAGTGGATTTTGGGTGACCGGGGGCAAGATATATGCCAGAATCGGGCTGGGCAATAGGAAATGTACTTGGGTATTATCTCCCCCCACCGCACTCGCTTGCACCCAAGAGTCATGGCGGTAAGACATAACCCCTAAGACGCTAAGGTGTAAATAACCACCAGAAATCACTTAACCCTTAAATCATGGTCGATAATCCCGCAGGTAACTACAGCGATTAAACGCATATTTATAAAACTGCGTAGCCCCAAACTCCTTCCTGAACTGTGCAAACTGAGGATTGTTCCTGAATTTTTTATTGAATTCTGCCATTTGCTTGTCGTACGCTGTCCAATCATTGCTGTTATAATCGGGCATGGGAATCTGGCGCTGTGCGCATTTGGCTACGAGGAAGAATGCTGCCGCTTTGAATTCTTTATTGGTTGATAGTTCGTAAGCTTTTTGATAATAGCTCCTGGCCTTGTTGACCTGAAAATACTCGCGCTTCCAGGCCAGATCATACTTTCCTTGGTTCCATGCACTACTGGACCGATAATAGACAACGGTCATATAACTATTTCCATAATGACTCATGTTGTAATAGGCCGAAGCAAGTTGATAATAAAGTTTGGCTTGTTCCTCGCCTTTAAGGGTCGGTAGTTTTGTCTCCAACTCAAGCATTTTTTTGGCAAAACTGAGTTTGTTATAGGGCGTGGATAGTTTTTTATCATAACGCTGCCAGTCATTCAGGTAATCATGAAAAGGATCCACATTCAGGTTCTCTTCGGTCTGGCTCAGGCTGTTCCAGTAGTTTTCAGACAGCGACTCGGTGTTTTTTGCTTTGGCCAACCATTCAATGGCTTTTGTAAAATTAAAATCACGCAGATAGGAAGTGCCGATCACATCCACCACCTTATCCTTATTAAAGGAAGAGTGATCCAGCAGGTGTTTGAGATAGGGGCTAGGCGTTTTGTTGTCAAAATACCCATAGAGAGTCAGAATCTGTGTGGTTGTCATTTGTTCACGGACAAAATCAATACCATATCCTTCTCCATAACTTTCCTCTTCTGATTCAGACAGGTCAAAAAGATCGGCTACACCCAGTGCCAGTGCCGCTTTCGCTATATCACCTTGTTGCTGGTATTTCTGCGCGAGAATCTCGGACAGGAAATTGCGGTAAAAAATACGGTATTCTGTTTGGCCGGCTGCTTTTTTACGAAGCCATTGAAGCTCGGTCAATAATTTTTCCTCCCGTGGCGCGTCGATCTTAGGTTGGTCATTGGCCATCACCAGCAAGCGGATCAATTGTACCTGCTCTTTGATCTTTTGGGAGGGGTTGAGTTTGGAAACCGAAGCCGCTAACGCATCTGCTTTGGCGTAATTCTTATTGATGAATTCGATATACGCAGCGCCGGCGAGATAGAGCGCCGGGTTTTTGGTGTTTTTGTCTGCTGCCAGTTTTTGAAAGAATGCGCTGGTATTCACCAGGGGCTGATTACTTTCGGTAAAAGCAGATTTGGTATCCTCCCAGGTAAAATAGAATGCCTTTCCGCCTTTCTCGCTATGTAAACGCGGGGTGAGGAATTGTTCTTCGATCTTATTGATCTCACGGATAGCGAGTATCTCCAGCATGGGATTGGCCGGACTGAGTTGGTGAACCTGTGCGATATCCGCCAGGCGATAGGAGGAACCAAATAAGGAGAACATACCCAGCAGGGTGGCTTTCTCTTCATTGTTCCTGGCGAGTGTGAGATAACTATTTTTTAGTTCGGGATTGGCATTTTGCGAAGCCCAAAGGAAACCCAGGAAGTGGGAGCGTTTATTTTTGGAAGAAAGCGCAAAGGCCTGACTAAAAGCATAGGCAGCTTCTTTGGCTTTTCCGGTTTTAAACAAGCTTCCCGCTTTGTAGGCCAGTGCTTGTTCTTTTACAGCACTGTTGTCGGTGGGAGCAAAGGCTTCATCATACCAACGGATACAATCTTTGAAGCGGTTATTGTAAAAGGCAAGTTTGCACCGCAGAAAGCCATATTTGGTTTTGAGAAAGGGGTTAACCACTTTGTTAAATTGGGCGTCAGCACCCGCGATATAGCGGTTCAATTCCAGGCTATCACCACGTTCAGGGCTGCTCCAGGCGTCACTGGCCACACTGTATTTCTCGGCTTGTTTGGCCATCACGAGATAGTTCAGCGCATCCAGGTCTTTGGTACTGGTGAAATAGCCGGTCATCCCATTCTTATTCAGATCAGCAGGCAGGGTGGCGGGTTGTTTGCGGGTGATATGCCCATTGAGTTGGCCGATATAGTCGGCATTAAAAATGTAAATAAATTGTTCGGCGTCCGCCGTGCTCACTTTGCCACCGGCATATTTTTTCCATTCTTCCAAAACCGGATCAGGCAGATCGGCTTCTTTATTCTCATTTTCCCAATCGCTGTAAAAAGTCAGGAGTGAGGTATAATAAAATGGCCGGTAGCCAGTAAGGTCCGTGGTTTCTTTGGAAAAGAAACTGGTGTAATAATCATAGGGGTCCTCAGAGCCACCACAGCCAATTATATTTTGTGGAAAGGCGCTGAGGATTACGCTAACGGAAGCGGCGGTAAACAGTTTCCAGTTCATGCAAGGTATATTTTGAAAGATTGGAGGGATCGAGATGATAGAGAATGACGGTGGTGCGGTCAGAGTTCAGTCTTCGGTTCAATTGATAGGCGGCCTCGGTCAGGGACAAATACGGGCTGTTCTCGTAGCGCAACCAGTCACCCTTTTCAAAGGTATGGCCATTTACCACGGTATTTTCGGTGAACACCACTTTTTCTTTTCGGTATAAAGAATAGGGGATGGTTTCGGTGCGGACCAAACCCTTGTATTGATCATTTCTGAACCAGATCCACCAGTCAAATACCGGCAGGGCAATATCGAGGGGGAGGGGATAGTTGGACATCTTCCCGATATATTGATTCAGAATAGCGGGGTCAATGATGGAATTACGGGTTTCGGGGTGGCGAAGGTTACCCATATTATAGGCCATCAGCAATCCGCGGTCAACCGGGGGGATGCCGTTGGAGTGGGTGTATTTCAACTGATGGAGCCGGATGGTAGCGGAGAGGATTTTCCCGGTAAAATAGGGTAGCTTTTTCACCTTTTCCAGTAACCGGAAATAACGGTCACGGGTAGCGGCTGTCCAGTCACAATCGAGTTGAACTTCCTTCTCAATTTTCCATCCTGATGACGGAGTTAGTTCCTGTAATAAGCCCGCTAGTTTACCCGCCAGGGAATCTACACCCGCTGCATCGAGTTTTTGCAAGGTTTCATTCGTGATGAAAACAATAGGGGTGATCCGATATGTTGGAATATCGGTTTTGGGTAAACGAACCATCGCCACCGGCACGGGTTGATTTTTCGCATCGTCCCATTCTACATCAAAGAACTTAATATATAGGCGGGATACAGAAAGCGTGTCGAGTGCCTGGGTTTCCTTTGTGGTGAGGTTTACGCGTGACTTCCAGTGATAGAATGCGCGGGTGACCTGTTTATCGGGTTTGGATGTACAGGCGGAGAGGAATAGCGTTATTGCAAGTACCCTGAAAAGCATGGGGCTATTATAAATTATTGATTCATGCGTAGAAATGACAGCTATTAAAATAGTATGGAAGCCAAATAATCAATAATTAATATTCAATGATCTATCCCTCACACTAATTGCCCCGAAAAATATTCGACACCGCTCCTTCGAGCATCGGGAATTTTTCGACCACGAAGTTTTTAATGGTCTCAATGGCTTTTTTGGCTTGTTCTTCGGTCAGACCGGCTTCAGATTGAAGACGGGAGATGATTTCTTCCATGTAATGTGTTTGAAACACGAATTTGCACAATATTTCCGTGCATTCCGTGCATTCTGTGAGAAAAAAAATGCGCACAGTCCCGAAGCATCGGGACACAGAATTCACAGAAAAATATTATGCTACTTTGAGGACGCTGAGTTTGCTGGTATCAAACTTGCGGCGGGTGTACTCAATATCAAGGGTAAAGGTCTTGATATTGGACGAAGGCAATTCGTACATGGCATCGGTGAGGATGGTTTCGCAGATGCTGCGAAGACCACGCGCGCCAAGTTTGTATTCCATGGCTTTTTCCACCATGAAATCCAGTACATCGGCTTCAATGGAAAGCTGTATGCCTTCGAGTTCGAAGAGTTTCTTGTATTGCTTAACGAGGGCGTTCTTAGGTTCGGTAAGGATTTCCCGGAGCGTGGCGCTATCCAGCGGATCCAGGTGGGTCACCACTGGCAGACGGCCAAGCAATTCGGGGATCAATCCAAATGTTTTCAGGTCCTGCGCGTTGACAAACTGGAGCAGGTTCTTTTTCATGTTATCCTGAAGTTCTTTGTCCACATTAAAACCAATGGTATTGGTCTGCACCCGGCGTCCGATCACTTTATCAATGCCATCAAAGGCGCCTCCGCATACAAACAGGATATTCTGGGTATTGATCTTGATGAGTTTCTGTTCAGGGTGTTTACGGCCTCCCTGTGGGGGAACGAGTACATCGGTTCCTTCGAGGAGTTTGAGCAGGCCTTGTTGTACCCCTTCGCCACTCACATCCCGGGTGATAGAGGGGTTATCGCCTTTACGGGCGATCTTGTCGATCTCATCAATATAAACGATGCCACGTTCAGCGGCAGAAACATCATAGTTACAAACCTGGAGCAAACGGGTGAGGATACTTTCCACATCTTCCCCTACATAACCTGCCTCGGTAAATACCGTGGCATCCACAATAGTAAAGGGTACATTGAGCAGTTTGGCGATGGTCTTGGCCAGCAGGGTCTTCCCCGTACCGGTTTCACCCACCATGATGATATTGCTCTTTTCGATCTCTACTTCAGAAGGGGTGGTTTCAGTGGCCTTTTGCTGTAAACGCTTATAGTGGTTGTACACCGCTACAGCCAGTACTTTCTTGGCTTCTCCCTGCCCGATGACGTATTCATCGAGGAAGCGCTTTATTTCAACAGGTTTCTTTACGGTAAGCTTAAAGGAGGAAGTGGACTTTTCTTCCTTGACCATTAATTCTTGTTCAATGATTTCGCGTGCATGGTCAACACAGTTTTCACAAATATGACCTTCCTGCCCTGCAATCAGGATCTTCACTTCATCGCGGTTGCGACCACAAAAGGAACAGTGGAGGGGGCTTTTGGCCATTCTATAGGTATTCTTGTTATAAATTCTTAGCTATTAATTAATGATTATTAAAAAAATAAACAACCTATTAATTAATAATCAATAATTTATAACCAACTAATTTCACGTAAAACGCAATAGGCGAAGTTACAAAAAAGGCCGTAAGCGGGTAGTTTCCTACCGGATTATTTTTAATTGACTGAAAATCAGATAGATATTTTACCGCAGAGAACATAAGAACGCGGAGTTTCGCAGAGATATGTTTATAACTAAAAGCTAATAATTAAAGACCAGGAGCTTTTAGGACATAAGAAAAAATCTCCGCGTAACTCCGCGTTCTCTCGTTCTCTGCGGTGAATAACGTTCTCTGCGGTGAATCATCTTCTCTCCGGTAAAAAAGACCTAAAGCCTGAACCCCACCACAAAACTCAACACCCTATGC
>JANRLV010000063.1:0-18749 GCA_033762195.1 Chitinophagaceae bacterium | reverse complement strand
CACCATCGCAGAGAAACTCGCGCAAATGCCTACCATGGGGCTTGCCTATACCAAACAGGCCCTGGACCTGAGTGGCCCGCATACCTTGATCGAACAATTACAAAACGAAGATATACTCCAGCAACGAGCTGCAGCCACCTATGATTTCAAAGAAGGGGTGCAAGCTTTTCTGGAAAAACGGAAGCCGGAGTTTAGGGGGGAGTGAGGGACGGAAGAGTGAATGGTGAATAGTGAATAGTGAATAGTGAATGAATAGAAACTAAAAACTTGTAACTTAGAATTTAAAGAAATTTCACTATTCACTATTCACTATTCACTATTCACTATTCACGTCTCACGTCTCACGAAACTCACGCCTCACGCCTTCGCCGACGCCAGAATATTACACAATTTAAACAACAACCTGGCGCTCACATTCGCATCCCAATTATTTTCGCCGACGCCTGTTTCATTCAGGTCGAAACCGATGATGGTCCGGCCACTTTGTACGATCTTTTTAAACAGATAAAATACCTGTTCTGCTTCCATACCTCCGGGAACCGGGGTTCCGGTATTGGGGCATAGTTTAGGATCAAGACCATCCACATCAAAACTGATATACACTTTCTGGGGCAATTTTTCTACGATCTCTTCAGCTATCTCACGCCAGCTTTGTCCGTCATAGATCCTGTCTTTCAGTTCGCGGTCAAAATAGGTGACCACACGGTAATTGCTATTAAAAATATAGTGCCATTCCGCCTCACTATAGTCACGGATACCAACCTGCACTACACGTTCTACCTGTGGGATTTCCTTGAGAATATTGTAAATGATGCTTGCATGTGAATATTTAAAACCCATATAGGATTCACGTAGGTCACAATGGGCATCTATCTGCAGGATAGCGAATTCGGAATGTGTTTCCGCAAGGGCCCGAAGGTAGCCCAGGCAAATACTATGGTCACCTCCCAGCAGGCCTACCTGTTTGCCGGCGGCCATCAGCGACTTGGTACGGTTATAGACCCAATCATTTAAAAAAAGGCTTCCTTCGTTTACTTCCTTCAGGGTTTTGCACATGAATTGGTTATTGTTCACGTCTTCCCCTTCGGAGATATAATCAATATAGAGTTCGGCTTCTTTGCGCAGGTAGTCACTTTTCATCAACAACTTCCGGTCAGTTTCGAGCATATGGAACCCTCTTTTCCAAATCTCAGGGCCATCCCAGTCAAACAAGTCAACTTGCAAACTGGCGGATAAAACATGGTCGGGGGCTCGGGAAGTTCCTGCACCATAACTTACGGTCACCTCCCAGGGAACGGGTAAAATGATTAGTTGGGCATCTTCTTCCGTGAAGGGGAGACCGAATATGTTATTCTTAGGGTTCCCCACTTTGTTGGGGTCGAATTGAGAGAGGTCTGTCATGGTGTTTTACTGTGCTACGGTGCAAGTTACGAAGCCCTGAGCAATTTGGGGCACTACAGAACTTTTACCTAATTTTGCCTGTTAACACACACGTATGAAGAAGACCCATATCATCATCCTGATACTCATTGTAGGAGCCATTGCCGTGTTGATCAGTCTGTTGCCTACCCTGAGCACCTATGAAACCGTCGCTTCTGCCCGGGAAAAGCAAGGTAAATATGTACACCTCATTGCCAAGCTGGATAAAGCCCAGCCGGTGGAATATGATGCCATCAATAACCCAAATTACCTGAGTTTCATGGCCATTGATTCCCTGGGTCAGTCGGTGAAAGTGGTGTACAACAATGCCAAGCCCGAAAACCTGGAGCACAGTGAAAGGCTGGTATTAAAAGGAAAAATGGAGAATGATCATTTTGCCTGTCAGGAGATCCTGATGAAATGTCCTTCCAAATATACCGATGATCCCACCCGCGTCCAGGAGAGTGTTAATAAAAAACTGCAATCAAACTAAATGGATTATACTGGTGAACACCTGATCCCCGGAAACCTGGGGCAGTTTCTGATCGTGCTGTCATTTGTTTGTTCCCTGCTGGCCTCCTTCGCCTATTTTAAAGCCACCCATGCCACTGTTGAAGATAAAAAAGGCTGGTTGCGTTTGGCTCGATGGGGTTTTATCCTGGATGCCTTTGCTGTTTTTGCCATCTTCGGCCTTCTCTTCTTTCTTTTCTACTCCCATCGCTACGAATATTTTTATGTGTATAAGAATTCGAGTAACAGTCTTGAATTCAAATACATCTTTAGTGCCATTTGGAGTGCATCCGAAGGCAGTTTCTTATTATGGACCTTCTGGCATGCGGTATTAGGATTGATCCTGATCCGAACGGCTGGAAAATGGGAGGCCCCGGTGATGATGACGGTTTCCCTGGCACAATGGGCGTTGGCCGCCATGATGCTTGGCCTCTACTTTTTCGATTTAAAAATCGGGAGTTCACCCTTTGCGCTCTTTCGAAACCAGATGCCTGAACTTCCCCTTTTTGCCAACGAAAATTATATATCGCGCCTCACCGATGGGAATGACCTCTCTCCGTTGTTACAGAATTACTGGATGGTGATCCACCCTCCGGTGCTCTTCCTTGGTTTTGCTTTATTGATCGTTCCGTTTGCGTATAGTTTGGCCGGGCTCTTTACCCGTGAATACGGTGATTGGGTTAAACCAGCCCTGCCCTGGTCACTGATCGCCGGAGGAGTGCTTGGTTTAGGGATCATGATGGGAGGTGCCTGGGCCTATGAGTCATTGAATTTCGGTGGTTATTGGGCATGGGACCCGGTAGAGAATGCCTCCCTGGTTCCCTGGATGACCCTGGTGGCGGGAATCCATACCCTGCTGATTTATAAACATACCGGTCGTTCTTTACGGACCACGCATTTATTTTTTATCGTCACCTATTTTTTGATCATCTACTCGACCTTCCTGACAAGAAGTGGGATATTGGGTGATACTTCGGTCCATTCATTTGCGGACCTGGGAATGAATACCCAACTCTACCTTTTCCTTTTAGGCGCTCTCTGGCTTCCCGTATTGCTGGTGTTGGACGGTAATAAAAGATGGTTGGCAGCAATGGTCTTGCTCGTGACTTTAGTGGCGAGTTATTTTGTCCCCTTGCTGACTCTGCTATCATTCTTAGCGGCCTTTTATTTTCTATATGTTGGTTTAAAGAAGGTACCTACCATTACCCAGGAAGAGGAAAGTTCTTCCCGGGAGTTCTGGATGTTTATCGGTTCGCTGGTGCTGGTCATTAGTGCCGGTTATATCATTGTTACGACCAGTATCCCAGTGGTAAATAAACTTTTCGCCAAATTCATGAGCAGCGGATTTACCATGGGCGATGATATCCTGTTTGCCTATAACCGGGTGATCATTTTTGTGGCCATCATCATTGGTTTACTTACGGCCATTACCCAGTATTTAAAATATAAGAAAACACCACGGTCTTACTTTTTACCTAAAATATTATGGCCCACCATTGTTTCATTAGTGATTGCCGGTTTGATACTGGCTTTTGGAAAAGTGGACTATTATGAACATGGGGCCGGTTTTCTGGCTGCGATCTGGTTTGCCTTGGTGAGTAGTATCTACACGGTGGTGGCTAATGCGGCGTATATCTGGATCGGTGTAAAAGGGAAATGGAAAAATGCCGGAGCATCGATCACCCACTTCGGTTTTGGGTTGATGTTGGTGGGTATTCTCATTTCTTCTTCCAAGAAGCAGGTGTTGTCCTACAATACAAGCGGCATTTTTGTGCCCCTGGGCGAGGAGAGCAAAGAAAAACCTGGAGAGAACCTCACCCTGGTAAGAGGGGTTCCCACCCGGATGGGTAAATATGATGTGACCTATCAATCGGAAGAGAAACACCCCCAAAAAGCACTCTGGTATTACAACCTTGAATTCAAAGACAGTTCAGGTAAGGGTGGATTCAGTCTTCGGCCCAATGCGTTTATCAATCACAATGGCAATGAAGGATTGCTGGCCAACCCCGATTCCAAGCATTTTTGGGACCATGATATTTTTACTTACATAACCTCCCTGCCTGACCCGGAAAAGAATGCAGATACCTCAGCTTTCGAGACCAGACACATGAACCTCAGGGATACGGCCTATTATTCGCGGGGGTTTGTTGTGCTGGACAGCATTCAAACCATAGATACCATTCCGCTTCCCGGTTTTCAAAAAGGGGACAAGGCCTATATCGCCACCTTAAAAGTTCAACCCCAGCAAGGGGATTCTTATATCTCCCGTCCTATACTGGTGGAAGCCAGCGCCGGACGATTGTCTAACCCGGACACGGTGGTGATGGAAAACCTTATTCTCCGGCTGGAAAAAAATGAAGGCGGACACGCAGATATAGGACTGAAGGAGTCTAACTCGGCCATGCAATATGTGACCCTGAAGGCTTATCGGTTTCCCTTTATCAACGTCCTTTGGCTGGGCACCATCCTGATGGTCATTGGCTTCATTATCAGCGGGATAAACCGCATCAGGGCAAAAAAGGGTTAAGAACATTTAACCAATTGATACAGCGAAACGTTTTATTCCATTGTCTCTTTATTGTATTTTAGAGCTAGTGAAAATGTCACGTGTATACCGATCCCTATTGGTTGGTCTGGTCTTTTTGATCGCCCTGCCAGGCGCTGCTCAATTTGAGCAGGACTCGGTATATGGCCCACCACCACCCATTGACCCTTCCCGATGGGGGCCTAATGATACCATTCTTACTTCAGCCATTTACCTGTGGGGACCCTATAACGAATGGATGAGTTATACGGAAAATGAAATGGTATGGGTTTCCAAGATGTCTGACAAGGAACTGGAAAAGTTCATTCGCGAATGGACCCGCTTACGCAATGCCGTGTATGTTACCTATCCTTATGCGCGTACGGCCGGGGTATTGATGAACGATATCAATGCCAAATTGCAGGGAATAAGTTCCAAAAAAGAAAGAAAGAAATACATCAAGTCCCGCGAAAAAGAACTGAAAGACCAGTTTGCCGATCCACTCTCCAATTTATCGGTATACCAGGGAAAGATCTTAATGAAACTGATCAATCGCCAAACCGGCAATAACTGCTACGAGATCGTTAAAGAATTCAGGGGTGGGGTGACGGCCCGTTTGTACCAGACGGTTGCCTTTTTCTTTGGAAGTAGCCTGAAGCAGGGCTGGGACCTAAAGGACAAGGTGGACTGGCAGATAGAGAGCATCGTCCGGGAGATCGATGCCACCTGGTACAATACGCCTTACAGGCAGGCGGTGAAAAATTAGCCCTCCAATATACAAAGGGGAAGTCCCTAAATTTGCCACAAATTCAACGTATGAAATTGGACATATTAGCCATTGGGGTGCATCCTGATGATGTAGAACTGGGTTGCTCCGGATGGATGTTGAAAGAGATCGCGCGTGGGAAGAAAGCCGGGATTGTTGACCTCACGCAGGGTGAACTCGGCTCCCGGGGAACCGTGGAGACCCGATATCAGGAGGCAGCGGAGGCGGCGCGTATATTGGGTATTTCAGCCCGGGAGAACCTGAAGATGGCGGATGGTTTTTTCAGCAATGATGAGGAACACCAACGGAAATTGATCCGCATGATCCGAAAATACCAACCCGAGATCGTGATGGCCAATGCGCTGGAGGATCGTCATCCCGATCATGGTCGCGCAGGCAGGCTGATCGCGGATGCCTGTTTTCTGGCAGGTTTGCGGAAGATCGAAACCAGGGATGATGCAGGCGGACTGCAGGAAGCCTGGAGACCCAAGTATGTTTTCCATTATATACAGGACCGGTATATTGAACCCGATTTTGTAGTGGATATCACGGATGTCTTTGAAAAAAGAATGGAATCCATCAAGGCATATACGACACAATTCTACAACCCCGATAATGAATCGGACGGACCACAAACCTATATCTCAACACCCACATTTTTTGATTCTGTCATTGGGCGTGCGCGTATGATGGGAAAGAAGATCGGTGTACAATATGGGGAAGGCTTTGTTTCGGAGAAGAGTTTGGGGATTCAGGATATGGATGCATTCTTACTCATAGAAACATGAATCAACCACAGAGACACAGAGGCACAGAGAAATATTTCTCTGTGCCTCTGTGTCTCTGTGGTAAAAAGGATTTAGTTCAAATAAAACCCGGCTGAAAGCCCCACGACCCGGTGTTTGATCTTTGGCCCGTCATCTGCATTACTGATCGAACCTAAAGTGCCATGGTATTGCGCCATGATATAGTAACGGGGAGTTTCAAATCCAAACTGAGCGATGCCAGAGGCCAGATAGCGGCCATAGTCACCAAACCCAAACTTCATGGGTCGGTTCACACTTCCTCCTCCATTTTTCTTATCAAATTTTTCACGACCCACCAGCGCAAAATCCAGTGAAGGGCCTGCCCGGAGGAAAAGGTGATTTGTGGATTTTGACAGTTCCAGATGAAGAAGAAAACCTACCTCTACGGCATGAACAGTAACATTATTATTGATCGCCGAAGTGTCTGGGGGAAAGGCGCCATTGTCAAGAGTGACTTTATAACCTTTAAGACTATAAAACACAGATGGGGCAAAATACAATTGGTTGTCAAAAGGTACTTTCAGGCCAACACCTGCCTGAAAGCCGGGTTTGAAACTGGCCTTCTGTTTTTCGTCTCCTACTTTATAGCTGACAGAGCTGACTTGAGGACCGGCAAAGAGGTGTGTTCGAACCTGTGAATTTCCATGCAGGACAAAAAATGACCCGCAAAAAAGGAGCAAAGCGATTTTATTCATGAAGTGGTATTAGGGGCGGCTTTTATAGGAGGCGGGCAAAAGTACCATATATTTTCTCAATATCCTACCGCTGCATCCTCCCCACGGTTATCGGCTACTGCCTCAATAGAGCCATCATCCAATACCCGAATGATCTCTGTACGACCAATGCTTCCCCGTTCCCTGACTTTATAGCCCATGTTTTCCAACTGCTTACGAAGGGGTAGGGGGAATGTTTTTTCAACCTGTATCTCATCGGGTAACCACTGGTGATGGAACTTCGGTTTATAAAGGGCATCCTCTGTTGAAAGTTTGAAGTCGAGAATATTCACCAGGGTTTGAAATACCGAAGTAGGTATGGTGGTGCCGCCGGGGGTACCTACCACTAAAAATGGCTTATTCTCCTTCATGACCAACGTCGGGGTCATTGAACTCAACATCCTTTTTCCTGGAGCAATGGCATTGGCTTCGCCTCCAATGGCACCATACATATTGGGGACACCGGGTTTGATGCTGAAATCATCCATTTCATCATTTAACAGAAAGCCAGCACCACCTACTACGGTCCGGCTGCCATAGGAGTTATTCAGGGTGGTGGTTACAGAAACGGCATTTCCTTCTGCATCGATCACACTTAAATGCGTGGTCTCCTCACTTTCTTTTCCTATCGGCCTACCGGGTTGGGTAAGTTGACTGTTTCCTGCTTTATTGGGGACAAAATCCTCCATACGTTTTTGTAAGTAATTGTCTGAAGCAAGTTCTTTCACAGGCACCTGATAAAAATCGGCATCACCCATAAAGGCAGCCCGGTCAGCATAGGCCCTTCTCTCCACTTCGGTCATCAATTGTACAGCCTCGGGGGAAAGAAACCCATAAGATGCTATCGGTTTTGGCTCGATCATTTTCAACATCTGGTGAACCAATAATCCACCACTGCTGGGCATGGGCATACCCACTATCTGATAACCTTTATACATGAATACATGTGGTTCACGAAATTTGGCTTCGTAATTTTTCAGGTCCTCTAAACTGATCACACCTTTCCCTCTTTTCATTTCATCTACGATCAGGCGGGCCGTTTCACCTTCATAGAACCCTCTTTTACCTTGATCACGGATGCGTTTCAGGGTATTTGCCAGATCTTGTTGCACCAGCCTGTCTTGTGCTTTCCAGCCTTTGTCATTGATAAATACAGGAGGTGTAGTATTGAATTGTTTGAACTCTTCCTGTAAACCATTGAGTGAACGGGCTTCTCTTTCGGAGATTAAGAAACCATTTTCAGCCAGTTCGATCGCCGGTTGAATGAGTGTCTTCATCGGAAGACGGGCATATTGATGGGCGGCAAATAAACCGGCGACAGTACCAGGAACCCCGGCACTCAGGTGACCATCCTGGCTCCAGTCTGTACGTGGGTTGCCTGCCTCATCCAGATACATATCCTTATGTCCGGCGGATGGGGCTTTTTCACGGTAATCCAGGGCAATCAGCTTACCAGTTGCCGTTCGGGCCACCATAAAACCACCCCCGCCTAAATTGCCCGCATTGGGATATACCACCGCCAGGGCCAGTTGAGTAGCAATGGCCGCATCAAAGGCATTCCCCCCTTTCTTCATGATTTCTACACCTACCTGACTGGCCAGCACATGGGCAGAGACCACGGCTCCCTTGCCCACAAGGACCCTTTTTTGGATCACAGGCTTTGATGAAGCAGGGGTGAGGCGCTGGGTTGAATCGCAGGATTGTACCAAAAAACCAAGGGCTATCCATATGGGGAGATAAAGGAATATCTTTCGCATGCAGGAGGGATAATTTCAAGGAAATTACAGAAAGAAATGGATATGGTAAATCTTACCCTATTTCTTAAATTGCCGTACTAAAAAACAACTCATGCGAAAAATCCTGGCTGCGCTGTTGCTGCTATCTATCTCTCTGTCTGTTTTTTCACAACTTAAATCGCCTAAGGACTTTCTTGGATACTCCATTGGTGAGAAGTACACCCCGCACTGGAAAGTGGTCAGTTATTTTCAATCCGTGGCTGCTGCGGCGCCTGATCGGGTTAAACTACAGTCATATGGCGAAACCAATGAGGGCCGTCCGCTGATGCTTGCCTTTATATCCTCGCCTGAGAACATGCAGAACCTGGAAAATATCCGTAAGAACAATCTTCGGTTGGCCAATACCGCGCTCGACCGGATGGCTCCCATAGAAGAGAATGCTCCGGCTATCGTTTGGTTGAGTTATAATGTGCATGGCAATGAAACATCTTCCTCTGAAGCAGCCATGATGACGATCTATGCCTTGGTGGATCCTGCCGAAACCAGGACCAAAGAATGGCTTAAAAATACGGTAGTGATCATTGATCCTTGTATCAACCCCGATGGCCGCGACCGCTATGTGAATTGGTTCAACTCCGTAAGAGGGGATAAGATCAACGTGTTACCTGAAGCCAGAGAACACAATGAACCCTGGCCGGGTGGAAGGACAAACCACTACAATTTTGACCTTAACCGTGACTGGGCCTGGCAAACACAGGTGGAGTCACAACAACGAATAAAAGTTTACCACCAATGGCTGCCCCAAGTGCATGTGGATTATCATGAGCAAGGGGTAAATGAACCCTATTATTTCGCTCCGGCAGCCCAGCCCTATCATGAAGTGATCACTTCCTGGCAGCGCGAATTTCAGGTGACACTGGGGAGAAATCATGCCAGATATTTTGACAAAGAAGGCTGGTTGTTTTTTACCAAAGAAGTATTCGATCTGTTCTATCCTTCTTATGGGGATACCTATCCTGTTTATAATGGCGCAATCGGTATGACCTATGAGCAAGGTGGCGGGCCTCGTGGTGGCGCGGGTATTATCACCAGTGAAGGAGATACGCTTACTCTTCTTGATCGGGCCAAACATCATTTTACCACTTCGCTGAGTACGATCGAGGTTTCCTCACAGAATGCAGGAAAACTGGTCAAAGAGTTTCGAAAATTTTTCAATGAGGCAGTCTCCACAGGTACGGGGGAGTATAAGACCTATGTGATAAAGAACAAGGAAGCCGACCAGCAACGGATTGCATCCCTGCTTCGGTTAATGGATAGGAATGGCATTCAATATGAATATGCATCCGCTGGAAAAACAGCCGTTACCGGATTTAATTATATTACAGGGAAGGACCAGGCCTTTACCCCGGAAGCCGGGGATATATTACTCCAGAGCCAGCAACCTCATTCTACCTTGCTCAAAGTATTGTTTGAGCCAAGGAGTAAACTGGTAGATTCGGCTACCTATGATATTACGGCCTGGGCTATGCCCTATGTATATGGCGTTACAGCCTTTGCCAGTAAGACCAGGATCGCTGGCGGAGGGGCACGTCCGGCGAAGATCAACAATGAATTGACACCTGCCTACGGATATGTAATACCCTGGCAAGGGGTAGCCAGCGCACGTACCCTGGGCCAATTGATGCAAGCCGGGGTGAATGTACGTATGGCGGAACGACCTTTTGAGATCAGTGGCCAGTCATTTGACAGAGGATCGCTGATCGTGATCCGTAAAGGAAATGAAGCCATCTGGCATAACGTACCTGCCTGGGTAAGCAAATATGCCAACGAAAACCAGGTTAAGGTATCCGCGGTCAATACGGGATTTGTGGATAAGGGCTTTGATTTTGGAAGTGATAAAGTTCGATTTCTGCATGCACCGAAGGTGGCCCTGATCACCGGAGAAGGTACTTCCAGTTCCGATGCAGGAGAGCTTTGGCATTTCTTTGAGCGTGATTTAGGATACCCTGTTACGCTGATCAATGCCAATGATTTTAGGCGCATCAATAAGGAGGATTATCAGGTAATCATTTTACCTGCAGGTAATTATTCGTTCCTGAATGATAAATCAGCCGCAGAGGATCTCAAGAATTGGATCAGTAAAGGAGGCCGCCTGATTGCGCTTGACCGTGCTGTAGGGCAGATTGCCCGTATGGATTGGGGGATCAAGAATAAAAAGGCGGATGACCCCAAACCAGGTACCTATGATGCGTTACAAGTGTATGAGGACAGGGAGTCTAATTATCTCAGTTCCTACATCCCCGGGTCTATCTTCAAAGTGGAAGTGGACAATACACACCCCTTGGGTTTTGGTTACCCGTCGACCTACTATACGCTGAAGCAGGATGATAATATGTATGAGTTCATTGAAGGCGGATGGAATGTAGGTGTGATCAAGAAGGAGGCCGCTGTAGCTGGTTTTATTGGCACTAACCTGAAGGAAAAGTTAAAGGATGGGATGGTTTTCGGGGTTCAGGAGGTAGGTGGTGGAAACATTGTTTACTTTGCCGATAATATCATGTTCCGCAATTTCTGGGAAAACGGGAAGCTGTTTTTATGTAATGCGGTTTTCCTGGTGGGACAGTAGCCGGAGAAGCTATTAGCTATTCGCTTTTTGTTTTTCTATATACATTTTTTCTTTTGTAAAGAAACCTTTTAATGAAACGATCCATTGCCTGTTTTTCCTTGTGTCTGCTAATTATTTGGCCCGTTCTTGTCCGTGCTCAATCGCCGTCGACCATGTCTTCGGCGGATATGTACCTGGCTATTCGCAAATTGAATGTGCTGGGATCGGTATTGTACGTGGCGGCTCATCCGGATGATGAGAACACAAGACTGATCACTTTTTTATCCAAAGAAAAACTGTACCGTACAGGATATCTTTCCCTTACGCGCGGGGATGGCGGTCAAAACCTGATCGGTGATGAACAGGGAATCGATCTCGGATTGATTCGCACACAGGAATTGCTATCGGCCCGCCGTGTGGATGGAGGAGAGCAGTTCTTTACCCGTGCGTTTGATTTTGGATTTTCCAAAAATCCCGAAGAAACCTTTGAAAAATGGAGCAAGGAAAAAATACTGGCCGATGTGGTATGGGTGATCCGGAAATTCCAACCGGATGTTGTCGTTACCCGTTTTCCGGTGACCGGTGAAGGAGGACATGGACATCATACGGCATCGGCCATCCTGGCCAACGAGGCTTTTGCAGCCGCCGCCGACCCACGTCGCTTTCCCGAACAATTAAAATATGTAGGAACCTGGCAGGTTAAAAGGGTATTGTGGAACACGTTCAATTTTGGAGGTAACAATACAACACGTGATGATCAGTTTCGCATTGATGTAGGCGCTTATAATCCCTTGCTGGGAAAAAGTTATGGGGAGATCGCTGCAGAAAGCAGAAGCCAACACAAGAGCCAGGGCTTTGGGGTACCTGCTTCACGGGGACAATCATTTGAGTTCTTTCAAACCACCAAAGGTGAGGCGCCAGCCAATGAATTGACCGATGGTGTGAATACAGGGTGGAGTCGGGTAAAGGGTGGGGCAGGTATTGAGAAAATGATCGCTGGGGTATTGTCACAATTCGACCTGTTGCATCCGGAAAAATCGGTAAAAGGATTGGTTGAATTATATAAAGCGATCGAGAAATTACCTTCTTCGGTGTGGACAGATCAAAAGTTGAAGGAGGTTAAACACCTCATTGCCCAATGCAGTGGCTTATGGATGGATGCTTATACAACTGACGCCTTTGCTGTTCAAACTGATTCGGTAAAGATCAATATTGCAGTTAATAACCGGTTGGGGGCCGCTATTCAATGGCGCAGCCTTTCCGTAGATGGGTTTGATACTACGCTGGCAACAACCCTTGCCCGGAATATAAACCAGTCCTTTTCCAAAACCTTTTTTGTACCCCTTACCAAACCGGTGACACAACCTTATTGGTTGGAGAAGCCGATGGAGGAAGGAACATATACAGTGGTGGATCAGCAAAGGATCGGCCAGCCCGATGCCAGTCCGGCCTACGAGGTCCGGTTTGATCTTACGATCGAAGGATTGGCAATTAATTATTCCTTACCGGTGCGTTATCGGTTTACCGACCCTGTACGGGGTGAGTTGTATCAGCCCATGGTAGTCATTCCTCCCTTTTCTGTAAAGCCGGAACAAGAGCTATATGTATTGAAAAACGGGGCGGATTGGAAAAGGGCCTTGCAATTCAAGTCGAATAAGACCAATGGACATTTTCTGTTGTATGATGAAAATGGCAATGCCATTGATGCCGGGCCATTTACACAGAAGGGAGTAATACGCAATTGGAGTTCCCTTTTTGATATAGCAAGTCCGGTTGATTCAACCAGGCATGCCTATGCTGATGCGAATTTTCAATACCGGTCAGCTTATTTTTATGATAAAGCCGGGCAACCTGCTTTGGGGCAAACCACTATCCGGTACGATCATATCCCCACCCAGACCTATTTTACCGAAGCCATTAATCGCTATGTGAAGGTGGATCTGAAAACTGCCGGGAAACAGATCGGCTATATTCCGGGTGCCGGGGACAAAGTGCCTGAGGCCTTGGAGCAAATGGGATACGAGGTGACCCTTTTGACCGAGAAGGAGTTGGCCCGAAACAACCTTGACCGCTTTGATGCGATCCTGACAGGGATCCGGGCCTACAACACCAATGAATGGATGGGTGGCTTCTATGATAAACTGATGAAGTATGTGGAGAATGGTGGCAACCTGATCATTCAGTACAATACCAATAATTTTATTTCCAGTATTGCTTCTAAGATCGGACCTTACCCGTTCTCCATTTCGAGAAACAGGGTGACCAATGAAGCAGCTCCGGTGCTGTTTATAAAACCTGAGCACCCGGTATTTCATTTTCCCAATACCATTACCCAGGATGATTTTAAAGGGTGGATACAGGAACGCAGTGTATACGATGCGTTGAATTGGGATAAAAAATATCAGCCATTGTTGACGATGAATGATCCGGGAGAGAAGTCGGATGAAGGAAGCCTGATCGTGACGGATTATGGCAAAGGAAAGTTTGTGTACACCGGATTGGTTTTCTTTCGGCAGTTGCCGGCCGGAAATCCGGGCGCGTACCGGTTGTTGGCCAACCTGATCGGGCAGAACCAGATCAAACCTTTTTAGTCTGGATAGAAAACGATTAACCAAAAGCTATTAGCTTTTAGTAAAATACAGGAACATTATTATTTCTATGGAAAAAAAAGCACCCAGCAGAACACGTACCGATATGGCCCTGGTGATCACGATCCTGATCGGGTTGGGATTGGGTTTTTTAATTAAACGATTACATGTCGGGTTATTGCTCGGCCTGGGCATTGGACTGGCGGCCTCCGCCATGTTACGCAGAAGATAGCCATGCATGAAGCAGAAGACGATAAGGCCCCTTTATTTAAGAGCTGGAAAGGCTGGTACATGCTGGTACTGGCTTTACTGGTGGCAGAGATATTATTGCTCACCTATTTTACCCGCTACTTCTCATGAGCCAGCTCGATTGGATCATACTCATCGTTACGCTGCTTGTCATTATCGGATATGGATTATGGAAAGGAAGGAGTACGCATGACCTGGATGGGTATTTGCTCGCCAACAGAAGCTTACCCTGGGGTTTGGTGTTATTAAGCATAATGGGTACCCAGGCCAGTGCCATAACTTTCTTATCCGCTCCTGGTCAAACCTACTCAGACGGGATGCGTTTTCTCCAATATTATTTTGGGTTGCCTATTGCGATGGTGGTGATTGCCCTTTTCTTCGTGCCGGTATTTCGACGGCTGAAAGTGTATACGGCCTATGAATACCTCGAAGGCCGGTTTGACGGGAAGACCAGGACCCTGACCAGTTTTTTGTTTTTATTGCAACGCGGACTGTCAACAGGCATCAGTGTCATTGCCCCTTCTTTGATCCTATCTTCTTTGCTGGGTTGGAATATATACCTCACCAACCTGTTGATGGGCGGATTGCTTATCATCTATACCGTGAGTGGAGGCGCCAAGGCCGTGGCCTATACCCAACGGTTGCAACTGATCATCATCTTTACCGGAATATTTCTTGCGGCCTATATGGCCGTACATCTTTTGCCAGAAGGTATCGGATTCAAAGAGGCCTTGGAAGTAAGTGGGAGCGCCGGTAAATTAAATGTGATCACCACGGGTTTTGAAAAAGGGAATGGATTTGACTGGAGTGATAATTACAACCTGTTTAGTGGCATCATAGGCGGTTTCTTTTTGGCGCTCTCCTATTTTGGCACAGACCAGAGTCAGGTGGGTCGTTATCTTACCGCCAGATCCCTCAAGGAAAGCCGGATGGGGTTATTGATGAATGGCATTGTTAAAGTGCCCATGCAATTTTTGATCCTGCTGGTTGGTGCATTGGTCTTTACTTTTTATCAATACAATAAAGCCCCGGTTTTTTTCAATGCCTCTCTTGCCAAGCAAGCAGAGCAAACCCAGTACGGTGATTCCTTACGACATATCGAAGCCAGGTATACTATTCTCATGGAGGCGTTGCCTGCCTTGCAGGCAGAGGTAAGAGAGCAGCCCAAGCTTCGCGACAGCCTGCATATTACCCAACAGAACATGGACCGCCTCAGAAGAGAATACCGGTCGGTAATGGAAAAGGCGGTGCCGGGTGCGGATACCAAGGATACCAACTATGTTTTTATCCGCTTTGTGGTGGATCATCTGCCAGCCGGACTGGTTGGCCTTTTGATCGCCATAATCTTCCTGGCCAGTTGGGGTAGCATTGCCGCGGCCCTCAATTCGCTGGCTTCCTGTTCCATGGTGGATGTTCATAAGCGGATATGGAAAGACAAGACCAGTGGGGAAAATGAGTATCGTTTATCCAGATGGTACACCTTGGGTTGGGGTGTTTTCAGTATCATCGTTGCCATGTTCACCTATGACCTGGGAAATAGCCTGATCGAAGCAGTGAATGTGTTAGGCTCCCTTTTCTATGGAGTTATACTCGGGGTGTTTCTGGTAGCCTTGTTTATGAAAAAGGTACGAAATGGCAGCATTGTTTTCTGGTCAGCCATTGGAGCAGAGTTGATCATCCTCTTCATTTTTACGATGATCAAGTTGGAATATATCAAACTTGGGTTTCTGTGGTTGAACCCGATCGGTGCCTTTGGGGTCATTCTTTTCAGTTGGCTGGGTCAGCGTTTATCTCCACACAAAGCATAAAAAAACCGCGGGGTTAACCCGCGGTTTCGGTATCAATTCTATTAATCTTATTTAAGGGATTTGATCAGGTCTTCATTCAGTTTTACATAATCCCCATTTTGTGCTTTTGTCGCCAGGTCCATTGATTTCTTTGCTGTTTCAACGGCTTCCGATTTCTTACCCAGTTTGGCGAGGCAGCTGGCTTTTTGATACAATACCCAAAAAGCGCCTGGATTTTGATCAGCCGCTTTGGTAAGCCATTCCAGCGCTTTGTTCAGGTCCTTTCCGCTTTCCATGTAGTACATGGCGGCAGCAAAATAAGGTCTGTTATCATTCTCCATGGCACTTTTGATCTGGGCCATGATCTTGGAATCGATATCGGTAGATACAGGCAGGCCAACATAAACATTGTCCCACAGGATACCTACTAAACAGCTATTGCTTTTCACCTCATCCACATTGATCGTAAACGTTTCAATGGAGAAAGGAAGCATTTCCGGTTTTACGGTTACCCGAACTACATCCATATCCTGTTTGTAAGCGGCCGGGCTTGTAACATCGGTTTGTTTGGAAATGATCACTGTCCAATTGTCTTTACCGGGAATGGTCAGCAATCCATATTTACCCGCAGGCACTTTGGTTTCACCGATCTTAACTTCATCACCAAAGGTGAGGGTGGTAGCGGCATTTGCACCGGTACGCCATACCATATCGTAGGGTACCAGGTTTCCAAATACCTCTCTGCCTTTTTTGCTGGGGCGGGAATAATTGATCTCAATGGTAGAGAGACCGAAATTTTGTTTGATTGTTTGCGTGGGGCTGGGTTGGGGGGTGTTCAGGTTCTGTGCGTCAACAGAGTAAACACTGACCAGCAGGCCTAAAGCAAGGCATAATTTTTTAAGCATGACAAGGATTTTTTTTAAGGAGCCAAAGATACCTTTCTTTATTTGAACCGGAATATTATCCGGACCTCCCCGGAGCGGCTGTTTCCTGACCAATCTGGCCCCTGGCGCAACAAGCGCACAGCTTCCTGGTCATTAGGGGGTTGCAGGGAGCGAACCACCCGGATATTGGTGGGTTTGCCGGATTTACTGATAGTGAAGGCAAGAATGACCTCTCCGCGGGACAAAGATTCCCGGTCACGGGTGAGGTTATTGGCAATCTGTTGATTAAAAAGCGACCAGCCTGTTTGGGGGACAGGAGTGCTTCCCTTTTTATCATTTTCCAATAATACAGGATCTTCCAATTCGGCGGAAACGGTTACTTCAGCAGGCTCGGAGTTGTCAGGTGTTTCGTAAAGAACAAGGTCCTCCGCCTTGCGGTTAAATCGATTGAGCCGGAACTCCCGCGATGTAAAACCCTGAGAGCTTACATTGAGTAAAACCAATGAATCCTCCGTTGCGGGTATGATGAAGTACCCATCTTTGTCAGCCAGAGAGGTTGCTTCATTCCCCAGGTTGAATACATTGGCATAGGCGATTGCATTGTTATTGTTGTCCACCACACGCGCCCGGTAGGTGATGGTTCGTGATTTTTTGCCTTTGCTATCCGAGACTTTTCCTTTACTGGTATTCTCGTAGCCTATAAAGCCTTCATCTTTCTTTGATGCAGGTGGTAAGGAGGTATTTCCCTGTTTTCCGATATCCTGCGAACGGGGTTTGGAAAGGGTTGAAACCAGCGTATCGGTCTTTGCAGGTGCCGATCTGGTTTCTCCTGCTGCAGAGGCTATTTCTGCATCCTCGCGTTTTTGTTCCTTGTACTCTGAAAGGGACTTATTCTTGGCGGTATCGGAATTCAGCGGGGTGGCAATATTCCCGAGGTCCTCTGTTTCTTTTTTGTTGGTGACCGTTTTTTGCTTTGATTCAACGATTGCATCTACTGCAGTATCCGGTATTTGTGCAGGGGAGGGATTGACAGTGATTTTCTCTTCGACGGCTACGGCTTCATTTTTTTGGCCCGGAATAAACTGATAGGCCAAATAACCCAGTCCACCTACCACTACGATGGATGCCGCCACCTTCCACCAATAGGTTTTGGCCGGGTGAATTTGCGGAAGGGAAGGAGTGCCGCTGACTCTATCAGCAAGGTGTTTACGCAATTCCCCCAACTCCATCGCAGGCGATACAGCATGCTGGTAACCGTCCATGGCATCAGCCAGGAAGGGATCATCCAACGCTGCTTTTTCCAGCGCATTCATTTCCTCCGGACTAAGCTGGCCTTTCCAGTATTTTTCGATATCGTTCTGTGTGTATTTCACTGCTTTGAAGACGCTTCTGGCCAGAAGCTGTTAGCTATTAGCTTTTAGTTGTTAGCTGTTAGCTTTTAGCCTTTTATCTTTAAACTTTTTTATTCTTTATTTTATATTTCTTATTCCTTATTTCATTCTCTTCAAAGCCAATAGCTAACCGCTAATAGCTAAAAGCTTTGGCTCTCCATACAACTCTTCAAATTCCTTCTTCCATTTTGAATATGGCTGCGCACCCTGTTCCATTCGATTCCGGTCAGGCCAACGATCTCGTTATAGCATTTCCCTTCGAGGTAAAAAAGACGGATCATTTGCTGCTGGTCGGGTGGCAGGGTTTCCAGGCAATCTTCCATTTTCATCAGGTCGGCTTCTTTTTCCATTACACCATTCAGATGCCCGTTTTCCGAATTTTGCATAAGAGAAGGGTCCAGATCAATGATTTTCAGGTTTTTGGGGCTTCGTAAGGCCATGAGACACTGGTTGCGGGCCACCTGGTATAACCAGCCCCTGAAATTGGCTACCTCATGTTTTTTGACCTTAGCCGGGAGCTCCTCAAATAGCTGCATCACCGCATCTTTGGCTGATTCAGGGTCTTTTAAGTATTTCAAACACACCCCATAAACCAGATCGAGGTAGCGTTCGTATAATTTACCCAGGATTTTCAAATCACCCTCCCGCTTGAATTGTAAAACCAATTCCGCATCGGACTCGGTGGTGGTATGGGAGGAGGTAAGGAAGGTCACGTTACTAAGATAGTAATTTTTGAATTGAGGCGTGAGTTTCGTGAGGCGTGAGGCGTGA
>JANRLV010000062.1:0-10079 GCA_033762195.1 Chitinophagaceae bacterium | reverse complement strand
TGAAGAGTTAAATCTCCAGCTCGCGGTCGGTCATCAGTCATCCGTCATCTGTCATCTGAACTCCAACATCCAACATCCGTCATCCGTCATCCGTCATCCGTCATCTGTCATCTGAACTCCGTCATCTGAACTCCGTCATCTGACCCCCCTTGTAGTATATCCTCCACACCTCCTCAAACTTTACTTACAAATAAAAGACACCCGCCTCTATTTTTCAGGGGTGTGTCATGGCCTTTCTTTGTATAGCAATTGAAAACGAAGCAACGCATTTCCTGTCCTATGTACAATACCTATGTCCTAAAACATGATCCGTCGCTTATGCAAAACCCTATGAACAAAGATCGCCGGGTGGGTGATCATCCAGTTGGTTCGCTAAAAACCATGGTTGATCACCTGCTCAATGCGGTCTTACCGGAGAGTGTCAGACAATCCACCTTAATCCTCAATGATATTGAGAAAAGGGTTGATTGCCAGGTTGGTGAGAAAATGCTGACGTTGGTGCTGGGAAATATTCTGAATGAGATTGTAAAAAACACCCACAATGGATGCATCCGGATCAAGGCCAGTCCCGATGGGGAGACCATCTCCTTTGGTGTTGACCGTGGCAATTTCCATTTTACGCCCTCCTTTTATTATTTCATCGAAACCATTCAGGTCATCGCCAGTCATCTGGGCAAAGATTTCCAGATCGGCGTCGAAAAGGGCCCTCGTTTCTTATTACGAATCGGCTTTAGTCATATCGGTCAAAAAGTAGCGTGAAATAAGCGAAACCACTATCTTGTGGCATGACCAAAGATGAACTGTTAAACGAATTACAAAACCACACATGGATCGCCATACGCCCCTCTCCCGTTGAGGGGATTGGCGTTTTTGCCCTGCGTGATATTCCGGCAGGAACGCGGGGTTTGTTTTCCAAAGGAGTTGGCGAATGGATCCCTGTATCCAAAAAAGAAGTGGCAGCACTGCCTGATCATGCACGCGCTCTTATTGAGAATTACTGTTTGTATGATGAAGAGAATTACTTCATCGCTGATTATGGTTTTAAGGTGATGGACCTTGTCAACTACCTGAATCATTCGGATACACCCAACCTGATTTCCATTCGCGATGGGGAAGACTTTGAGACCACCCGGCTCATCCATTCCGGGGAGGAACTTTTTATTGATTATGGTAGCATAGTGGACAGTCAGGAATAGCATTCCCTTAACACATCCTTTTGTTAATGTCCATTTATTGAGCAACTTTTAAGAAAATGCGGAACTCTTTTGGATAGAGAACAGTTGTTAGGTTCTCCATTAATTATTCAAAATTGTCGCGCATGAAAAAGCTACTTTACTTTTACCGCCCGCTCACTTTGGCTGCTTTTCTTCTGGCCCTGCTGCCTTCGTTGAATACGATGGCCCAGCGGGAGTTTGATGAGGAAGTGACCCTTCAAACCTTTTATGATGAACTGGAGCCTTATGGGCAATGGGTGGACGATCCTGAATACGGATATGTCTGGGTTCCCGATGTGGAAGACCCCGATTTTCGTCCCTACAGTACCAATGGCCATTGGGTGATGACCGAGTACGGTAACACCTGGGTTTCCGATTATGACTGGGGATGGGCCCCCTTCCACTATGGGCGTTGGGCCTTTACTGATTACTATGGTTGGATCTGGATACCAGATACCGAATGGGGACCTGCCTGGGTGAACTGGCGAAGTAACGATGAGTATTACGGATGGGCTCCGCTTGGCCCCGATGTAACCGTTGATGCCGCCATTGCACCGGATTACTATGCCCCCGATCCCTGGTGGACCTTTGTACCACGTACCTATATCTATCATGATCGCTGGTATGATTATTACGTACCCTACTACCGCAACCGGTCCTATATAAGCGCTACTATCATCATTGGTAATACCTACCGATATGATAACCGTCGCTATCTCTGTGGCCCGGATATCTATGATCTTCGTCGGGGTGGGATCAATGTGAACATCTTTAGCATCACAAACATCAACAGACCGGGTCGTACGATTATACGTAACAACTATGTAAATATTTATCGCCCGCGATTTAATAACAACCGGGGTGATTATCGCCCGGGACGTCTGGTATCGAGAGATAATTTCCACCGTGACCGTCGGGATTTTGTACGGGGCGGAAACTATGACAGAAACCGCAGATATTCCGGAAACGCAAATGGCATCCGGGGTAGACAACCCGGTGGTCAGATCCGGAATGGGAATAATAACAGGCCTCCCATGGCGGAACGCCGTTTCAATGGGAACAGCAACCGCAGACCTGAGATCCGTGGCAATGAGCGCCCTTCGAATGAAAGACGCATGAACGGAAATATGGAAAGGAGACCCAATAATCCCGGCAACAATAACGGACGCCAATTCCGGACACCTGAAAACCGGGGTTCTAATCCGGGTAACCGTACCGGTGCCGGTGCTGAAAACCGCCGGTTCAATAGTAACGCGGGCAACAGACCTCCGCAACGCGAATACCGGGGTCCCTCCACATCCCGTGGAAACGGAGCGGGCAATAATGGAAACAGCCGCATGAATACCCGGCCCTCTGGTGGTGGTTCCAACCGGGAAATAAACCGTGGAGGCAGTAATAGAGGTGGTGAAAGCCGCTCCGGGTCTGGCAATGGAAATAATAATAACCGGGGTCGCAGAGGTGGATAATAAAGTGATTTGAGAATTTGAGAATTTGGGAATTTGAAGATGTGTAAATTTGGGTATGTGCACATCCTCTCATTCCCAAATTCTCAAATTCTCAATTTAACCCATTGCCCAACCCAACCATTATCAACTTTTGTCCTACCGGAATGGTACCCACCAGGGACCAATCACCTTTTGTTCCTTTAAGCCCTTCGGAGATCATTGAAGAAGTGCATGAGGCCTTTGAACTGGGCATCACCCTTGTTCATCTTCATGCCCGGGACGATACAGGAGCCCCGACCCCATCGCCAGAAATTTATTCCGCCATTATTGAAGGGGTGCGAAAAAACTGCCCGGGTTTATTGATCTGTGCCAGTACTTCAGGGCGCACACACCCTGCGTTTGAAGACCGGTCAGCTGTTATCGAATTACGCCCCGATCTCTGTTCCCTTACCCTGGGTTCGCTCAACTTTCTTCGGGAGGCTTCTCTGAATCCCCCGGACATGATCATATCGCTTGCGGAAAAAATGAAACAGTACGGTGTACATCCCGAACTCGAGTGTTTTGATATGGGTATGATCCATTTTGGCAAGCACCTGATCAAGAAGGGCATTCTGACCGGACCATTTTACTGGAACCTGTTGTTTGGCAATACGGCTGGATGGCAAGCCAGTCTCCCCGAAATGGGACTTGCCGCCCATGAGCTGACCGGTGATGAACACCTTTTTGCCTTTGCTGGTATTGGTAAGGATCAGCTCACGGCCAATGCCATTGCGATCGCCCAAGGTTGGGGTGTACGGGTGGGACTGGAAGACAACCTTTGGTGGGATTCAGCCAAAACACGTAAAGCGGACAACCTGTCTCTATTACGTCGCATTCACTCCCTGATGGAGATCCATGACCGTCCGCTCATGACTTCTTCCTCTATGGGTAAACTCGGATTCTACAATGCGCAACACATTCCTGCTGGGATATAGTGAAGCCATGATCGCCATGGTGCTGGAAACAAGAAAGGCCCAAGGGTCTACAGGTAAGGTATTTATCATCCTCAATCAGGATATCGAAGAAAAATACCCTTACTTACCTCCCGGTGTAGAGGTTGAAAAAATAATGTCTCAGGAATGGAAGATACCTGCGAGTGAATTTGACCTGCATTTTGGCGTTGGCAAAACCGCTACCAAACAGGTAATCTTCGCTGCCTTCGAAAAAACACATGGCCTCCAAAAAGGCATGTTCACCAACCTGGTTCATCCATCCCTCATTATCGCTTCATCCGTGAAACTTTCCACTGGTATTTATGGAGAACCCTCCTCGGTGCTTTCTCCCTTTGCTGAAGTTGGATTTGGCGTGACCATCAACAGAGGTGTGACCATTGGACACCATACTGTAATCGGCGATTTTGTTTCCATCAATCCAGGTACCCATATTGCCGGACATTGTGATATTGGAAACGGTGTGCAAATAGGGATGGGTACAAGTGTGTTTGATCATGTCAAGATTGGAGAAGGTTCTGTGATCGGTGGTGGAAGTGTCGTGACCAAGGATATTCCTGCCGGTGTACTTGCGTTAGGACAACCCTGTAAAGTTATCCGCTCACTTCATGAACCCGTCTGATACGAACATGCTGGTTTCTGTCTGTCTCCAAACCTACCAACAGGCCGCATTTATTCGCCAGGCCATTGATTCGGTATTGGCGCAGGAAACTGATTTCCCTTTTGAGATCCTGATCGGAGAAGATGACTCCACAGATGGCACGCGGGAAATCTGCCAGGAATACGCGCAGCGGTTTCCAGGGAGGATTCGGCTTTTTCTGCGACATGAACAGGAAAAGATCTATATCAATGGGGTAAAAACCGGACGGTTCAATTTTCTATCCAACCTCCAGGCAGCCCGTGGTAAATACATTGCCTTATTGGATGGAGATGATTATTGGCCAGATACCCGAAAGCTGCAAAAGCAAGTGGATGCCCTCGAAAAAGATCCTTCCCTTTCGATTTGTTTTTCGCAGGTAGCGATCGAACAAGAAGGCGTATTAAGACCGTACAAGGCTGTGCGCGGGACAAAGAATATTTTCAGTGCCACGGATCTTGCCTTGAATTGTTTTATTCAAACATGTGCCATCCTGTTTCGCAATCCGGGGTTTACGCACGTACCGGCCCATTTCTATGAAACCCCTGTATTGGATTATGCCCTTTATCTCTACCTCGCCTCCAAAGGGAAAATCTTATATTTGAAAGAGGCCAAAGCTGTATATCGATTCCATGCCCAGGGATTTTGGACGCTAACGCAAAAAGAAGAACAGGTAAGGAAACTATGGCTTTTTCTGGACCGGGTCATCCCTGAATATAAAGGGCCAGTGCAGGATGCCCTGATTACTCAACGCCACAGGTTGATTCGCACGTTGGTAAAACGACATATACGGTTGGGTGAAAAACAAAAACTGGCGGCCCTGTTGAACGAAATTGAGCAGCGCAGTCCGAAAGATAGCCCATCCACCCCCTATCTCCTGATGAACCGTTTCCGATATCAGCTGAAAGGCCTTTTTAAACAGTCACACTAATACAATTGCTGATGAGATACCAAATGCATCACAACCCTTATAAGGTGGTGTCCATGTTTGAAGAAGAAATGGCCAGGTATACCGGCGCACCCTTTGCGGTGGCGGTCGACTCTTGTACCAACGCACTTTTTCTTTGTTGCAAGTGGTTGGACGTAAAAACCGTTACCATTCCTGCAAATACCTACCTTTCCGTACCCCAGTCCATTCAGCATGCTGGTGGCGAAGTGCGTCTGGAAGACTTGGAATGGACAGGAACTTACCAACTCAAGCCTTATCCGATCTATGATTCTGCTTTAAGGCTGACTTCCGGGATGTACAGCCCCGGACGGTTTATCTGTCTGTCCTTTCATTACAAAAAACACCTGCCCATTGGTAAGGGAGGAATGATCCTGACCGATGATGCCCAGGCCGTTGAATGGCTGCGCCGGGCCAGATATGAAGGCCGCGGGCCCCTCGCTTATGCACAGGACCCGGTGCCCTTTTCCGGCTGGAATATGTATATGACCCCGTCAGAGGCGGCAACCGGTTTGTCACTCATGCATAACTTATTGATTAACAACAAAGATCTTGTCGAAGAGCCGGGCTATCGCCACTTGTCCGAATTTGGGTTCATGCAGGCAACCCTGGCCGCCGACACAACGATTTGATTCCTGTAAAACAACCACTTTGCTGTCTGCACATGATCTGCTCCTACACATTGAAGGATGTGTAAAAAACAGCAGGGAGAGCCAAAAAATCATTTATAGCTCTTTCTATGGCTATGCCATGGCCATATGTGACCGCTATGTCAATAACCAGGACGATGCACTGGAGATCATGAATGATGGCTTTCTGAAAGTGTTTATGGAGATCGGGCGTTTCAAACCGGCTTTTGAAGATGTGAATAGTTCCTTCAAAGGTTGGCTTCGTAAGATCATGGTATATACTTCGATCGACCATTTTCGAAGAAACAAGAAACACCGGATCCTGACGGAGATTGAACCGATCGTTTATCAATTGCCGGCCTGGACAGAAACAGCCCTTGACCATATCTCCTACGATGAGATCATTCGGTCGATACAATTTCTTTCCCCGGCCTACCGAACCGTGCTTAACTTGTTCATTGTTGAAGGATTTAGTCATGAAGAGATCTCCCGGCAATTGGGTATTTCCATCGGGACATCCAAGTCGAACCTGGCCAAGGCGAGAAAACAATTACAAAAGATTCTTTTTAATGAAAACAAAATAGAGGAAAATAAAAATGCTGTCTGAGGAATTTGATAAGAAGATAAGAGATGCGGCTGAAAACCATCATCCTGCCTACCGTGAAGAGGCCTGGAAGAACATGTCCCGCCTGCTCGGAAAGCATCTCCCCGAAAAGGAGAAAGAGCGTAAGCGATTTCTTTGGTTCTTTCTGCTATTTGCCGGATTACTCGCAGGATCTGTATTCATCCTTTTGCCCAAGGCCCGAAAGAACTATCAGGTAGCCACTGAAAAAACCAGCGGTGAGTTTCAGCCTGTCCAGGGTAAAGAGATTGACGGAGACAAAAATCAACCTGTTTCCGAAATACCAATCAATCAGGGTGAACAGAACTTCACAACCCTGAATACAGAGGTACAAGAAACCAACAAGCCTTCCAAGAGTGGTTCCAATAACAGCTCCATTGCACCTACCGAAAAGAAAATAAACATTTCAACTAACGAAACCCTATCCCTCAATTATAAACAGGCTATCCAATCAAAAAGAAGTATTGATCGAGGTAGTACAACGAAAAAAAGTAAGCGGTCTACCGCCGGTAACAGAACGAAAAATTCGACCACCGGGTCAATGAAAGAAGATTTGTCGAAAAAAAACTTACCTGAATCACAAGGATCAATTTTTGTGCAGACAATCAATCCTCCCGATCCGGTTAATGAACAGCCTCTTTCAACCAATGAATCAACGATTGAGGAAGAGGCCCCTGCTGCCTCGACAGAACATAAGGATACCAAGGATGCACCTGGCCTGGCCATGAACAAGACAACGGAGGTAGATTCCACCTTACAGCAGATGGCCCCGGGTCCGGAAAGAAAGGGGAAACCAAGTTTTGGGTCCAAATGGTCCCTGGTATTATCGGCCGGGCCCGATCTGAGTTTTGCCAGCGGAAACGCAGGTAAGTTGGAAACGGTGAAAGGCATTGGGATTGGCTATCAAATCAATGGCCGGTTCAGTTTGCGTACAGGTTTTTATACCGCCCGTAAAATCTATACAGCGGAAGCAAAGGACTATAAATTCACCGGTACCGTAGGTAATTACTATCCTAACCTCAAGTCAGTGGATGGCGACTGTATTGTCTATGAGATCCCGCTATTATTGAACTATAGTATTTTAAAAGGTGACCGGTCTTCCTGGTTTGTTTCGGGGGGATTAAGTACCCTGCTGATGCACCAGGAAGAATACAATTACTATTACAAACCCTGGCCAACCGGGAACTACGTTCATAAAAAATGGGCGGTTTCGGATAAGAACAAACACTTTTTCTCTTTGGTAGCCCTCTCTGCAGGATATACGCGCAAACTCAATGAACGCCTTTTTATACAGGCGGAACCTTATATGCGTTTGCCCTTAAATGGTGTGGGTGAAGGAAAGGTTGACCTGAAAAGTGCCGGGGTATTGTTCTCGATTGGCTTTAAGCCTTGGAAGTAATAACCAATTTACCGCGAAAACGCAAAGGCGCCAGGGAACATTTGTTTTTCCTGGCGCCTTTTTATTAGTCTGCACAATACGGATCTTATTTCCCAAAGGTGAATACGGCTGAAACACCAGCCCATCCTACGGTACCGTTATTTGATATGGCATTATAACTCCCAGTGATTTGTACCGATCCTGTTTTGTACCCAACCTGAGGTTTATAGGCAAATCCGCCACCGTTTGCATTACCGGTAAAAAATCCATAACCGACTTGTGCTCCTACAAAGAAATTCTCTGTGGCATTATACCGGGCACCCGCGAGCAAAGGAACGGCGCCAAAATTCAGACCACTGTTGTTCTTTTCCAGGAAATGCGCGTATCCAGCGGTAAGGATCCCACTTACCTGGTCATTAAAACTTAATTCTCCCTGTGCCTCTCCCCCAATAACGAATGAACTGGCATTGGAAAATACACCGGTAGGCAAAGCGGCACTGACCCCAACACCAAAGGTAAACCCGGATTGGGCGTTCACTCCCGCCATGAAGAGGCAAAGCATCAGCGATAAAAGTACTTTTCGTTTCATGAATAAACTTTTTAATGATAAAATGTTGATTGCGGGCGCAAAGTAAAAGGGAGTAGGATGGCATCCAACACTCCAATGACCGAAAAGGTCAACAAGTACACTGTTGAAGTAATTAGGCTGACGAGTGCCGATAGAAAGTTGACTAAAAAATAAGAATCAGAGTAGTTCTTTTAGCAAATTGACCACACGGTCGATCTCTTCCTTCGTATTAAAATGGCTGAAGGAGAAACGCACAGCCACCCGGTTGGGGTCATTGTGTATGGCACGTATGACATGGGAACCCTGGTCGGCCCCACTCGTACAGGCACTGCCTCCGGAAGCACAGATATGATGGATATCGAGGTTGAAGAGTAACATTTCTGATTTCTCAGATTTGGGGAAAGATACATTCAGCACCGTATAGAGGTTTTTCCCTTCCAGATTACCGTTGAATTTTACATCGGGTAATTGCTGATTAAGAGTCTGGATCATATAGTCGCGAAGCGAAGCGACATAGGTACTATCCTTTTCAAAATTGGCCATGGCGATCTCGAGTGCCTTGGCAAAACCCACAATGCCATAGACATTTTCGGTGCCTGCGCGCATATTTCGTTCCTGCCCACCCCCATGAATAAATGGTTTGATCTGTACATTCTCATTGACATAAAGGATACCCGTTCCTTTCGGACCATGAAATTTATGCCCGGCCCCTGAAATGAAATGAACCGGTGTGTTCCGAAGGTCCATGGGAAAATGGCCTACCATCTGAACGCAATCTGAATGAAAAATGGCATTGTATTTTTTACAAATTTCACCTGCCTGCCGAATATCCAGGATATTCCCTATCTCATTGTTGGCATGCATCAATGTTACGAGGCACCTTTCCGGTTGAGCGGCCAACTGTGCTTCCAGGTCCTCGAGGTCCACATCACCGTTGGGTAATATTTTCACGAATGAACTGGTCACCAGGTCCTGGTGATCATAGTGTTCCACTGTATGGAGTACCGCATGGTGTTCGATCGGTGAGGTGATGATATGCCGGCAACCCAGGTCACGGATCGCGGCCGTGATGGCCGTGTTATTGCTTTCGGTTCCACCACTGGTAAAAAAGATCTCCGCCGGATGGGCATTGAGTAAACGGGCTACTGTTTTCCGGGCTGTCTCAACCGCCAACCGGGTTTCTCTTCCGTACGAATAGATGGACGAAGGGTTGCCAAAATGCGTCGTCAAATAGGGCAACATGGCTTCCAGCACTTCCGGGTGAAGCGCGGTGGTGGCTGCATTATCGAGATAGATCCGATTCATGGGAGGCAAAGGTAGGAAAACTAGGGAAGATGGTTGGAGGTTGGATGACTGATGACAGATGACGGATGACGGATGACAGATGACGGAGGTTTGCTGTGCGAGACCTCTGGTCTCGCACGATTATCTTGCCGCCTCTGGCGGCTCGAACAATAACTTTCTCTTTTTTTAATTACTAAACAATTGCTGCCGCCAGAGGCGGCCTTCTGGACGTGCGGGCCCACAGGGCTCGCACACCCAACCACCGACCTAAGTCAAACGTCATACCGCATCAGTCATAAAGCAGCCAACCACCCACCCACAAAACAAAATTTCAGAACTATTCCTCCCCAGAATAGGATAAAAAGCG
>JANRLV010000061.1:0-18026 GCA_033762195.1 Chitinophagaceae bacterium | reverse complement strand
GACGGATGACGGATGACGGATGACGGATGACGGATGACGGATGACGGATGACGGATGACGGATGACGGATGACGGATGACGGATGACGGATGACGGATGACGGATGACGGATGACGGATGACGGAAGTAAAAGACTTTAAGTTAAAGAATAAAAATTTGGTTACCAAAACCAACATCTGTCAACTGTCATCTGTCATCTGTTAACTGTCATCCCACCCCACCTACTCCTCCACCCTCGTCAACTTCATACTCGCCACGGGTGCTACGATGAGGGGGAATTTTTCGATGGTGACATTGGAGGGATCGAGACCAAAGCCGCGTTCTTCCGAAAGGCTGATTTCTTTTAGTCCGAAGTAGATCTTCATCACGATCCGCTCAAAGAAGGGGAGTTCATTATCCTGGCTCAGGAATTTCTCCATAACGATAAACTGGAAGTCACCTGTTACATTGTTTTTTTCCAGGCTTTCGTAGCGGCTGTTGATGTTCACTTCTTTATTGGCCACCAGGTCTTCCACCACTTTCCGGAACATGAGGTTGATCCGGGGTTCCATTCGGAATCCCAGGCGGAAATCGACACGGATGATATCGTTCGGGATGATATGGTCCACTTTGTATTCGCAGGTATAAGGATCGTCCATTGTATCTACGTGAACAAACCAGTAGATATCAGCCCGCTTGGGTTTCTTGTTCAGGATCGAGTAAATGATCTTGTGTTCGATCTCCTTAGGGTTATTGGCACTGGTGAGGTACACCAGGTGGGTGGCATATTTGGGGATCGATTTATCATTGCTCAGTTCCTGGATCTTGGGAATATAATGTTCAAGCCGCACAAATTCCACATACCGGTTCTTGATCTTGCGCGAGCGGTACCATACGTACATGATCAGAAAGAGGCCTCCGCCGACAATCAGGGTGACATAACCTCCATGCGGAAATTTTTCCAGGTTGGCGAATAAGAAACTAAACTCAATGGAAAAATAGACCAGCAGATAAATATAGATCCAGAATGACTTTGCCCTTCGGGAAACCAGGTAATTGGCAAACAGGATGGAGGTGGCAATCATACACAACGTAATGGCGAGACCATAGGCCGCCTCCATGTTTGTTGATTTCTTGAAATAAAGCACGATCCCGATACATCCAAAAAAGAGCAGGTAATTGACGCCCGGGATAAAAAGCTGTCCCCTTTCTTCCGTTGGGTAATTGATACGCAATTTGGGCCATAAATTGAGGCGCATGGCTTCACTTACCAGTGTAAATGATCCGCTGATAAGGGCCTGGCTGGCAATGATGGCTGCCAGGGTGGCAATGACGATTCCGAAAATTTTGAACTGATCGGGCATAACCCCATAAAATGGGTTACCGGTGGTAATGTCAAAATAGGTGCCTTTGTAATTCGCCAGCAACCAGGCGCCCTGACCAAGGTAGTTAAGGATAAGGCAAACCTTTACAAAGATCCAGGAGTAGCGAATATTCCATTTCCCACAATGGCCCAGATCAGAATACAGGGCTTCAGCCCCGGTGGTACAGAGGAAAACAGCCCCCAGAATCCAGAATCCCTTTGGATATTGTGTCAGCAGGTTGATAGCATAGTGTGGGCTGAATGCCTTGAAAATATGCATGTCATCAAACAAGTGGGCAAATCCCAATACGGCCAGCATAAGAAACCAGATCGACATCATGGGGCCAAACAGACCACCGATAGAGGCTGTGCCAAACTGTTGAAGAAAGAATAAAACAGTAATGATACCCAGTACGATGTAGATGATCGTCCAGTCACTGATATCCCGAAACACTTCAATCTGCCTTAAGCCCTCCACCGCTGAGGTAACAGAAATCGGTGGGGTGATCATGCCATCCGCAATCAATGCGGCACCACCCAGCATCGCTGGGATTACCAGCCATTTCTTTTGTCGACGAACCAGTGCAAAAAGAGAGAAAATACCACCTTCCCCCCGGTTGTCTGCGCGAAGCGTCAGAATAACATACTTCACCGTTGTTTGAAGGGTAAGTGTCCAAATAATGCAGGAAAGGCCACCCAAAACCAAATCTTCGGAAATGACCCTGTCTTTGATAATGGCATTCATTACATACAATGGAGATGTACCAATATCCCCATAAATGATTCCCAGGGCAATGATCAATCCGGCGGCAGTTACCTTGTTCGTCGAAACTTTCACGTGTCAGTTTTGTTGTAATAAAACAGTGGGTACCGTTTTCTGAAATTTTACCTGCAAAGGTATAAGGAAAAAAACGGGACAGGCAACCCCCAAACCTAACTTATTCGTCATGGATACGAACAAGGGTTCGTGTAAATCCGGTTTTTCCGGCATCTTACCCCAAAACAACCTGCTGAACTTTAGTATTTAGCCAACAACCGGTTTACCGGGCTATTCGTAACTTTAACCTAGAAATGGAACGAAATGCTTAACTATAGAAAAACAACCCTGCTCCTCCTTACCCTTTTTAGCCTGATCGGTGTCTCCCAGGCCCAGAAGATCGTCTATTCAGAACCCGACCGGGATGATGGACGGAGGATCGATTTTGAGATCATTGGCAAGATCAATGGCAATTTCCTGGTGTACAAGAGTGTTCGCAGCGAATCCTTTATATGCGTTTATGATAATGATATGAAGATGGTGCGTAAGGTTAAACACGACTACATGCCCGATCAGCGCCTGATCAATGTGGACTTCTTTCCCTATACCGATTTTACCTACATGATCTACCAGTATCAGCGCCGGGGTATCATCCATTGCATGGGTGTAAAAATTGATGGGAACGGAAAAAAGATGGAAGAAGCCGTGGAACTCGATACCACCCATATCGGGATAACCACCAACAATAAGATATATACCTCCCTCTCCAGCGAGGATAAAAGCAAGATCATCATCTTTAAGATCAACAGCAAGAACAAAGAAAGGTATGTGGTAACCACCAAGCTGTTTGACAACAAACTCAACTTTCTCCGCCGTGACCAACTGGTCATGCCCATGGATGAACGAAATGATTACCTCGGTGAATTCCTGCTGGACAATGAAGGGAACCTGGTGTTTACCAAATACTACCGAAACTCCAATGATAACATTACCAGTGCCTATATAGTCACAAAAGATGCCTATGCGGATTCCTTCCGGTATATCCCCATTGATTTCAAGGATATGCTGCTGGATGAACTCCGCATCAAAGTGGATAATTTTAGCAAACGGTATTTTGTCAACTCTTTTTATGTAAGACAGAAAAGAGGAAACATCGAAGGGATGTACTTCTTTGTCTGGGACAAGACCCAGCAGGCAGCCATGCTCAACAGCTCGCTGGAGTTTTCAGAAGACCTGCGCCGGGAAGCCCGTGACAATGGCAGTTTCCGTACCGCCTTTAATGATTTCTTTATCCGCTCCATCATCACCAAAGCGGATGGAGGATTTATCGTCACTTCTGAATCGTATTATACCACTTCGCGGAGCGGCCTTTGGAACCGCTGGGATTATATGTATGGATCGCCTTTCTTTTCCCCGATGGACTATTACAACTATGCACCCTATTATAGCAACTGGTACTGGCGCTCACGCAATAATACCGGAAACGTCCGCTATCATGCTGAGAATATTGTCCTCCTGTCCTTTGATAAGCAAGGCCAACTCGAGTGGAACAATGTGATCAAAAAAGAACAGTTTGATGATGAATCAGACGACCGTGTTTCCTACCAGGTTATGAATACCGGAGGCAGCCTTCATTTTATCTTTAATATACCCGAAAAACGAAACCTTTTGCTGAGTGATTTTGCCCTTGAACCCGGTGGTAAGATCAACCGGAACCCAACCTTGAAGAACCTGGATAAGGGCTATGAATTCATGACCAAATACGGCAAGCAGGTAAGCGCCCGGCAGATGATAATTCCTTGTATATACCGCAATAACTATATTTGTTTCGCTAAACTGGAGTACAATTAATTTAATCCATAGCGGTGATCGGTATATTTAAACAGAAAACACCTGTCAATATCCTCATTTTGTTCGTAGCGGGCGTCCTGCTCAAGCTATCTACATTTACTCATCCGCATGCCCCTCTTGTAACGGAAGATGATACTTTTCTTTACCATCAACTGATTGAATGGCTCCGTTCCCATGCTTCACCCGGGGTGGTGGCGGCATTGGCCTATGCCCTAATCTTTCTGCAAGCCATGATCGTTAACCGCTTTGTTTCAGATTACCGGATGGTCCAGAAAAGCACCTACCTGCCGGCCATGTCCTATCTGTTGGTCAGCTCCCTGCTGCCAGAATGGAACTGGTTCTCCGCCCCGCTGATCATCAATACCCTCCTTTTGCTGATCTTCTTTGCCTTATTCAGGTTATATAACCAACAGCATATTCGGGGTATGGTCTTTAATATCGGGCTGATCCTGGGATTGAGTTCTTTTTTCCTTTCCTCTTCCTTTTTGTTCATTGTGTGGGTATTGCCCGCCCTGTTTGTCATGAAACCCATCCGTATCCAGGAATGGATCATCTGTGTAATGGGTCTGCTTACACCCTATTATTTTTACGCCGCCTGGCTACTGATCACAGGTGAATGGGGATGGCATAAGATATTACCTCCTTTATCTATCCAGGTCCCTGTACTTGAACCCTCTTATTGGCTACCCGGCGCAGCCCTGCTGATGTTGATCCCCTTTCTGGTGGGGGGTTATTTTATTCAGGTTAACCTCCGCCGGATGTTGATCCAGGTACGGAAGAACTGGAGCCTGGTTTTGATCTATTTACTGGTGTCCCTCTTTGTGCCTTTTCTTTCCAAGGCCGAATACTTCGAAAACTTTGTCGTGATCGTCATCCCTTTCGCAATCTTCCATAGTTGTGCCTACTTCTATCCCAAGGCCCGGTTTTTCCCACTTTTATTGTTCTGGGCAACCGTGGGGTTTGTAGTGGCGCGGGAGTATTTGGTGTGAGGGTGGGGGATGTTGGATGACAGATGATGGATGTTGGATGTTGGATGACGGATGACAGATGACAGATGACGGAGGGCGGATGATAGAAGGCGGATGACGGAGGCTTGCTGTGCGAGACCACTGGTCTCGCACTTCCAGAAGGCCGCCTCTGGCGGCTTTTATAGTTTATTAATAAAAGAAAAGATTGTTATTCGAGTCGCCAGAGGCGACAAGACAATCGTGCGAGACCAGAGGTCTCGCACAGCAGCCTCCCCCATCCAACATCCATCATCCAACCTCCAACCTCCAACCTCCAACCTCCCCTCCGTCATCTGTCATCTGTCCTCCAACATCCATCATCCAACATCCAACATCTGTCCTCCCCCCCGACCCCCAAAAAAACCCTATTTTTGCCTCATGAAATTCGGAGTTGTTGTTTTCCCCGGGTCCAATTGTGACCGCGATATGCACGATGCCCTTGCGCATGACATGGGTCAGGAAGTGATAATGCTCTGGCACAAAGACAAAGACCTGAGTATGTTCACTACCGATGACTGTATCGTTCTCCCGGGAGGGTTTTCCTATGGAGATTACCTCCGTTGTGGCGCCATTGCCCGGTTTAGCCCGTTGATGCAACAAGTCATCGAGTTTGCCAACCGGGGTGGGAAGGTATTTGGGGTATGCAATGGCTTTCAGATCCTTTGTGAATCTCACCTGCTTCCCGGCGCCCTGCTGCGGAATGAACACCAGAAATTTGTTTGTAAGAATATTTTCCTGAAAGACAACGATAGCCATATTTATAAGATCCCCGTGGCCCATGGCGAAGGCCGCTACTATGCGGATGAAAAGACCCTCGATGCCCTGGAAGCCAATAACCAGGTGATCTTTCGCTATTGCAATGAGGACGGAGAATTAACCCTGGACGCAAACCCCAACGGGGCCGCCAGAAATATCGCCGGAATCTGTAATGCCAGCCGTAACGTATTTGGGATGATGCCCCACCCGGAAAGGGCGGCATCGCCGGTTCTGGGCAATACGGATGGTCGAAAAATCCTTAAAGATTTACTAATGTCAGGGCAATTAGCCCCCCAAACAGCCTGATCGTCCGTCATTAACAGAGTATTGTCACTTTTGTTACAAAATAGCCGGATTTGAAGGTTATTTTTGTCCAGGATATTCCACCGGTTCACAAGAGCCGATTTTTTTAAAAAATGTGTATGAAATCGATCCTGTACATACTTCTTTTTTCTGTTGCCGCCTGCTCCGTAAAGGCGCAGAACCCGGTCAATTGGACCTACTCGGCCAAAAAGACCGCGGAAAATACGTATGAGGTAAAACTGACCGCAACGATCGACGCCGGATGGCACCTCTTTTCCCAAACCCAGCCCGCCGATGCGATCGCTATCCCCACAGAGATCATCTTTACCAAAAACCCGCTCCTGAGTTTTGAAGGCAAGATCAAAGAGGTAGGAAACCTGGAGAAATATCACGATAAGACACTGGATGTTTCCGCGAATCAATACTCCAAGAAGGTCGAATTTGTACAGGTGGTAAAAGTAAAAGGCAAGGGCCGTACCAATGCCAGCGGTACCATCGAATTTCAAACTTGTACGGATGAGCGTTGCCTTCCTGCCAAGAAGATCAACTTCAGTGTTACACTGAATTGAACCGTTTACCACACTTCCTGATCATATTCATAGCCCATTGTACTCACCCTGGGCTAAATGTCAAATAATTCACCCATTATGCGTAGAAGATCTCTACCTGTACTGATCATTTTACTGTTCACCCTGTTTGGACAAATAAACCTCTCCGCTCAGGCCCCGGATACCCTGGTCACCTGGAAGGTGGAAAGCAAAAAGACCGGGGAAGGAAAATTCGAATTGACCTTTACCACCCCAGGCGCTACCGGCTGGCAACTATTTAGCCCGGATCAGGTGATTTCCGAAATCAAAATGGCCGAGCTTGTCTTTGCAGATTCCAGTATTTTATTGGAAGGGTTGATTCAACCCCTGAACCCGGCGCAGACCATCAACAGCCCCATATTTGGGGCCGTCAAAGTACAAGAGGGTCCGGCCGAATGGAAAGCTATAGTGAACATTCCCGGGGCTATCCCGGCAACCCTGCAGGGAAGCCTTCAATTCTATTATGGAAAAGGAGAGGAGTTTGTTACCGCCCGGCCATTCACCTTCCAGGTAGGCCTTGAAGGCGGGGTGTCGAAGGAGTTTGCCATCAACGTGGCCTCGATCGATATCCATAACCCGGTGAGTGATTGCGGAGATGACGGTACCAAGAATAAAAGCCTGCTCACGATTTTTTTACTGGGTTTAGTGGGGGGATTGATCGCTTTACTGACACCTTGTGTTTTCCCCATGATCCCGGTGACGGTCACCTTTTTTACCAAAAAATCGCAAGACCGGAAACAAGGCATTACCAACGCCGTGATGTATGGCCTGTTTATATTTCTGATCTATGTATTGATCACGGTGCCCTTCCACCTGGCAGGAAATACCAATCCGGAGATATTTAATAATATTTCAACCAATGTGTGGCTGAACCTGGTCTTCTTTGCGGTGTTTGTCGCCTTTGCTTTGTCCTTTTTTGGGTTGTTTGAGATCGGGCTCCCCGCCAGTTTTGCCAATAAGGCCGATTCAAAATCGGGACTGGGTAATATTGCCGGGATATTCTTTATGGCTACCACATTGGCCATTGTATCCTTTTCGTGTACAGGCCCCATCCTGGGAACGCTCCTGGTGGGTGTTGCAAACCAGGGAGCATGGCCGCTTACAGTCGGTGCCGCTGGTTTTGGTCTCGCACTCGGTCTTCCCTTTGCGCTATTTGCCCTCTTTCCCAACTGGCTCCAATCACTTCCTCGTTCGGGAGGATGGATGACCGATGTAAAAGTGGTATTGGGCTTTGTGGAACTGGCCCTCGCCATTAAGTTCCTGTCCAATGCTGATCTGGTGCAACAATGGGGCATCATCAAACGAGAGATATTTATTGGCTCCTGGGCTTTGATCAGCTTGCTGATCGTGCTTTACCTGCTGGGTATTTTAAAGATCGGGCATTCCAGTCCCGTTAAGAAATTTGGGATCACCCGGATTGCATTCATTGCGCTTTTCTCCGCCTTTACGCTGTACCTCATTCCCGGTGTCACCAATACCAAATATGCCAACCTGAAATGGATCAGCGGATTTCCTCCGCCACTCTGCTACAGTATTTATAAAGAACCAGTCAACTGTGTTACCGGTTTCAAACCATTGGAGAATGAATATGAATTAGCCCTGGAAAAAGCCAAACAGGAAAACAAACCTGTCCTGATCGATTTTACCGGCTGGGCCTGTGTGAATTGCCGGAAGATGGAAGAGAGTATCTGGACCGATCCCAAGGTACAGGAATTGATGCGGGAAGAATTTGTGGTGGTCTCCCTGTATGTGGATGAACGCCGCAAGTTGCCCCTGAATGAACAAATGGTCTACAAGGACAGCAGCGGAAAAGAAAAACCGATTATTACAGTAGGGGATAAGTGGGCCACTTTCCAGACGGTCAACTTCGGCGCCACCTCCCAACCACAATATGCCATTCTTTCAGCCGATCAGGTAGCGCTTACCCGTACAAAATACTATACCCCTGATCCCCGGGAATTTGAAGCATGGCTGAAGTGCGGGATAGAAGCAAGTAAAAAAAATAAGAAATAAGAAAGAATGAATATTGAATAAAAAAATAAGGAATAAGAAAGTCAGGATACTTTCTTATTCCTTATTTATTATTTAATGTTCTTTATTGCTACAGGGCGATTTGCTTCTGCATCATCATTTTCCTCAAATTGATCAGGCCATAGCGCATCCGTCCCAAAGCGGTATTGATGCTGCAATTGGTCATAGACGCGATCTCTTTGAAGCTCATATCGGCATAGTGCCGGAGAATGATCACTTCGCGTTGGTCTTCCGGAAGACGATCAAGCATTTCACGCACACGGTCGTGGCTCTGGCGCTTCATCATTTTGGTTTCGGCGCTGTCTTCGGAAAAATTCAACACTTCAAAAATGTCTTTGTCTTCTCCGTTCTTGATGGTCGGGGTGCGTTTTACCTTACGGAAATGGTCAACACAAAGGTTGTGTGCGATCCGCATGGCCCAGGGCAGGAATTTACCTTCTTCGGTATACCGGCCGCCGCGCATGGTGTCAATGATACGGATGAATACGTCCTGGAAAATATCTTCGGCAAGATATTTGTCTTTTACCAGGAACAGAATGGATGTGTAGAGTTTGTCCTTGTGGCGCAGGACAAGGGCTTCTAATGCATCTAATTGTCCATCAACGAATAGATGGATTAATTCATGGTCAGTTTTCTGAGAATAAGCTTTCATAAACTCCTCGGTTTTTTGGTGGATGGATATTGTTTTGGTTTTACTTATTGGATTTTTGGGACTAGTACGGGTAGATTTCAGGAGTCGATAGGCGGGTTGTTTTTTTTGGTTGCTGGATTATTGTTTGGTCGCTTGTTTACTTTTTATTGTGCTTGTGAATATAAAAGTAAGGCAATTTGTTATTCACCCCAACGGTTATACAAGTATACTCCCCTTTTTTCAAAAGGAAATGTTAATGCTATGTGTTGATTTGTAAGGACAAAGCGTACTTTTGTAACCTTCCATGCCTACTCCGTTATCGAAAATATCCGAGAAAAAAAGAGGGAAAGTACCCGCCTCCGATGCCATTTTTATCAAGGGCGCGAGGGTCCATAATCTTAAGAATGTGGACGTTGCATTCCCCCGAAACCACCTCATTGTGGTCACCGGTGTATCCGGTTCGGGAAAGTCCAGTCTCACTATAGATACCCTCTATGCAGAGGGCCAGCGGCGGTACGCAGAAAGCCTCAGCGCCTATGCCCGGCAGTTCCTCAACCGGATGAATAAACCGGATGTCGACTATATCAAGGGTCTCTGTCCGGCTATCGCCATCGAACAGAAAGTCATTACGAGAACACCCCGTAGTACGGTAGGGAGTATGACGGAATTGTACGACTACCTCCGGTTACTTTACGCTCGTATCGGGCACACCATTTCTCCCGTATCCGGCAGAGAGGTAAAAAAGGATGATGTGACCGATGTACTGCGTAGCATCAGCACCCTGAAAGAAGGTTCCAAGGTATTTATACTGACCTCATTTAAGTTGCACCGCCACCGCGATATCCGCGAAGAGCTGTCCATCCTGGCCCAAAAAGGTTTTTCCCGGATCTATACCCGCGACAAGGAAACTGGGGCATCCGGGGTGGTAAGCCGGATAGAAGAATGGGGGGAGAAATCAGACAAGGAATTAAAAGCCCACTTTTCAGGTCGATTAGCCTATGTGCTGGTGGACCGTATCGTCGTCAAGGATTTTGATGAAGATGATCGCCACCGCCTGGCAGACTCCATTGGCACCGCCTTTTATGAGGGAGAAGGGGATGTGTTTATCGAAGTGGATGGGGAGAGCCTGCTCCACTTCAATAACCGGTTTGAAATGGATGGGATGCAGTTCGAAGAACCTGTACCCAACCTCTTTTCGTTTAATAACCCCTTTGGCGCCTGCCCCACCTGCGAGGGCTTTAGCCAGGTCCTGGGAATCGATGCCGACCTGGTGATACCCGACCGCCGACTGAGCGTGTATGATGGCGCAGTGGCCCCCTGGAAAGGGGAGAAGCTGGGTTGGTGGCGTGAACAGTTCATCAAAGCCGCCAAGAAGATCGATTTCCCGGTACATAAACCCATTGCCGACCTGACCAAGGCCCAATACAAAATGCTCTGGGAAGGGGAAAAACCTGCCCTGGGGATCAATGATTTTTTCAAAGAAGTAGAACAAAACCTGTACAAGGTTCAATACCGGGTTTTATTGAGCCGCTACCGCGGCCGCACCGAATGTCCGGATTGTAAAGGCTACCGGCTGCGCCCTGAAGCCTTGTATGTGAAAGTGGGGGGATTGCATATAGGGGAATTGAACGCGCTCCCGGTTCGTGATCTGAAGGCCTGGTTTGCAAAACTGGATGATCAACTTTCCGATTATGACAAACAGGTGGCCAAACGTATACTCATCGAGATCCATCATCGGTTGGACACCCTTTTAAAGGTTGGTCTTGGGTACCTGACCCTTAACCGCCTGGCGAATTCACTGAGTGGCGGAGAAAGTCAGCGGATTCAACTGACCACCAGCCTCGGGAGTAACCTGACCAATTCATTGTATATATTGGATGAACCGTCGATCGGTCTGCACCCACGGGACACGGCCAACCTCATTGCTGTTTTAAAAGAATTACGTGACCTCGATAATACCGTAGTCGTTGTGGAACACGACGAAATGATGATGCGCGAGGCGGACCATATCATTGACATGGGCCCGCTTGCTTCGCACCTGGGTGGGGAATTGGTGGCCGAAGGGAACTATGATGTGCTGGTGGCCAACCCAAAAAGTTTGACCGGACAATACCTGAAAGGAGAGCTTCGGATCGACCCGCCAAAAACCCTCCGGAAATGGAACCGCTCCATTACCGTAGAAGGGGCGAGGCAGCACAACCTGAAAGATATCACCGTTGAATTTCCGCTCAACCTCCTCTGTGTGGTTTGCGGGGTCAGTGGAAGTGGAAAGACCACCCTCGTGAAACAGATACTTTACCCCGGACTTAAAAAAATAAAAGGGGAAATGGGGGATAAGGTCGGATTTCACCGCGCTATTACCGGAGATATTGAGAGTATCACCCAGATCGAAATGATAGACCAAAACCCGATCGGGAAATCCTCGCGAAGCAATCCGGTTACCTATATCAAGGCCTATGATGAGATCCGCGATCTTTTTTCAAAACAACCACTCAGCAAAATGCGCGGGTTTCAACCCAAACATTTTTCATTCAATGTGGATGGCGGACGATGTGATACATGTAAAGGAGAGGGTGAACAAGTGGTGGAAATGCAGTTCCTGGCCGATGTTCACCTGGTTTGCGAATCCTGTGGCGGAAAACGATTCAAAGAAGAAGTATTGGAAGTACAATACCGGGGAAAGAGCATCCACGATGTATTGGAAATGAGTGTGGATGAAGCCATCCTGTTCTTTAAAGAAGAACCCAAACTGGCACAGGCCATTCAGCCCCTGAGCAATGTGGGGTTGGGATATGTAAAACTCGGGCAGTCCTCAGGAACCCTTTCCGGTGGTGAGGCGCAACGGGTCAAACTGGCTTCCTTCCTGGGAAAAGGCAAGGGAGGTGGAAAGATCCTTTTCATTTTCGATGAACCCACCACAGGCCTGCACTTTCATGATATCAAAAAACTATTGACCTCGTTCAACGCCCTGATCGAACAGGGGCATAGCATTCTCGTGATCGAACACAATACAGATGTAATTCGCAGTGCAGATTGGGTGATCGAACTTGGCCCCGAAGCCGGAGATGGAGGAGGAGAACTGGTCTTCGCCGGAAAACCGAATGACATGAAGAAGGAGAAGAAGAGTTTGACAGGGAAATACCTTTAAACTATTCACCGCAGAGAACATGAGAGCGCAGAGTCTCGCAGAGATAATGTTCAAAAAAAACCAGGAAATATTAACGGATAAATTTTAATCATTTTAAAGGGTAAAATCTCTGCGCATCTCTGCGTTCTCATGTTCTCAGCGGTCAAATCCTATCTCAGTCGATCCAAACTCTCCACCAACTTCTCATCCTTCCAAATACCTCTCGCGGCCAATACAAACAATACCGGTATTGCAAAAACAACCAGGGCCGTAAGGGAAGGAACTGAGCCGCCCAATTTGCGCATGGCGGTAAAGTTGAGTATGACCAATACGATGGATAAAACAGTCCCCACGATCGTAATCCTCAATTGCTGTTTTCGTTTCTTATAAAAAAAGATCGAGGCCAGTGCCAGAAAGATCGTGGCGCCTGTTAGGACTACCAGAAATAGATTACTTCCTCCGTTCACATAGGTTACTCCACCACTCATGGTATCTGTGCTCTGGTTTGTAGCTTCATAAAAGGGAAGCTGGTAGCTCAGCACACCGAGAACAGCCGCCAGCAGGAGCCAAACAGATTGAATACGTTGTATCATCGTGAGTGAGTTTTTATAATGAGTAATTAATAATCAATAACTATTTATTATTAATTACTGATCATTAGCCTAATTCGGGATAAAGCGGGAATTGTTTCATGAATTCCTTTACTTCTCCTTTCACGCCCAGGATCAGTGATTCATCTTCTGTGTTCATCAAAACCTTATCGATGAGGGCGACCACTGTTTCCATATGGGGTTCCTTTAATCCGCGTGTGGTGATCGCGGGAACACCTACCCGGATACCCGAGGTAACAAAGGGTGATTTATCATCAAAAGGTACCGCATTTTTATTCAGGGTGATATGCGCTTTATCCAGGGTTTCCTGTGCTTTTTTCCCGGTCAGGTTCTTGTTTCTCAGGTCGATCAGCATCAGGTGATTGTCCGTACCATCACTGATGAGGTTATATCCACGGCTTACAAAGGCTTTGGCCATGGCTTGGGCATTGGCGATGACTTGTTGTCCGTAGGCTTTGAATCCATCGGAAAGGATCTCTCCGAAGGCAACGGCTTTGGCAGCGATCACATGTTCGAGGGGGCCGCCCTGTGTTCCCGGGAAAACAGCCAGGTCAAGCAATTGGCTCATGGTCCTCAGGTTACCTTTTGGATCTTTTACCCCCCAGGTATTTTCAAAATCATGTCGCAATGCAATGATACCACCCCGGGGACCACGGAGGGTCTTATGGGTAGTGGAGGTCACAATATGGCAATGATCAAAGGGGTCATTCAGCAATCCGGTGGCGATCAGTCCGGCAGGGTGTGCAATATCTGCCAAAACCACCGCACCGATTGAGTCGGCGATGGCACGGATACGTTTATAATCCCAATCACGGCTGTAGGCAGAAGCTCCACAAATAATCATTCTGGGTTTTTCCTTCGTGGCAATGGCTTCCATCTGGTCATAATCCACTAAACCATCTTTGGTTACACCATAGTGCAGGGCATGATAGGTCTTGCCACTGAAATTCGCCGGACTGCCGTGAGTCAGGTGACCACCCATACTCAGGTCAAGTCCCAATACTTTATCACCTGGTTTTAATACAGCCAGGAATACCGCGCCGTTGGCCTGGGCCCCACTATGCGGTTGCACATTCGCCCAACTGGCGTTAAAGATCTTTTTTAACCGGTCAATGGCCAGGGTTTCGATCTGGTCCACGATCTCACAACCACCATAGTATCTTTTGCCCGGGTAGCCCTCGGCATATTTATTGGTAGGTACGGTTCCCATTGCCTGCATGACCTGCAGGGAGGTAAAGTTTTCCGACGCGATGAGTTCGATGCCATGACGCTGGCGATCCAGCTCTTTGTTGATCAAATCAAAAACCTGTGTATCTTTTTGCATAATGGGCACAAAATTAAGGCCTAACCCCCTCAATCGTATAAGTTTTTGTTGTTTGTTTTTTCGTTACTTTCGGGTGCTTTTGCATCAATAAAAACCAATGAAGGCAATCATACCAGTAGCCGGAGCCGGTACCAAGCTTCGTCCCCATACATATACTCAACCAAAGGCGCTCATCCCCCTGGCCGGAAAAACGGTGCTTAGCATCATCATCGACCAGTTGAAAGACGCCGGGATCAATGAATTCATCTTTATTGTTGGATATCTGGGTGATAAGATCCAGGATTATGTAACAGAGCATTATCCGGGTATCAAAGCCTCCTATGTATATCAAACCGACCGGCAGGGGATCGGTCATGCCGTAACCCTCGCTAAAAAATTAGTGGGCAAGGATGAAGTATTCGTGGTGTTGGGTGATTCTATTTGCGAGTATGATGTCAAAGAGGTGCTGAATTCACCATATTCCATGCTGGGTGTAAAAAAAGTAGATGATCCCCGCGAATTCGGGGTGGCCGAAATGGATGAAGAAGGGTTTATCGAACATGTGGTGGAAAAACCACAGATCCCTAAATCCAATATGGCGCTGGTAGGCGTGTACAAGATCCGGGAAAGTGAACAGATGTTTCAATGCCTCGATGACAATATCAATCAGGGATTAAAGAACCGCGGCGAATTCAGTCTGACCGATGCACTGGATTGCATGATACGCCGTGGGGTACAGTTTAAATCTTTTCGCGTAGAGAATTGGTTTGATTGTGGCAAAAAAGAAACATTGCTCGAATCAAATGCCACCTTGCTGAAGAAATTCGCCGGCCAGGTGGAATACAATTATAAATCGGAGAACGCCGTGATCATCCAACCTGTCAGCATTGGAGAAGGTTGTATCATCAAGAACTCCATTGTTGGACCGAATGTAAGTATCGGGGAAAATACAACCGTGGATTCCTCGATCATCCGCAATTCCATCATCGGGTCTTTTTCTAACCTCATTGATATCGTTCTGGATAGTTCCCTCATCGGAAGTGATACAGGTATCTGTGGAGAAACCAGGACCCTAAATATTGGGGACAATACCGATATCGACCTGGGCTAGGTAAAAGCAATTCGCTTTTAGCCTTTAGCTATATTTGGCGTATGACAAATCGCATCACCCAACTTTTCGGAATCAAATATCCACTCATTCAGGCCGGTATGGTTTGGACAAGTGGCTGGCGACTGGCTTCTGCCGTCAGCAATGCCGGGGGATTGGGAATCATTGGCAGTGGTTCCATGTACCCCGATGTCTTTCGCGAACACCTGCAAAAATGCAAGGCGGCTACCGACAAACCCTTTGGGGTAAATATCCCACTCTTATATGCCGACCTGGAAAAGCAGGTGGATATCCTGATCGATGAAGGCGTGAAGATCGTATTCACCAGTGCAGGAAACCCGGCAGTATTAACACCTAAACTCAAAGAACATGGCATAACGGTGGTACATGTGGTGAGTAGTACCCGCTTTGCCTTGAAAGCGGAACAAGCAGGTTGTGATGCGGTGGTTGCGGAAGGATTTGAGGCCGGTGGACATAACGGCCGGGAAGAAACCACTACCCTGGTTTTGGTACCCGCCGTGGTAAATAGCGTAAAGATCCCCGTTATAGCTGCTGGTGGGATCGCCACCGGCAGACAGATGATGGCGGCCATGGTGCTGGGTGCAGAAGGCGTACAGGTAGGCAGCCGCTTTGTGGCGAGTGAAGAAGCTTCCGCCCATATTCATTTCAAAAATAAGGTTATTCAAAGCCAGGAAGGGGATACCCAATTGATGATGAAGAAATTAACCCCTGTTCGATTACTACGAAACAATTTTTTTGATCAAGTGTTAGCTGCTGAGCAAAGAGGCGCTACGCATGAAGAATTAAAAAATATATTAGGTCGCGCCCGGGCAAAAAAAGGAATGTTTGAAGGTGATATGGAGGAAGGAGAGTTAGAGATCGGACAGGTAAGTTCGCTGATCCGCGAAATTTTACCTGCCGAAACCATCGTAAAAAATATGATAAAAGAGTTTGAAGAAGCATTGAAACATCCGATAAAAATGCTATAATTTTGATACTGTGTCGGATGAACTGCGTGTAGACCATTAACAACGAAAACCTTTACACATGAAATCATTTCGATTCTTTGCAGTTGCCCTGGCCATGCTTACGGCTGTTGGGGCCAACGCCGGTGCATCTCCTTCACCCTGCAATAACGAAACACCTAATAAGAAGGTCAACGAGATCAACGGAAGCGTGATCCAAACAGGATCCAAAAAACCTTTGGGCGATGTAAGCATCACCGCTTATGTGACCTCCAAAAAAGAAAAAGTGATCATCACCGATTGTAATGGCAATTACGCCTTCGATGACCTCAAACCCGGTGTATATAAATTCGTTTTTGAAAAAGAAGGTTACAAGAAAGTAACCAAGGAAAATATCACCATCAAAACCGATGAGGCCTTTCTGCTGAATGTAGAGATGGTTTTAACCAGCGAGACCAAACTATTTCCATCGATCTTTCATTTTATGGACAATGACGATTGAGAAATTTGAAATAGAAAATAATAAATAAGAAATAAGGAAGTCAAACGACTTCCTTATTTCTTATTGGGTCTTTCTTATTCCTTATTTTCCATTTATATCCTAACCTTCCGCTCTCCACTCTGCATATCAAACTCATCCGCCTCTTTCTTTATTTTAAACTCCTTGTGGTTGTTTAAATAATTTTCAAATTTCTTATACGTGGCCTCGGATTGTTTTTGCCCATTGATAAACAACTCACCCTTTTTATGCTCGATTGTATAGTCCTTGTCTTTGTCGATCAACCCTGCCTTGGCCAAATCATCTATAAATGACTTGGTCTCTTTTAATGACTCTTTGGCCTTATCCAGTTCCTTCTCTGCCTTTTTCAGTTCCGCTTCGATCCGGGGTTTGATATCCTTCATTTCCACCTTCACCTTGGCCAGTTCTTTCTCCATATTCTTAAAGTCGATCTCCTTTACTTTCTCCAGCTCGATACGTGCCTTTTCCATTTCCTTTTCCACCTGCTTCATTTCCTCCTTGAATTCAGCCCGGTCACTCAACTCCATTTTTTCCATGTTTTCTTTCAGCTCTTTCTGGATCTTCTCCATATCAATACTCTTCAGACTTTTTTCCACTTCCATCCTGATCTTTTGCGCATCTATTTCCCGGAGACCTGTTTCCAGTTCTTTTTGCATACGCGCCATATCCACCTCAATGGTTCGGGACAGCTCCTGACGGGCTTTCTCCACTTCCTCAATGGCCTCTTCAATGTTCCTGACCTTATCATCACGCTTCCTTGATTTCTCGGGCGTGGTATCGTTTACAAAGCGGTCACCACCAAAATGCGATTGAGGTTGTTTGTCCGTCCAGGAAATAAATGTCAGTGAGCCAGCCACCAGCAGGCCCCCGGCCAGCAGCAAAATACCCGTTGATTTCTTTGTTGCCATACAATTGGTTTTATGTGTTATACGATTAATTTCGTATAAAACTACGATTTCTTTCGTATTTTGGATGGGGATTTGGGGGTTTAACAAAAGTTTTTGGGGAGGGGGCGGGGAGGGATGTTGGATGGCGGAGGACAGATGTTGGATGTTGGATGTTGGATGATGGATGTTGGATGTTGGATGACAGAGGACTGAGAACGGATGACAGATGGGACGCACCTC
>JANRLV010000060.1:0-3462 GCA_033762195.1 Chitinophagaceae bacterium | reverse complement strand
TCTCACGCCTCACGCCTCACCTCTCACGTCTCACTCCTCACATCCCTCACGCATTCCGGTTGATACAGTTGAGGTCCACAAAAGCGGTTTCAAGCCTTTTGATAAAGGACTCTTCACCTTTGCGTAACCAAACCCGGGGATCATAATATTTTTTGTTGGGTTTGTCCTCGCCTTCGGGATTACCCAGCTGACCTTGAAGGTAGGCTTCATTTTTCTGATAATAACCCAATATGCCTTCCCAAAAAGCCCACTGAAGGTCGGTGTCAATATTCATCTTAATGGCGCCATAACCGATGGCTTCCCGGATCTGATGCTGCGGGCTACCGCTTCCACCATGGAATACAAAGTAAACGGGTTTGGGCCCTGTCTTGAGTTCTTTTTCGATATATACCTGGCTATTGTGCAGGATCACCGGACGAAGCTCTACGTTACCGGGTTTATATACACCATGTACATTACCAAAGGCAGCGGCAATGGTGAACAGATTACCCACTTTACCCAATTCTGTGTAGGCATATGCTACGTGGGCTGGTTGGGTATACAATTTATCATTTTCCACATCGCTGTTATCTACGCCGTCTTCTTCTCCACCGGTCACACCCAGTTCGATCTCAATGGCCATGCCCAAGGGTTTCATGCGTTTGAAAAACTCAACAGATGTGGATACGTTTTCTTCCAGTGGTTCTTCACTGAGGTCAAGCATGTGGCTGCTGAAAAGTGGTTGCCCTTTTTCCTTATAAAATGCTTCACCCGCATCGATCAATCCACTGATCCAGGGCAGCCATTTTTTAGCAGCATGGTCGGTATGCAGTACAACAGGTACTCCGTAATATTTGGCAACATTATGAATATGCAGGGCACCGGAGATCGCTCCCTGGATATTGCCTTGCAATTTATCGTTGGGCATTCCCTTGCCGGCAATGAATTGTGCACCACCGTTAGAGAATTGAATGATAACAGGTGAATTGACTTTTGCCGCCGTTTCAAGGGTGGCATTGATGGAGTTGGTGCCGGTAGTATTTACGGCAGGAAGGGCGAATTGGTTGGCTTTGGCGTCATTGAGAAGTGCTTCGAGTTCTTCACCAAACAATACGCCGGCTTTGTATTTACTCATTGTCTATGTTTTTGCGTGGCGAAGATAACGCATTTGAGTCTTTAATCATTGAACCTGCCCGATTGCTTCTGCAGTAGAAGCAGGTTTTTACGGAGTGTTTGTTTCATGTGAGTCTTTACGACCTGGCCCATGGTTTTGGCCTTGGAATAATAGGTGGTTCCAAAATAGTCATTCAACTCCGTTTTTAATTGCTCTGTCTTGGCCGGGGTGGAGAGTTCGTCCTTTCCCATGATCTGCAGGAGGTCCATCAGGCGGTAACGGGAGGAGGTCAGCCGAAAAGCCATCATGGTCCTTTCCTCGGTTTGATATTGTTGGATCGAATCGTTATTCAGGTGGCGCAAGGTTAAATCCACAAGAGGGTAATTCTCTTTAAAAAATTGGGGGAGATAGAGGTTCTTCCGGCCTTCATAACATTGCTGGTCAAAATCGATGGCCCGGATACGGTATTGATAATCCTCGATATCGGGTGTGATATCTATGATAAAATTGTAACTCCGCATATCACCCAGAAGTCGTACGAAACAACGTTCGTTAAACTTGACAAATTCTTTGGCGAGCCTGATCTTATTGGTGGAAGAGTCATTCATCATATCCCGGATAAAGACATCCCCCGGAATACCGGCAATATGTTCTTCCACCATGGTATCCTGATGGGTAAAAAAATGCATCCGGTTGGGGGAAAGGAGGTGCTCCAGTTCCAGACCATAGATACGGGAGGCATCAGCAATCTTGATATAATAGTGGTCGTAGTTGTCATTGTATTTATTGACAATCCGGATACGAAAGGGGTTTGAATTGCCAAAGGTGCAGTAGTCAATACGGGCTACATCGAGGTGTTTGGTAAAACGAAGGTCACCCTCGGTCTTCAGAATGGCATAAATATCCAGTAAACCCTTCCGGATATAGTCCCATTCCCGGCTGTCATAAAGCGTTTTTTCCCAAAGGGTCTCTTTGCCAAATTTATCCCGTAAAGGAACAGAGAAGGTGAATTGGAGTAGATCGCGGTAACTGACCGGTAGTTTGATATCCCGGCCCACATTTTTGAGGTAAGAACGCAGATTTGCCGAAACCGGGTACATCGGTTTCTTTCGGGATGGTTTGTCACTTTCCTTTCCCTCCCGGTTGCTTGTATTGTCTATGAAATGCACCGGGAGGGAAATTAAGGAAAGTAAAGGAGAATTCTTTTTTTGGGCCTCAACGATCGAATTCGGTTTTCCAGGATCTGGACGTCTTCAAAGGATTGGATAAAACGGGACTGTCAATGTGGTTCTTCAGGATCGGATCAGTAGGTCTTCAAAGAATAGAGAAAAAAAGAAGTTGACTGATATTGGATTTTTCTCTGGTTTTTTAAAAGGATGTTGGACGGTTCGTTTAACGCTGGTTTTTGTTGGATTTGGATTGAGATCGATATTTCTATCAATCAACTTCTGACACAAAAGTATAACGGATGACATTACCCGCATAGAGCAAAATTTCTATTTTTTTTAACGATAGAAACAACATGCGGATTAGGTAGAACTGCTTGGCTGGGGAACGTAAGATTACGATTGGAGGGGGGGGAAGATGACAGATGACAGATGACGGATGACGGATGACAGCAAACCTCCGTCATCCAACATCCAACATCCTTCATCTGTCATCTGTCATCCGTCATCTGTCATCTGTCATCCGTCCTCCACCCTACTTCGTCAACGCCTGTAGCAAATCATACTTGGTGACTATATGAAAATGCCCGGCCTCATCTTTGGCTAAAACAGCCCCATTGCCTTTATTGATCATTCCGCTCAACCGTTCAACGGGAGTGGAGAAATCAACCAGCGGGTATGGCGCCTCAAGGAAGGAAGCAACTTTTTCTTTCCGCAGATCAGGGTTATCGAATAGCTTTTGAAACAAACCACTTTCGCTGATCGCACCTACCAGTTGCGCGCCATTCATAACGGGGATATGTTCAATATCATATTTCTTCATCAAGGCTACCGCTTCGGCCACGGTTTGGTCTGGTGTCAGGGTGATGAGTTTTTTGGAGCCCCTTGAACTGATGATATCCTTAAAGGTCTTCACGTCCAAAAAGCCCCTTTCGATCATCCATTGGTCATTATATACCTTACCCACATAGCGGCTACCATGGTCATGAAAGATACAGACCACGAGATCATCTTTTTTAAGCCGGTCTTTAAGTTGTATCAGCCCCTGAATACAACTACCTGCGGAGTAACCACAGAAGATACCTTCTTCCCGGGCCAGTTTACGGGCCATAATAGCCCCATCTTTGTCTGTTACCTGTTCAAAGTGGTCGATCACACGCATGTCGTAATTCTCGGGGACAAAGTCCTCCCCAAAACCTTCGG
>JANRLV010000059.1:0-7833 GCA_033762195.1 Chitinophagaceae bacterium | reverse complement strand
CTGGTTTGAAGAGGAGAATGAATATCCACCGCGTCCACCACCTACGGAAACATCGGTGGCAAAGCCGGCATACTCGAGGTTCCAGGCGGCTGTAAAATTAGCGTTGGCATTGTGCTTTACACCGGTTCCGTTCCAGGGAGTGAGGGTGCCATTGGTGCCCGCATTGGATCCGCCACCACCACCGGAATTGTGGCCATTACCACCTCCACCACCATTGGCCGGAGCACCACGACCCAGGGAACCACCCAGGGATTCATAATCTGTTTGATTTCCCACAATGCCTTCTCCCTTTGCCGCATCGTGGTTATTTGTTGTAGAACTAAAATAATTTGAATTTGAGGCCGCTCCGGATCCCAGTGAAACTCCTTTATTATCCGCACCACCCCGATACCCGATCTCGGATGCGGAAATCGATCCGTTTACAGTAGTGGTACCACTTACTTCAATCGCCACTATGCCTCCCGTAGATCCATTCCAGGGATTTCCCGTAATGGTAACACCCGAAGCAACGGTTAAAGATGAAAGCCGTGGAATTCGAACAATCTGTGCCCGGCGTCTTCCACTCTGCGTGTAGGCATTCACCAAACCTTCACAGAAATAAATGGTATTACCGGAAACATTGTATACCGTTTTCAACTCAAAACTACCCACACCGTTGTAATTGGTGATCGTTCCATAATTGCTGGTATTGGTCGTATTCATATCAGCACCCTGCATCTGGATGATCATAACCAGGTCGCCATTGGATAAGGCATCGTTGGTATAAGGATTGACCGACTTTGCAAAGGCAACTGATCCGTTGAGATCGGCAATATTTGTAACTGATAATGAAAAAGCACCGGACACAACCGAGGCTCCCAATTCAGCATACCGATTCACCACAAACGAACCCGCCGTGGTATAATTTTCAGCACCATCTTTTCCCTTGTAAAGTTGGGCCTGCAAAGGACTCGCAGGCAGAACAAATATGGAGGCAAAAACAACAGCTATGAAGCCGCGCGTTTGCAGCATTTTCACTTTCATCGGTTAGGGTATTACGAATTAAAAACTAAGGGTATTCTATTATCTCTTCACATCCGGATAAATCCTTATAAGTATTTACCCGAACTGGGACAAATGTAGTACGGGTTTTTTTACGATGCAAGCTTTACGGGGAAAAATACCTATAGAAATACGTAAAATCCGCTATTTACGAGTCAATGAATTGAAAGTCAATGATAAATTTTTTCGGACCACCCAAAAAAATTGCCCGCATGTAGCGGGCAATTTCAATGATTATGAATTCCGTGAAATCAGGCTTTGTATTGGGGCACGAGGCTGTTGGCCAGTTCCACCATTTTCTTCAGACCGTCTTCGGGAAGATTTCCTTTTTTGAACTCGGCTAAAACCTCGGGGAGTTTGTTCTCCATTTCCATCAGGAAGTGGTCTTCGAACTCTTTCACGCGTTTTACCGGAACATCCTTAATTAAACCGTTGGTTCCGAGGTAGATGATGGCTACCTGTTTTTCCACGGAGAAAGGAGTGTATTGGGGTTGCTTCAGGATTTCCACGTTACGGGCTCCTTTGTCGAGTACATTCTTGGTAGCGGCATCGAGGTCGCCTCCGAATTTGGAGAAGGCTTCCATTTCGCGGTAGAGGGCCTGATCGAGTTTCAGGGTACCGGCCACTTTCTTCATTGACTTGATCTGAGCGTTACCACCCACACGGCTTACGGAGATACCTACGTTGATCGCCGGGCGGATACCGCTGTTGAACAGGTTGGTTTCGAGGAAGATCTGACCATCTGTAATGGAGATTACGTTGGTCGGGATATAGGCGGAAACGTCACCGGCCTGGGTTTCAATGATGGGCAGGGCGGTTAAAGATCCACCACCTTTTACGAGGTGCTTAATGGAATCCGGAACATCGTTCATATTGCGGGCAACGCTGTCATCGGAGATCACTTTTGCGGCGCGCTCGAGCAAACGGCTGTGCAGGTAGAATACGTCACCGGGATAGGCTTCGCGGCCGGGTGGGCGGCGGAGCAGCAGGGATACCTCACGGTAGGCAACAGCCTGCTTGGAAAGATCATCATAAATGATCAGGGCCGGACGTCCGGTATCGCGGAAGAACTCACCAATGGCAGCTCCGGCGAAGGGCGCGTAGAACTGCAAGGGGGCCGGATCGGAAGCCGAGGCAGCAACGATGATGGTGTACTCCATGGCCCCGGCATCCTGCAGGGTCTTCATAACACCGGCAATGGTAGAGGCTTTATGACAGATAGCGACGTATATGCAATAAACAGGTTTGCCTGCTTTGAAAAACTCACGCTGATTGATGATGGTGTCGATACAGATGGCGGTCTTTCCGGTTTGACGGTCACCGATCACCAATTCCCGCTGACCTCTTCCGATCGGAATCATCGCGTCAATGGCTTTGATACCGGTTTGCAGCGGTTCTTTTACAGGCTCGCGGAAGATAACACCGGGAGCTTTGCGCTCGATCGGCATCTCATAACGCTCACCAACGATGGGGCCTTTGCCATCGATAGGCTCACCGAGGGTATTTACCACACGGCCAACCATTCCTTCACCAACATTGATAGAAGCGATCTGGCCGGTACGGCGCACCTTGGATCCCTCTTCAATATTTCCGGTTTCACCCATCAATACCACACCCACATTATCCTCTTCCAGGTTCAGGGCGATGGCACGAACGCCATTTTCAAATTCAACCAGTTCACCGTAGCGTACATTTCCCAGTCCGTAAACACGGGCAATACCATCACCCACCTGCAATACGGTACCCACCTCTTCCAGGTCGGCACTGGCGTTGAAGTTGCTCAGCTGCTGGCGCAGTATGGCACTTATTTCATCCGGTTTGATCTCTACCATTTTCTGTAATATTTATTCGTTTTTGTGAGATTATCTCACTTTGTATATAAAGTCGTTGTTCTCAAATTGACGGGCTACTTCGCGCAGGTCATAGGCCACGCTGGCATCCACCAGTTTATCGCCAACCTGAATCTTGAATCCACCGATGATCGATTCATCCACCACAGTTTCCAATTCAATCTGTTTCATGGAAGTGGTTTGCTGCAGGTGCGACAAGATCTGGGTTTTCAGGGCTTCGCTGGCCGGCACTGCCGTGGTCATCGTAACCGTAAAAATATTCTTATAGGTCTTGTACTGTTTTACAAAAGAAGTGATCACTTCAGGCAGGTAAGATTCCCGACTCTTGTCAATCATCAGACGGCTGAATGCACTGGTGAGGTCACCGATTTTTCCGGTAGTAACCGCCTCCACGATCTTCTTCTTGGTTCCGGGTTTTATAACGGGGCTTTTCAACAGGGCTACGAAATCACGATTACCCTTGCAAATGGTTTGCAGGGTGATCATGTCTGCGTAAACCGTCTCCAACTGACCCTGTTCAATGGCAAGGTCAAGCAGTGATTTGGCATAACGGGCGGCTAAACGGGGATTGGGCATTCTATTATTTTTTAATTCAATTTCACTTCATTCACCAGACCGGCGATATGGGCTTCCTGTGCATCTTTATTGCCCAATTCTTTCCGAAGGACTTTCTCGGTTACTTCGATCACCAGTTTACCCACCTGATTTTTAACATCGGTGAGGGCGGCCATTTTTTGAGCATTGATGGCAGCCTGGGCTTCAGCCATGATCTTATTGGCTTCTACCTTGGCCTGGTCCTTGGCTTCGTTGATGATTCGATCTTTTGTTTCGCGGGCCTCTTTCAGCATCTGGGCTCTTTCTTCACGGGCCTGGGCCATTAGGGCTTCATTCTCACTTTTCAGTTGAGTCATTTCAGCCTTCACTTTTTCAGCAGTGGCCAGGGAATCGGCAATGGTCTTTTCCCGATCATTCAGTCCCTTGATGATAGCGGGCCAGGCAAATTTCCTCAGGATGAAAAAAACGATCAGGAAGGCCAGTAGGGTCCAGATCAATAAGCCACTCTCGGGAATAAGCAGGTCGATTGTCAGTAAAAACATATAAAGTCGCTTCTAAAAGATTTTAAAGTAAAACTGCATCCTCTGCCCTGTGCTCGGGATGCAGTTCAGTTTTCTTAAACGAACATGGCCAGGATACCAGCGATAACCCCGAACAGGGCAACACCCTCTACGAAGGCGGCCGTCAGGATCATGTTGGCGCGGATGTCGTTTACAGCCTCAGGCTGGCGGGCGATAGCTTCTACCGCGCCTTTACCAATCTGACCGATACCGATACCGGCACCGATGGCAGCCAGTCCGGCGCCAATGGCACCACCGGCATTTGCCCAGGCTACTTCACTCAACAGGATGTTCAAAAGATCCATAATTGTGCTTTATAATTGTAAATGAATAAAAAAATCAATGCGCGGCATGGGCTTCATCATGATGCGCCCCTTCCATAGCCTGTCCTATGAACACGGCCGTCAGGTTTGTAAAGATGAATGCCTGGATAAATGCCACCAATATTTCAATTAAATAAATGAATACGGTAAATGCGATCGAAACCGGTGTGAAACCCACCCCGATACCTTTGCTCATGTTGGCAAAGATGAAGATCAGGGAGATCAGACAGATGATGATGATGTGACCGGCGAGCATATTCGCAAAAAGACGAATAATCAATGCGGCCGGTTTTGTAAACACGGCTCCGATGAATTCCACCAGCGCGATGATCGGCTTCATGGCTCCGGGTACCGGTGGATTAAAAATATGACCCCAGTAGTGCTTATTACTGCTGAAGAGAATGATCACCAGTGAAATAACACCCAGAACGGCCGTAAAGGCGATATTGCCGGTTACGTTGGCCGAACCCGGAATCAACCCGAAAATATTATTGATCAGGATAAAAAAGAATACTGTGAGCAGGTAGGGCAGGTATTTACCGGCTTTGTCGCCCAGGTTGGGTTTAGCTACCTCATCCCGCACAAAAGTGATTACGGGTTCGATGGCATTCTGCCAGCCTTTGGGTGCAGAACTTACACCCTGTCCGTTTTTATAACGGCGGGCGATCGAGGTCATGATCCAGACCAGCACTGCCAAAGCCAGAATCATTTGCACCACATTGCGGGTGAGGGAAATATCCAATACAGATACCGATTCGTCAGGGGTAACTCCATCTTCCTTAACAGCGATCACTTTCCCATGCTCAAGGCGGTATCCTTTATAGGCTGAATGTCCGTGGTGAAAATTGGAGGACATGAATACATCCAATCCACGCTGTTGGGAGTATAAGATTACAGGGAGGGGGATGGTGATGGGGTGCTTTTCGCCATCTTTTCCCATCAGGTCCATGAAGTGAAATTCATGGGCATTCAGTACGTGGTCAAAAATGACTTCCTGAGCATTGAACGCTCCTTTTTTCTCCTCTTTATGATCTGCACTCGTCTTCTCTGTTCCATGACCGCCTTCTTGTCCATGATCCTGCGCCCATGCAGCCCCTGAAAAAAGCAGGGAAAATACGCTGAAAGCCGCTACAGTAAAGGATTTTAGAAATCTGAAACTCATACCCATCCTGAAATTTGGCGCAAAGATAGGGAGCGGAGGCAAATAATCAATAATGAATACGAAATAAGGAATAAGAAAGGGTGGGTATCGGGATTTTATCAGGCATGGGCCTGATTCTCGAATTGCATCTGATATAATCTATGGTAGTATCCTCCGGCCAGAAGCAGTTCTTCGTGGGTACCCATTTCCCGGATTTCCCCTTTATCTAAAACAATGATTTTGTTTGCCTTGCGTATTGTAGAAAGCCGATGGGCAATGACAATGGAAGTTCTCCCGGATATCAGCTTGTCAATGGCCTCTTGTATAAGTTGTTCGCTTTCAGTGTCAATGGAGGAAGTTGCCTCATCCAGAACCAGAACCGAGGGGTTGTAAAGCAGGGCCCGGATAAAGGATAGCAATTGGCGCTGCCCGAGCGAGAGAGTGGCTCCTCTTTCCATTACGTTGTAATCATAGCCACCGGGAAGTCGTTCTATGAATTCATGCATGCCGATCAACCTCGCGGCTTCTTCCACTTTATCCCGGGATATTTCCGGATTCCGGAGCGTGATATTGTCGAGCACGGACCCTGAGAACAGAAAGACATCCTGCAAGACCACCCCGATATTCCCCCGCAGGGAATCGAGCGTGTAATCCCGGATATCCACCCCATCCAGGCAAATAGACCCTTCCGTTGTATCGTACATTCGGTTCAGCAGGCTGATGATGGTGGTTTTGCCACTTCCGGTATGACCAACGATCGCTATTGTTTGTCCGGGTTCCGCCGTAAATGTGATATTCTTCAATACCGGCTTTTCCGGGTTATATCCAAAACTCAGGTTTTTGAATTCCAGTCGCCCCTCCACCTTTTCAGGTGCATGTGTCCCCTGCACTTTTATATAATCTTCATTATCGAGTACTTTAAAAACCCGTTCGCCGGCAACCATCCCCATTTGCAGCACATTGAATTTATCCGCAATCACCCGCAGGGGACGAAAGATGAGGTTCAGGCAAAGAATAAAGGACATCAATAAACCCTGTTGCCCGGCCTGCAGATTCAGGGCCGTATGCGAGGTATGCCAAACCACCAATCCCATGGCTGAGGCCAGTACGATCTCCACAATTGGAAAAAATACGGAGTAGGCGAAAATGGCATGAATATTCGCGTTCCTGTGTTCCTTATTGATTTTTTTGAATTTCCCGAATTCCCTTTCCTCGGCCGCAAAAGCCTGAACGATCGCCATACCGGTGAGGTGTTCCTGAACAAAAGCATTCAATTGGGCCACGGCATTCCGCACCCGGTGAAAGGATTTGTTTACGCTGTTTTTAAAATAATAGGTAGCAATGATCAATATGGGGAAAGGGATCAAGGCAACCAGGGTCAATCGCCAGTCGGCAATAAACATATAAGTGAGGACACAGATAATTGAAAGCAGGTCAGCGATGATGGGGATCAATCCATCGGCAAACACGTCATTGATTCTTTCGATATCATCTACGGTGCGCGTGGTGAGGGTTCCGATGGGAGTTTTGTCAAACTGGGAAAGATTCAGGTGTAATACTTTATTGAAGACCCGCACTCGCATATCCTTCACCACCGATTGTCCCAGCCAGGCCGTGGTAAAAGTAAATACAAACCGAAGGGCAGTCTCCAGCAATAAAAACCCGATTTGAATAATGGTGATCCAAACCAAGCCCTCATACCATTTGCCGGCAATATATTCATCCACTGTTTTTTGAATGAGGATGGGTCGTACCGGTGTAAATATGGCTAAAACTATGGCCAACACCACCGAAAGCCAAAATCGTTTCTTGTACGGACTGGCAAAATGCATCAACCGGCGAAGCAGCGAAAAATCAAAAGAGGGTTTTTTGTCTGGCACGGTGCAAAGATAGAAGTTAGATGTTGGATGTTGGTTGACGGTTGACAGTTGACAGTTGACGGGAGACCAAAGCACCAAATAACAAGCACCAAATCCCAAATCCCAAAACCCAAATCCCAAACCCCAAATCCCAAATCCCAAACCCCAAACCCCAAAACCCAAAACCCAAAAACCAACATCTAACATCTAACATCCATCAACCGTCAACCGTCAACTGTCAACGGTCAACGGTCAACCGTCAACTGTCAACCGTCAACCCTCACCCACCCTCCGTCATCCTCCTCCGGTAGCCCTTGATAAAAATAGCGCCGAGGTTTTTATACGGCGGGATATAGTCGTCGAATTTTTCTTTGGCTGCGGCATTTTTTTCGAATCGGCCAGACAGGCGCTTCCACATTCCTATCCAATCGATATCGTTGCCGGCGAGCAAACTTGTATTTATTTCTTCCAAAATTGGCTCATTCACGGCCTTGGTGCCCACCT
>JANRLV010000058.1:0-76340 GCA_033762195.1 Chitinophagaceae bacterium | reverse complement strand
ACAATTGAAAGGCCAAATGCTCGATGCCCTTAATCTCTATTTTAAAAAGGAAGGAAAAACAATCACTGAAAATGACCTGAAGATTGTACTGGATCTTCCTCAATTTTTTGAGTTTTATAAAGTCATTAATGCCAAGGCCCTATCCGAACGAATAGGCATGAACCAAAGCCTGTTGGCTCAATACATAAAAGGACATAAAAAACCCTCTACTACTCAATCGCAGCGCATACTTAAAGGAGTGCAACAAATCGGGACCGAACTGGCCGCCATTCGGTTTTTGCTTTAGCCGCCCTACCCATTTGTGCAATAATCTTTCAACGGTTGTTGAAATCCTTCCAAAAATCTTCAATAACTTAGAATTCATGTCAGAAACCAAACCAACACCCCAACAACCTACCCCAGTCACCCCCGCAACAGGAGAAGAAAAAAAACAGACCACAGGTGGGGAAGCAAGTAAAAAAACCTCATCACCCAGGGACTGCTGCGATCTTCAGATAGCAGAATACCATCGCAACCTGATCGCTGCCGAACAAACACTGATCAATAACCGCATGACCTGGATGATGACCTTCCAAGGATTTCTTTTTGCGACCTATGCCGTCGCAATGAACAAGGAGAATGATGTAAATACGAGTGAACTGATCTTCTTTATCATCCCCCTTGCAGGTATGTTCATGGCATTTTTTTCCATTTTTGGACTGATTGCCGCGCACTTCGCCATTGACGGTATCAAGGCAAAATTTAATAAACTGAACCTCGAGGGAGGTTTGGTTGCTCCGTTTAGTAAATCCTGGACAGCTATTTTGGGCAGAATCGGCGCTTTTTCCTTCCCTATTGTCATCATCATTACCTGGATAGTGATATTCTTCAAAGGACCAGGGTATTCTTACCTGTTCAAATAGAAGTCAACATCCTCTGCAGTCAATCTCTCCCAAGAATCCTTATATTAGCCCTATTACTACCAAAACTCTCTCATGCGTAAACTTCTGCCCCTGCTCGTTCTGCTGAGCATTTGCCAATCGAGCATTTCCCAGCCCAAAAAAGACACGACCGATTATAATGCCGTATTCAAAGCGGTGAAATGGCGCAATATCGGCCCCTTTCGGGGTGGCCGCTCAAACTGTGCCACAGGCGTAAAGGGCAACCCCATGGTGTACTATATGGGTACCACCGGAGGCGGCCTCTGGAAAACCGACGACATGGGCATTACCTGGAGAAATATCTCGGATGGCTTCTTTACTACGAGCTCGGTTGGCGCCGTAGCCGTGGCCGAAAGCGATGCAAATGTGGTGTACGTGGGCATGGGTGAACATGCCATACGCGGGGTAATGACCTCGCATGGCGATGGAGTGTATAAATCCACCGATGCGGGTAAAACCTGGAAAAAAACGGGACTGGATGAAACGCAACACATTTCCCGGATACAGATCGATCCGCGAAATCCGGATATCGTGTACGTCGCCGCCCAGGGCGCCCTCTATGGCCCGAACAAGGAAAGAGGGATCTATAAATCCACCGATGGTGGCAAGACCTGGAAAAATATCTTATTCGTCAATGAACGTACCGGCTGCGCGGAACTGTCCATGGATATGAACAACCCCCGCATCCTCTATGCCGCTATGTGGGAACACGGTCGCCGCCCCTGGCAGGTTATCAGTGGTGGGCCTGGCAGTGGCCTCTATAAATCAACCGATGCTGGCGAAACCTGGCAAAAGATCGAAGAGGGTCTTCCCAAAGAGTTGGGTAAAATGGCCATCTCCGTGAGCCGGGCAAACCCGGAAAAAGTATATGCGCTGATTGAAAGCGATACGCAAAAAGAACAGGGAGGCCTGTTCGTGTCTTCAAACAGCGGTCATTCCTGGTCACTGGTAAGTAAAGACCACCGCCTGGTGCAAAGGGCCTGGTACTATATTGAAGTTTTCGCGGATCCAAAAAACGAAGACCTGGTCTATGTCCTGAGTGCGCCGGCCCTGAAATCCTCCGACGGTGGCAAGACCTGGAGCCAGGTTTCGGGTATGCACGGTGATTATCATGATCTCTGGATCAACCCCGATAACGCGAATAACATGATCCTCTCGGATGACGGCGGTTCAGTGGTCAGTTTTAATGGTGGCCTATCATGGAGCACACAAAGCAATATGCCTACGGGTCAGTTTTATCGTCTCAATACCGATAACCAATTTCCCTACCGCATCTACAGCGGGCAACAGGACAATAGCAGCGTCAGTATCGCAAGCCGCGAAATTGGTGGAGGTGGCATCACTCCCCGTAGCTGGCGTAGCTCCGCCGGTGGTGAAAGCGCCTTTCTCGCCTTTAATCCGGATGATCCGCGCTATGTGGCAGGCGGAAGTTACCTCGGTACGATCGAGTTTCTGGATACCAAAACCAATGCAGGTACAAATGTGATGGCCGCACCGATCCAATACCTGGGCCGCGATGCGAAAGACATGAAATACCGTTATGCCTGGAACGCTCCCATCATCTGTTCCAAACATGATCCACGGGTGTTTTACCATGGAGCCCAGGTGCTTCTCCGTACGGATGACCTGGGTAAACACTGGACCGAAGTTTCCCCCGACCTCACAAGAAATGATAAAAGCAAACAAGGAAAGATGGGTGTGCCCTATACAAACGAAGCAGTGGGCGCAGAAAACTATGGTACCCTCGCGTATGTGGCGGAATCAGCAAGCGAACCCGGCGTGATCTGGACAGGCAGCGATGACGGACTGGTGCATATCACCCGCGACAATGGGAAGACCTGGACAAATGTAACACCTGCCGGACTTCCCGAATGTCTGGTCAATGCGATCGAGTTATCGGCCTTTGACAAAGCCACTGCCTATATCGCCACCACGCGCTATAAATTCAATGATAAAACGCCGGGATTATATAAAACAACCAACTACGGCAAAACCTGGACCCGCATTGATAACGGTATTCCCACGGGCGCCTTTACCCGCGTACTGCGTGAGGATCCTGTGCGAAAGGACCTGCTCTATGCAGGTACTGAAACGGGTGTATATATTTCATGGAATGGGGGCAAAGACTGGTCACCGTTTCAACTCAACCTGCCCATCACACCTGTTCATGACCTGATGATAAAAGAGGGTAACCTGATTGCCGCTACCGGCGGCCGCGCCATTTGGATACTCGACGATCTGTCGTTGATCCGTCAGTACAGCAAAGCCGATACCGCTTTACACCTGTATCAACCGGTGAATACCATGCTCCTCACCGGCTACAGCGACCTCGATGAAAGTGATGAGGCCTTTACCGGCACAAGCACCTCGCGTGGTATCAATCCCGCTACAGGTATCACCTTGTACTATCAATTACCCGAATTAAAACCCACGGATAACATCACCCTGCAAATTTTCAATGAAAAAAATCAACTGGTGAGGGTAATCTCCTCGGTGGCAGACAGCACTTACCGCCGCTATGATGGTGGCCCCGAACCTTCACCGGTATTACCAGCTAAGAAAGGATTGAACCGGTTTGTTTGGAACTTACGTCATGCCACCCTCCCGGGTGTACCTGATGTGTACATTGAAAGCAGCTATGCGGGTCACAAGGCCATACCGGGTACCTATCGAATGGTGCTGACTGCAGGGAATAAATCGGTTGAAACTAAGGCTACCATTTTACCCAATCCCAACTACCGCACCACGTCGCAGGACTACGAAGCGTATCATGCCATTATGTGGGAAATGGAAAACAAAGTGACAGAAATGCATCAGCTCGTTAACAAATTAAATGGAATGAGAATCCGGTTAGAGACCGTGTTGGCGGCTTTGCCTTCTACCAGTCAAAATGATTCGCTACGCAAAGAGGCCAATGGCTTGATCACGCGAATGAAGGCCTGGGACGAAGAAATGGTGCAACGAAAGGCCAAGGCCTATGATGATGTAGATAATTTTGATAATAAGTTTACAGCCAATTATCTGTTTTTACTTAATCAAACCGAAAGTGATATCCCTCAGGTAAACCAGTCCTCGCTGGATCGAAAAAAGGAACTCGATGCACAATGGGTATTACTAAAGGTAAAAGCCGATCAAATCATAAACACAGATATCCCGGCTATAAATAAGAAATTATGGGCACTTGGGGTCGGGGCTATTGACTCATTCTGATTACATATTTAAATATAATATTATATTGTTGATTATTAATGCTTTATTAAAATATTGATATAATTTATCCTTGTAAATCGAATATTTTATATTATAATTGCAAGGATGATAAAACGATCGGCTCAAGACGAAATTGCCCTTTTGTTAGGTGAATTTCCCGCGGTGGGGATACTTGGGCCCCGTCAGGTAGGCAAGACAACCTTAGCCGAAGAAATTGCAGCTTTAACCAACCCTGAGCCAATTTATCTTGATTTGGAAAATGTGGTCGACAGGGCGAAACTAAATGAGCCGGAAGGATATTTTGAATTGCACAAGGGAAAACTGATCATCCTTGATGAAATCCAACGCGTGCCCGAATTGTTCCAATTACTGCGTGGTATTATTGACAGACGCCGCCGTCAAGGTTACAAAACAGGGCAATTTCTCATACTTGGTTCTGCCTCACTCGACCTTCTGAAACAATCTTCAGAGAGTCTTGCCGGGCGAATTGCCTATAAGGAACTTACGGGACTAACAGTAAGTGAGGTAGCTAACCAATCTGAAGCCGGGTTTAACCAATTATGGATCAGAGGCGGATTCCCGGATAGCTTTTTGGCGAAATCGGATGAAGCCAGTTTAAGATGGAGATTAAATTTTATCAGCACCTATCTTGAAAGAGATGTCCCGCAATTTGGACCGAGAATTCCTGCTGTTATGCTACGACGTCTATGGACTATGCTCGCTCATAACCAGGGAGGCCAGATAAATATTGCCAAACTTGCGTCAAATCTGGATATTACGGCACCTACTGCTAAAAGATATGTGGAACTTTTAGAAGATCTATTACTTGTCCGTTCCCTTCGCCCTTGGGCTGGTAATATTGGAAAACGATTGGTAAAATCACCTAAAATTTACATACGAGATAGTGGCATCGTTCATGCCTTACTCAATCTCCATTCAATGGAGGATATCTTAAGTCATCCGGTTGTCGGAGCTAGTTGGGAAGGTTTTGTCATTGAAAATCTTTTATCTTGTTTGCCAATAGGAGTTACCCCTTGGTATTACCGAACAGCCGCCGGGGCAGAAATTGACCTGGTTATAGAGCAAGGCAATAAGAAATATGCAATAGAAATAAAACGATCATTGTCGCCAAGTCTGTCAAAAGGGTTTCACCTGGGATGCCAGGATATAAACGCAACAAAATGCTTTATTGTTTATTCTGGCAATGAGCAATTTCCTGTATCAAAAGATGTTACAGCCATTTCATTGCTTGAAATGATGAATGAAATAAAGAAATTGAAATAGAAATTAGACCCCCACCCCTACTACAAATTGATTATTTCCCCCCTGTCTTTTCTCCTGCAGTTTTGTGTCACAAACAAACTGTATGAAAAAAGCTATCATTCTATCCCTGGCGCTGAGCCTGATATTTTTGTCCTGCAAAAAGGAAAAAACAGAAGATCCACCATCGGGTAACACTGAAACACCATTGAAAACCGCTGTTGAGGCCAAAACACCGGCGGATACGATCTATTCGCAAGCAAACTCTCCAGCGAACTTTGGGTTTAAGTTTTATAGCAATACGGCGGGTACGATCCGTAAACTGGGTTGTCGTATGCCAGCGGCCGGAAACTATACGGTCACCCTCTGGGATTTTGCTACCGGTGCTTCCCTGGCACAGACAACCGTAACCGTTACCGATGCAGGCCAATTTGCCTACTCGGCCATTACCCCCGTGGTGGCAATTAGTGAAAACACCCGGTATGTGATCTCGGTAAACAATACAATTGGAGGTGTGGGAAAACCTTATTTCCAACTGTTCAAGAAACCGAATACGGCCATCAATATTTACCCTTTTACCAAAGGACGCATCACTATCGAAGCGCCTCTGTACAAAGGCGGCGCCACACCCGTGATGCCCAATCAAAACAATGCTTCCGACTTCCCCTTTATGCGCGGGGTGGCTGATCTGGAGATCGACTTTTTGATGTGATAAAAGGCTAGGATGTCATTAACCTAAAGACGTAACCGCAGTGTCCCGGCTTCATCAAACAGTGCCGGGCATATCAGTGGATTGCGAAAGAAGGTTTCATAATCCATCCACTTTCCATCAACCTTGATTTTGCTGTAGATGAGTCGTATACCATGGCTATAGTCTGCATACCAATTTACATGTCCGGTATACAGGGGTTGTATGGGACGCCCGTCCAATTTGTGCCAGCCATAAATGGCCACCCGGTTAGTACGGCCCTTGAGTGACGAGTCGCTGCAAATAACCACATCCTTTTTAATCCCACTGATCAAACCCTTTCTTCCCGCGCGCTGTCCCTCAATGATCAAATGGTGTTGCCACATGGTCACTGTACTATCGCGAAATGCATACATGGGCACCGGTTCAAGTTTAACCTGGCTTTGTTGATAGATGAGGTCCACCATGCGGCGGGTTGGTAAAAAGCACTTCAAACTATCGGCCAGCACCTGTGCCGCCATCGGGGTAAGGGGTACCCGGGCCCAATCGGATAAAGTACCAATCATCGCATAGTCCGGAGAGCAGTAAAAAACAATCGTATGTGTTTTGCCGTTTGAATCGGTATGCGCCACGTTGATGGGCACAAACTGAAAAAAAAAGGCGGGTATATTTCCCTTTGAAAAATAATCAAGAAAAAGCGAATCACGCTGTTGCCAGTTATAAGCAGCGGCTTGTTTGTAAAATGCGTTTCCTGTAATGGGGGCAACTCCCTGAGGGGAATGGGGAATCTTCAACCTGTGTGTGCAGGAGGAGAGCAGCAACAAAAACAGGCAAAATGGAAGAATCTTGTGGGTCATGAAATTTGCCGGGATAGCAGGATAGCGGATGTTGATGATCGATCCATTCATCCGCTATCCCTATCTCCGGCTAAAGATAAAGAACCCAATGCGTGGGTCAATATCCTCTATACTATTTCTTAAAATACTTCAACCCTTCTTTCCTGAAAATATAGGCGGTGATACTGCAACAAACCAGGGTCACAATGGCCAGGATGAACAATTGTCCGCCATCTCCTTTGCTTTCGATACCGATCACAAGAAGATGCGAAAGAATGGCCCCGCCCATCAGTCCGATGCCTAATACGGCGCCAAAAATGACCGTAGAGGGAATCAGCAGGAGTACCCCGGCAATCAATTCAATGACCCCTGTGCCGATCCGTCCCAAGGGTTCTACCCCCAATTTGGTAAAAAGGTCAACACTCTCCGGGTGACCGGTAAATTTGAAATACAGGGTTTGAAACAGAATAACAGCCGCCGCGATCCGGAACAGCCAGGAAAGTTTTTTCATGATAGATTGCTTTTCCAATAAATACGCTCAATCTCACGAAACCTTACAAAAAATAGCAAAAAAGCAATAATAATTACTTCATACCGGCCGTAGCTGCTGCGATCTGGCTCCGGTCAAGATACTGATCCTGGTAATCGATCATACCGGCCTCATTATAGTGGTTGACCTGGTGTACCCAGAATTTAATATGCTTACCGTTCTTATAGGTAGCGTGTGCATTGGCCCAATGCAGTATCCATTTTCCGGTTGGGACATTGGGTGACTGGGGTTCATGCATTTGCAGGGGAACAAAAATATGGTCGGTAAAGGTGATCGTGTCAATGAGAGCAAAGCGCTTGGAATAATAATCCTTTACCGCCTGCTTGCCGATCAGGCTGTCGCCCGATGACCAGAAATAACGGACATCCTCTGCCAGCCCGGCGGTAAATCCATCCACATCCTTTTTCGAAAAAGCTTCAAAGGCTGCCTTTATGGGCTCGGTCACCACCATGGGCAGCAGTTCCATCGAAGCGGTTTTTTTCTCCACTTCTCCGGCAGGTTTATCAGCCGGTTTGTCGTTACAGGAATTCAGGCAGCAAATAGCCACCAGGGCAAACAAGATCGTTTTACGCATAACATTGGTTTTGGTTAAATGAAGAAATTAGCGGTTTTCGGTGCGGGGAGCTTTCCAGAGTGGAGTTACTAAATATACCTATTCTCCATGACCCCTGAGGAAAAACTAAATTTTGTCTCAAATCATGTTCTGAGGCGACCAGGAACCGCCATGCCCCCAAATTTGCTGTCAAATACAAATTGACATGCGAAAACTTTTTAAACGAATCACTGCCCCGATCCATCTTCCTTTTTGGTGGCAGGACCTGATCCTCAGCCTTCCACGCATTACCGGCGGCTACCTGATGACCGTAGAATTTGGCGCCCCAAAATTTGGGCTCCCCTGGACAGAACCCGACAATAACCTGGGTTTCTTTGAGGTTGTCTATTGGTTTCCGGAAGACGTCAGCGCCTATGGCGGGATCTTCAAGGCCTTCCCCGTTTTCTTTGCCTGGATGGGTGCCTTTAGCGAAGGCATCGGCGGAATCGCCTGGATACTGGGGTTCCAAACCCGTATTTTCTCCTTTCTACTGGCATGTACCATGGCCGTAGCCGCCTTTGCCCAACAATGGGACAATGGCCTGTGGTCCATGCTGCCCGCCCTCGGCTTTCTTTGCCTGAGCCTCCAACTTATGATCCTGGGTAGTGGCCGATTTGGTCTCGATTATCTTCTTTACAAAAAACTAAAACCATGAAATCAATCCTGTTCATAATATGTATCGCCCTCTTTCTGCTCCCTGCCTGTGTACAGAAAGCCTACAAGAAAACAATTATCATTACCCTGGAAGTAAAGGGGAAAAAGGATATCGAAACAGTCGGTATCCGTGGTGGAGGTGGTCCGCTTAGCTGGGATGAAGACTATCCACTTCAGGCCATTGTAAAAGATTCACTTTATGGTACGACCATTCAGTGGGTCACAGGTTATGGTTCCGGTGAAGTCAAGTTCACTGTGAATGGCGATTGGGAATTAAAAGAAAAACCCAACCGGGTGGTGAAGTTGGGTAAGGGGGCGGATACAGTATATTACAAAGCTGTGTTTGGCGAAAATGATCCCAGCCCTAATAAATAGAAGGCATAAAGCTAAAGACTCACTGAAGGGTAATTCCCCTCTCCAAAATGCCTTTGGCCTGTATATCAATGGAATCCTTGTGCTGGAGCAACAAGGCACCTGCCTGTTTCTTAAATAATAAATAGTACTTGCCAGGCAGAAGATTGGTCTTTATGGCCATGCCCTTTGTATTACTTTTAATAGAAAGTAACCCAAAACTACAGGTGTCTCGCAGCCAGATTTGCCGGCTTGAGAAAAAACAAGCTTCACAGTCATTGATCAGTCCACCGGTATTGTCTTTAATTGTATAGAAAACACCATTCTGGCTTTTTCGGTCAAATTTCAAAACAGGAGTACAATCCTCTTTTGATTCATTTAAAAGTACTTCCGATTCACCGGCAAAGCTGACCTTAAAATCACCTTCTCCCGTTTCGGTACTGGCAGAAACGATATAGGTTTTGCCTTGCACCAGGTTTTTGAAGGTAAAATATCCTTGTGCATCCGTTTTCACCTTATTCAGAAAATTTGCACTATCGTTCTTATACCGAAGGAATACATCCACCTCTTTGGCCAGGGGCTTCTCCACCCCATTGTCATTGATGCTATCCTGGATAAATAACCTGCCATAGATAAATAGTTTGCTGTCTGCATCATTGCGGATGGTTTTATACTTCTCACAGGCAGTCAACACCAGTGTTATTATAAACAAGGAAAATAAAAACTTGCGCATATACTTATTTTATAAGTCCAATTAATTTAACAAATGTCAGCGGCTCCAGATTGAGCGAAAGAAAGGCGCCGGATTTCTTATAAGCGGAGGCCTGATCAATGATCTGCCCATTTGAAATGGTGAACCGCGTGTCTTTATAAAAATGTACCCCGCCGATACAGCGTAATCCGGGTACGATATCATAACTGACCCCGGTATAGAAATTATCCAGAGCCTTTTTCAAACTTAAACCGGCGTACAGGGATATACGGGAAAAATTAGGTTTGATCCGATCATCCACTTTCAACAACCCAAGCGGATAGATATGTAAACCGGCGATGGGTTTTACACGGTCTGCTTCCGAAATGTCTACCAGATTGCCACTTGCCTGTTTGGTGAAATAATCATTGGTGGTTACCCCCAGTCCAATGCTAAAATCTAACCAATGACGCTTGGCATATTTGAATTTATGCCGGATCGCCACCTTGGAAGTCGCTGTATCCTCTATCACTTTAATCTTGGACACCTGGTCACTCATGACCTTAAATGTAATTTCCGAAGGTGGTTTGGGTAACTCGGGAGCATATACTACCGTTCTCAATTCCGGGACTTTACCCGAAGTTTCTTCTTTAAAGGCACCGGTGCTGTCCCTGGTAAGAACCATGGGTAAGGAGCGTTGAAAAATCCGGGCATAGGAAGTCAAAAGAGGCAATAGGCTATCATTGAAGTGTGCAGACAACCTGTTCAATGACTCTCGATATGAACGCTGCAAATCAAAATAACATTTGAACCGAACCAGAAAAGCTTCTACATCTTTTTTCAATTGAACGGTATCCTTATACTCCATCGGATAACATCTGTCGCGAATGACAAAACTATCAATCAGACATTTGTCCATTGGGTACTGGCAACTGGAACAATTGGCCGCATCAATAACCAGTATACTGGCTTCGGCAAAAGAAACCTTATCCACCAGCATATTCTTAGTTACCGGGATCTTTCGTTTATTGATCGTGACAAAATACTCCTTGTCTTCCAGGTCCCTGCCACCGCCTTTCCATAATTTTTCATCCTCATATCCATCAATGGCATTCTCCCAATAGACCTGTTGCATTAAAGGTGAAAAACCATCCCAACCCGATGAAGTTCTGGTAAGTAAACTTACTTTGTCTACCAAAGTGGTAACAGAGCCGGTTATCTGACCCGATGGGTTCGTCACCTTCTTGAAGCCATTTACATCCGTGCTTATTTTACCCCAGTTTCCTGTAATGGTACTTGCATTGGTCAAAACATCCGATAAAGCGCCCGCGCCCAAGGCCTCATCCACCGCCTGTACCAAAGCGGATTGATCTTTGATGGTTTCAGAGGAAACGGAAACTGTAAGCTTCTCTTTGGCTGGTACATTATAAATAAAGAACCCTGGTTTCGCGCGGGTGTCCAACTGTTTAGGAAAAGCGCGCTTGTTTAGGTATTCAAAATCATTGGCTGCGTTATAAAAAAAGTAGTTGTTAATCCCTTGCTTTTTAAAATCTGGCACTACAAGCTCATTGCGGATGCTTTTGGTTTGAAGCAAATTGGCCAAAAGCGTATTTTCAGCCGAATCACTTAATAACTCTTTCTTACGTATCGAATCGGTCAGCAGACCCATGCGCTCTGTTACCGGATAACGGCGATCGGGCGTGGTGGCCATTAGTGGATTGATCAATAAATAACCCTGCGAATACCAAAGCCATTTTTTAAAGAAATCCTTTCGGAGCAATTGGACTACCGCATTCTTTGAGTCCTTACCCAATAAATCAGTTATACTCTTTTTAAATTTATCGTATGCCTTGATGGAATCGATCACATTACAAGGAGCCAGCTCCCTATTTATCCGTTGCAGTGTGTCCTTGGTTTCCTGCAGGGCTTTTTCTAATTCCCGCCAGGCCCTTTTGTATTCGCCCGACATGGCATAATCCTGCAAATGGTCTGCTTGCATTGTTTGGAATAATCGTTGAAGAAGATACCTTTTCAGATTATTGACAAAAATGACCCGGCTGATATGAAATCCCTTTACCGTATCCCTTTTAAGCTCCAGATAAATATTCTCATCGAGCAAGGTCTTGATTTCCCTGGGAGATGGCACATAGGAGAAGGATTGCTGCTGCATGGTATCTTCGTCAGTTCCGGTAAGATAGGTAAGGAGTTTACCCATCTCCTCAAGAATACTATTATAGGTTGCCTCATCCCAGATAGCCGAATAAAACTGTTTTAAACCCAGTTCCGGGTCTTCCATATTCTCTTTCGCTTCGCGGAAGCGTTTGGCCAGTTCATTCCGGACCTCTTTTCGTTGGTCAGCGCTAAGCTTCTGATCTTGTGGCAGATTAAACAGGGCCACTTCCGGTTTGAATAACTTATGGGAAAAGATTGGACCTGTGAGTTCGATCTGCCCATCCTCTTTGAATGTGTAGGTTTTTTGTGAATAGCTCTTGATGACCGAGCCTAAGAATAACATAATAAACATGCTATTCTTTATGAATGACATTCTCATAGCCAAAGCTTTGGTTTAGTGTTCTCTAATTTGCGAATAATAGCAAGATTAGCTGAAAAGGAAAGTACAAAAAACCGTGAAATCACCCAATTTCTCCAGGCCTGAAGAGTAAGTTTAGGTCATATATGACCGTGAGTCTACCCCATACCACAACCCGCTGCACCGCCCATTTCTTTATGTCCGCCGCGTCAAACAAAACCTCCTGGTTATATACAAGTATTTGACAATGGATCAGCGATTTCAAACGAAAAGCCAACAAACGTCCAACTAAAACGTTAATAATCAATAAATAGTAATAATTAATTCCTCCCCAATGTCCAAAAGCTGGAAATAAAGACCTACCTTCAATATGTGAACACAAGTTCTCCATCATTTAGTCAGGATCAGTTTTAATTCTTACACTTCGTTTCTGTAACAATTTCTCCTCCTCTTTACTCCTGCTGTAGTCCTTCTGTCACATTTATTAAATCAATCAATTTTTATTTATGAACATGTATGTATCTAACCTGGGCTTTCATGTGCAGGAAGAGGACCTAAAAAAATTATTCAGCGCTTTTGGCGAAGTAACTTCTGCCAAGATCATCACCAATCGGGATACCGGTCAGAGCCGTGGATTTGGTTTTGTGGAAATGACCTCCGATGACGACGCCAACAAGGCAATGGCTGCCCTGAACAATAAGGAACTGGAAGGACGCGCGATCTCTATCAGCGTGGCCCGTGAAAGAGAAAACCGTACACAACGCGGTGGTAGTGGCGGTGGTCGTTGGTAATCAGCAACTGATCAATCATCCCTGATATACAATCCGTACCCTGAAAACCGAGGCATGAGCAGAGATAAACTTCCCTGCCATGCTTTTGGCTTTATCCCTAAATCCACAGAATGCCTTTTGCAAAACAAGATCTGAACTTCATTCATTATCGGTGGGCTCTCGAAGATGAGCCAGCAAGCATCCTGTACCAGGGCGAACCCTCCCGCAGGGTATTCGATCCCTTCAATGGTAACCAGGTCCTGTTTCTGATCAATGCCTGTGATTCGGCATTGGGCGCACTGAGCCTGAAAGAAGTAAGGCAATTGGAAAGCAAGATCGCGCATCAGCTACCAGCCGATATCAAAAGCGAACGCTCGGTATTCAACTGGATAAAACAAAACAAAAAAAACTGGATCGAAACCACAAGTTGATCCAATTATATTTAATTAAAAAAACACCCGGTAATTGAACTATGGCAAAATCAAGGGAAACATTCAACAAAAAGAACAAAGAACAGAAAAAGCAAAAGCAACGCAAAGACAAGCAGGATAAGATGGAAGAGCGTAAGCTGAATGCGAAAAAAGGCAAAAGCCTGGAAGATATGATGGCCTATGTTGACGAAAATGGCAATATCACCGACTCCCCTCCCGATCCCAGAAGCCGAAAGGTCATCAATGTAGAAGATATCCAGATCGGTATCCCCGCCGGTAACGAAAGAGATGACTCACGCTCAGGTGTCGTACAATTCTTCAATGATGAAAAAGGATTTGGGTTTATTTTGGATGGCCTAAACAAAGAAAGGATCTTCTTCCACAACAGCGGACTGCTGGAAGCCGTTCAAGCCAATGACAAAGTACAATATGAATTACAGGCTGGTGAACGTGGCTGGGTAGCAGTTGACGTAAAGAAGTTGGCCAAATAATACTCCTCAATACCGGTAACAAACCGCATTGATATTCATCCCGGCCCCTACCGAAGCAAATAATATCACATCGCCTGGCGTTAGTGAATGAGGGGCTAATTGGTCCTTGCGTACCAGGTCATACAAAGTGGGTATCGTTGCCACCGAACTGTTACCAAGCCATTTAATACTCATTGGCATCACATCGGCCGGTACCGGAATATCGTATAATTGATAGAGCCGCTGAATGATGGCCTCATCCATTTTTTCATTGGCCTGATGGATAAATATCTTTTTTATATCGCGGATATCCACGCCACTTTTATCAATGCAATCCTTCATCGCCGCCGGTACATGCAAAAGGGCATACTCATACACTTTTCGCCCTTTCATTTTAATATACCGCACATGAGGGTCACTTCCGGGTTGGGCCGAACTTCCCATATTGATATACTCCACCTCACCCAGCGAATGGGTTTGTACACTGGCAGATAAAATTCCTTGTTGCGAAGGGCTATCCTCCTTATATTCCAGCACCACCGCACCGGCGCCATCACTAAAGATCATGCTGTCCCGGTCAAAAGGATCGATCACCCGCGAAAGCGTTTCGGTACCAATGATCAGGGCTTTTTTGGCGATCCCGGCCTTAAAAAATGCATCGGCCTGGATTACACCCTGCAGCCAGCCCGGACATCCAAACAACACATCATAGGCAATACACCCGGGATTATGGATTCCCAGTTCATGTTTGATGATACAAGCCAGTGACGGCACCGCCACAGACTGAATCGTATCGGGAAGGACATTTCCAAAATTATGCGCCACGATCAACTGGTCGATGGATTCCGGATCAACACCACTATCCGTCAGGGCATTCCTGGCGGCCAGTGACCCAATACCTGAGGCCATTTGTTCTGGTGTAACATATCTTCTTTCCTCAATACCCGTGATCATCCGGAATTTCCGGACGATATCAGCAGAGGGAATGGGCAAAACCTGCCCTTCGGCATAAAATGGTTGTTGGGAGAAATCCTGATTGGTCCTGGTCAGTGTTGGAATATAGCATCCTGAGCCGGTTATCACAGAGCGAGGCATTGTGCTAAATTATTATTGATTGATAAAGTGGCTGATGCCGGAGCAAAAGCTAACGTTGGTAATCGTCTCAAGAGCAGTGGATTGAAAGGTAAGAAACTTTCTGCTGATTGGGCCGAATAAATAATCAATTCAAGGCGGGGGGAATTGATTACCTTTACCGGCACAGCGCCTCCAAAAGGCTTGCTCTTTAAAATCAAAATATGACGAACGAACTTATCGAACAATTCATTCTCGCCAATAACCGGAAGAATAAAATGTTGTGCATTCATTTTAAGAACCGGGAATCGATCAACGGAGTCTTCATCTTCACTAACGATTACGAAGAACTCAAAAAGAAGAACTTTTGGCGTATTGTGGCCGAAGGCCGCAAAGACGAATGGCAAAGCACCAAAAAGCTCGCCTGCAGCCGCCTCTTCAGCGGCACGGAATTTACCCGGCTGACCGAGGCCTCATAACCCTCCCTCCGCATTTTCTCCCTGCGAAATCACTGACTATCAATTCCTAAATAATCTTTGCCGCCAAATAGGGGTAAACGGTTACTTGCTTGTTATACATTAAATATACTTTTGGAGGCCGCTTTACAAATAGAAACGGGCTACAGACAAGCAAGCATGGAATTGGAAAAGGATACCACCGCCTCCCTACTCATGAGGAAGGACCCGGCTGCCTTTGAACAGGTTTTTAAACAATACTATAAAAACCTGCATGCCTATGCTTTCACTATGCTGAAGGACAATGACCAGTCCGAGGAAATGGTACAACAGGTTTACTTCAAACTCTGGGACCGGTCCGAAAACCTGAACCTCACCGGCAGCGTTCAAGCCTACCTCTACAAAGCTGTCTACCACGAGTGCCTGAACTATATCAAACATCAAAAAGTGCGGTCCGATCATCAACTCCGAGTCGCCTACAGCCTGAAAAATCAAAGCGATAACGCAGCTAAAAAGGTCATAGCCAAAGAATTGGAAGGCCGCCTGCGCAGCGCCCTGAATGAACTGCCGGAACAATGCCGGACCATTTTTCAAATGAGCCGCTTTGAAGAACTGAAGTATAAAGAGATCGCCGACCGGTTGAATATTTCTATCAAAACCGTAGAAAACCAAATGGGCAAAGCCCTGAAAATACTAAGAACCAATCTGGCCGATTGCCTGACCATTTTACTAATCCTGATCTTGCCATCTTAAAAATCAATGATCCTGGAGACAAATTTCAACCATATCACCGATGAACTGCTGGTAAAATACCTGCTGGAGGAGGCATCACCCGAAGAACGCCAGCAAGTATCCACCTGGATATCCGACAAAAAGGAAAACCAGCAATACTTTGACCAGTTCAAAACCATTTGGGATGCCGCCCAAACATTGGCCGCTACAACCGAAGTGGATGAGGATAAAGCATGGCAAAAATTTCAACATCGGATTAAAGAGAATTATTACGCGAAGAACACGAATTACAGAAATGAGACGAATGAGGCAGCTTCATCTCCATCCGTGAAATCCGTTTTCTCCATGAAATCCGTATTCTCCAGGGTAGCAGCATCCATAATTCTCATAGCCGGCATCGGGTTAATTGGATATTTGCTGGTCAATAAAAATCAGGTTCAACAACTGGCCCTCAACTCAGGCAATGAAGTTAAGATTGATACCCTCTCTGACGGTTCTATCATCACCCTGAACAAAGCCTCTTCACTCTCCTATCCCTCCAAATTCAAGGGAGATAAAAGAGCAGTGGCGCTGAAAGGTGAAGCCTTTTTCAATATCACACCCGATAAGAAAAAACCCTTTATCATTTCCGTTGACAGCATTGAGGTGACCGTAGTAGGTACCTCTTTTAATATCAAAGCAGAAAAAGAAAGTACCGAGATCATAGTTGAAACAGGCATTGTACGTGTAGCTACATCGGGCCAGTCGGTGGAACTGAGGGCGGGCGAAAAGATCGTTTTCAATGCAGGGGGGACCATTGCAAAAGAAAAAATTTCAGACAAACTCTATAATTATTACCGTAGCAAGGAATTTGTGTGTGACAATACCCCGCTCTGGAAACTGGTAGAAGTGATCAAGCAAGCCTATCAGACAGATATCGTGATCGAACGTGAGGAATTGCGCAACCTCCCCATGAACGCTACATTCAATAATGAATCCCTGGAACAGGTACTCAAAGTTATCAGCCTGACCTTTGATATCAAGGTCACCAAGGAAGAAAACAGGATCATCCTCGAATAATATTTTTCATGGAATGCCATCTCCATAACCGGCCAAACAAGCCCATCAAAGCTATTTTGATCATCCTGGCTATCGCCTTTAGCGCTACCGTAAGTACGGCCCAGTTGCTGTCAAAACCTATATCGCTGAATATTAAAAACCAGCGGTTAGACAATGTCCTCGAGATCATCAGCAATAAAGGCGATTTCTACTTCTCCTATAATTCCAGCATCATCAATAAAGACAGTCTGGTTAATTTATCCATAACCAATAGATCGGTGAAAGAGGTCCTCTCGCTTTTATTCAATGACACCTATGAGTTTAAAGAAAGCGGCAATTTTATCATCATCAAAAAGGCCCCGATCCGGATGACGATGGTGACAAAGGTGGAAGAAAAAGAAGACCGGATATTTACCATATCCGGTTTTGTGTACAACGAAAACAACGGTCTTGCCATACGTGATGCGAGTGTTTATGAGAAAAAACTTCTGGTGGCCGCTTTGACCAATCACGAAGGTTATTTTAAAATACGATTTAAAAGCAGCAAGGCCTCAGCGATCGAGTTAAATGTGAGCAAAGAATTCTATGCCGATACCATGATCAAACTTTCGCCCCGGCATACCCAGGAAGTAACCATCACCATGGTTCCCGCCACAGATGCCGAGGAAAATACGACCGTTACCCCACTGGATTATCTGATACCTGATTCGCTGCAGGCCACTAAGATCATTCCCACTGATTCGCTCTCTTATGCCGACCTGGGAAAAGTGGAGCGCACGGGTATGGGGAAATTCCTGCTTACCTCCGGTCAAAAGATCCAAAGTCTCAACCTGAAGAAATTTTTTACGGAAAGACCCTTCCAGGTTTCCCTGATACCCGGGTTAAGTTCACACGGCAAACTAAGTTCACAGGTCATCAATAAATTCTCGCTGAATGTGCTGGGTGGTTATACGGCGGGTACACAGGGTATCGAGATCGGTGGGATATTTAATATTGATAAAAAAGACGTTTATTTCTTCCAGGGCGCCGGTGTATTCAATATCGTGGGTGGCGAGGTCAGGGGAATGCAGCTTGCCGGGGTGCACAATGCCAACCTCGGTTCCACCTTTGGCTTTCAGTCTGCCGGAGTGAGTAACTATGTCAGAGGCGCTTTCAAAGGATTTCAGGTGGGTGGCGTGTACAACCATGTCAATGATAGTGTTCGTGGCTGGCAGGCCGCAGGTGTAGGCAATTATGCCCGCAATACTGTAAAGGGTGTACAACTTGGTGGCGTATTCAATTTCAGCAACCGGAGTATGAACGGAGTGCAGATCGCCGGGGTGATCAACTATGCCAAAAGATTAAAAGGGGTACAGTTTGGCCTCATCAATATTGTCGATTCCTCAGATGGCTATAGCATCGGATTGATCAATATTGTACTCAAAGGTTACCACAAACTCAGCATCACCGCCAATGATATGACGGATGTAAACGCCGCCTTTAAAACCGGGAATTCAAAATTTTACAGCATTCTCCAGGCGGGTATGCGATCAGATGACAAGAATAAACTCTTTGCCTTTGGATATGGTTTGGGAAGTGAGATACCCTTTAATAAAAAGAATACATTGTTCTTCAATCCCGAAGTTATCTCCCAATACCTCTATGCCGGTAGCTGGGATAATATCAATTTGCTAAACCGCGCTCAACTCAACCTCAATATCAAGATCAATAAATTCATCTCCATCTATGGAGGCCCCGCACTGAATGTTCTTTTCTCCAAACAAACCACCGGAGTCGCCGGATACAAGTATCCCATAATTCCCACCTATGCCAGGACCTACGACTTTGGGCCCTTTGTGAATGGCTGGTTGGGGTGGAATGTGGGAGTTAACTTCTTCTGATCGAGAGAGGTGAGACGTGAGACGTTTCTTAATTTCTTGTTAACGCATAGGGGTCTACCCCCACCTGGTTGTTATACCCGCAAATAACCAATTGCAAACGACATGAAATTTTTGATTTTGCCCCTTATCCTGGCCCTCGGCATTTCTGTACAGGCACAACAGCTTCAGCAACTTAGAGGCACCGTAACCGATCAGGCCCTGAAAGAGCCGCTCTCCGGTGCCACCATTTCCCTGAATGAAAAACAAAACACCACCAGTGATGCAGCGGGAAATTTCCGTTTCAAGGACCTGGCCCCGGGAAATTACACCCTTCGGATTACCTATGCTGGTTTTAAAGAAATCGTATTGGACAATATCACTGTCAACTCGGGAAAAGAAACCATTCTGACCATTTCGCTGGAAGCCGAGGTCAAGAGCATGGAGGAGGTGATTGTAAAAGCCAATGGCAAAAAGAACCGGCCCCTGAATGATATGAGTGTGGTGAGTGCCCGGGCCTTTACGGTGGAAGAAACACAACGATATGCCGCCGCAGTAAATGATCCTTTGCGTATGGCAACCGCCTTTCCTGGTGTAATGGCGAATGACGACGGCAATAACAATATCATCATCCGGGGTAATTCACCTACAGGCCTCTTGTGGAGAATGGAAGGCATGGACATTCCATCCCCCAACCATTTTAGCCAGCCCGGGTTAAGCGGGGGTGGTATCTCCATTCTGAGTTCGCAACTCCTGTCCAATTCCGACTTCATCACCGGTGCCTTTGCCGCTGAATATGGAAATGCACTGAGCGGCGTATTTGATATCAAACTGCGCAAAGGAAATGATGAGAAAAGGGAATACTCCTTACAGGCTGGAGTGCTGGGATTGAATGCAGCGATGGAAGGACCTTTCTCCAAAAAATACAAAGGTTCCTATCTCATCAACTACCGGTATTCAACACTGACCCTGCTGAATAAAGTAGGTGTACTACCCAATGATAATGTGACGAACTTCCAGGACCTGTCTTTTAATATCTATCTCCCCACCAAAAAAGCCGGAAACTTTAGCGTCTTTGGTTTTGGCGGGTTGAGTGATCAGTACTATGATCCCGGAAAGGATTCTTCCAAATGGGAAACGCGTCGTGACCGCTACCTGGCCGACTTTGTCTCCAATACCGGTATGGCTGGTGTCACTCACTCCTTACTGGTTGGGAAAAAGGTAAAGATCAACTCAGCCTTTGGTGTTTCCGGAACCCGCATCAGCTATGATGAAGATTTTACGGAAGATGATCTGTCATTGCGTAAGACCTACTTTGAAAAAATGACCACGAAAAATATCCTGTTTAATACTAAACTGGACTATAAATTCAGCAACAGGTTACTTTTGCGGGCAGGGTTTATCAATAAACAGATTAACTATCAATTCTACCGTTTATCATCGGCACATGATGATGAGCCGCTGGAAGTTGTACTCAACAGCAAGGGGCAAACCTCCACCCAACAAGCCTTTTTTCAATGGCAATACAAATGGTCAAACGACCTGAGTTTGCAGGCCGGATTGCATTACCTCCATCTGGCACACAACGGAAGTGAGGCCTTAGAACCCAGGCTCTCCGCCAAATGGAATATCAATAATAAAAACAGCCTGGCACTGGCCTATGGTTTACACAGCCAGATACAAACACTAAATGTGTATTTCGCTGAGCGTACATTAGGTACAGGAGGGGTTGACATGCCAAATAAAAACTTAGGTTTCACCAAAGCCCATCACTATGTGTTATCCTATGGTTTTCGTCCGGCGGCCAAACTCCAAATAAAAACAGAATTGTACTATCAACAGTTATTCGATGTACCCGTGGCCGCGCATGATAGCAGTACCCTTTCCTCGCTCAATGTTGAATATGAATATGTGACAGACCCGATGGTGAACCAGGGCAAAGGGCGGAACTATGGGATTGAGATCTCGATTGAACGGTATCTCCATAATAATTTTTACCTCACGCTGAGTAATTCATTGTACCAATCCAAATACACGGCATTGGATGGCGTAGAACGAAATACCCGGTTCAACGGCAACTACATCACCACCCTGATCACCGGTAAGGATTTTTACAATGAGCGAAAGCAAAAGACATTGGGAATAAACCTGAAAACCATTGTAGCGGGTGGATTACGCACCACGCCCATTGATCTGGCTGCTTCCCAACAGGCAGGCTATACGGTGTACAAAGAAAAACAAGCCTACAGCCAGCAAAACCCGGCTTATTTCCGTACCGACCTGCGGATCAGTATAAAGTGGAACCGGAGAAAACATACCAGTACCTTATCGCTGGATATACAGAATATCACGAATCGCCTGAACCTGTTCAGCCAGTATTTTGATAAGGAAGAAAATCAGATCAAGAACCTGTACCAAACCGGTATGATCCCGATCCTTAACTATAAAATTGAATTCTGATCGCTGGTCAGTCAATAATACCGCCTGTCACAGTGATGTAACATAAAATACTTGAAGTCCGTCTCATGGAAAACCATAAAAAAAATTGATCAACAATAATAGAATTGAAAATGAAAAAGACATTTGTGGCCCTGGTGGCCGTTCTCGCCCTTCTTAGCTTTTCCTCTTGTGAGAAAGTAGTAGGTACTGGTCAGGTAGTGACCGAAACAAGAACCGTAAACAACTTTACCGGTGTATCCGCGGCCTTTGGTGGTCAGGTAAATATCCGGATCGGGGCCACGTTGAAAGTGGAAGTAAGTGCCCAGCAAAATATCCTGAATGTACTGCAGACCGAGGTCAACGGTGGGGTATTGAATATTGACTACGAAAATGGGGTTTATGTAAAAAACAGCCAGCAGGTAAAGGTTGACATTACCATGCCCTATGCCGATTATCTCAAACTCAGTGGTTCTGGTAATATGGACCTGTTGGGTAACAATATCAGCAATAACCTGACCTTGCAGGTAAGTGGCAGTGGGAATATCAGCCTACAGGAAACGCAAGTGGCTGGCATCCTCGATGCCCGCATAAGTGGTAGCGGCGATATGAATATCTATGCAGGTACCGCGGGTCATGAAGAATTACAGATCAGCGGAAGTGGCACCATGAGCTTTGTTGGTGTTCAGGCAACTACAGCCGATACCCATATCAGTGGCAGCGGCGATATCCGGTTAAAAGTGTCTCAAACCCTGGATGCCCATATAAGTGGCAGTGGTTCTGTGTTTTACTCCGGAACACCCCAGGTAATTACCCAAATCAGTGGCAGTGGGAAGGTCAGGCCCATTTAAATAATTTAAAGTTTGTTTTTGACAAGCGCCCGGTGTGGATGTCGTTTAGAACCCGCCGGGTTTCTTTTTTTCCCAACACAGCAAAAATTTCGTGTTTTCCGTGTCCCGGGGCTTCGGGGTCGTGACAGAACTGACCCAGGTCATACTTCCCAATAAACCGACCCCCTACCTTTCCCCTATATCAAACCTCCTTGTTAAGGTCAACTATGGAACAAAACGTAAAAAAACACGGCACTTCCTGTAACGCCGTGTATGGACTGGGTATGATTGGTGCAGCAGTATATTACATCATGCAAGCCACCAGTTTTGGATCAGGTGTGATTGGTTTTTTAAAAGCAATCGTATGGCCTGCCTTCCTGGTATATGAGGCATTGAAAGCGCTGGGTGCTTAGCAAAATGGAAATGAAAAAATCATTGTCTCTGTTGCTGGATAGGCATTAGTTAGACTCCATCACTCCCGCAATGATCCGTAACGGACCGCCGCTGCCTTTTCCGATCTTCATGGGCAAAGCCACTACATATATTCCTTTGGCAGGTAACTGATCGAGGTTGGCCACATTTTCAAAAGCGGGTCTGTTGGCTCCCATCAACACCTGATGTGTTTTAAAATCCTTCGACTGCCCGAAATCAATACTGGGTGTATCAAGGCCCACTGCCTTTACCTTGCGTTTGTCCACCAGCCATTGGGCTGTTGCTGGATCTATTCCTGGAAAATGTAATTCAGGAATAGCTTCAAGCCCTACCTTGGGTGAACCAAAATATTTTCCCCGGTCGGGATAAAATTTCCCATATCCGGTTCGAAACAATACAATAGTTTGATCAGGCAACACCCCATGCTCCTTTTCCCAGGCCTCGATATCAGCTACCGAAATCAGATAGTCCCGGTCGGTCAAAGCCCGTGCACTAACATCCACCACCACTGCCACACCGGTCAAACTGCTTAGGGGCAATTGATCCGCCGTTAACTTTCCGGCCGCAAAATGAATGGGCGCATCCAAATGAGTGCCCCCATGCTCGGGTGTACAGATGGAATAGGAAGAATAATAATACCCCAGTGGCGTTTGCCCTTCGGCATCCGTACTGTGCTGAAATCCCTTGAGGTTATTGGGCCAATAAAGAGTGGTGCTGTCAAAGGTATAGGTCAGGTCGATCCACCGCAACGAGGATAAGGATTTCTCCCCGGGTGTTTTGGTTTGACAGGCCGTCTGCACAACTAGAAGGAGGTAAAAGAGCGTACGCATGGTTTTTGGTTTATGTACCCGAATTTAAGGATTCGGTCGCGGGTTTGATTTATCCCCCCTCCGCCACCCCGGCGATTCAGTTGTCAATTTGTTCTGGTCACTTATGAAAGGAGCCCCGTTTAACCGTTCCGGTCCTGGCCCCTGTTAAAATCTATTGGTATATTGCATCAACCACTACACCCTTGATGCGAAAAGCCTTGCTTTTTGGGGCCCTTTCTCTTCTTCCTCTCCTGGCCATCACCCAGACGGGAGGCGGGAACCCAATCGTTGACAGCATCCTCTCCGCCAAAAAAACAGCCGCAGATTACTTTACCCGGGGTGATTTTGCCAAAGCACAGGAATACAGTTTTATCCTGCTTCAATGGGCCGAAAAAGGCAATGACCCTTACGAAGAAGCAAATGCCTGCACCATGATCGCCCACCTGCTCAACAATGCCAATCAGGCGGTAAAGGGCATAGAGTATACCCGTCGGGCGGTAAGGCTTTTACCCCGCATCAGCGAACCAGCAAAAAAGGTGGATCTATACGCCAAATTATCCAAACGATACCTCTGGCATTATCAGGATACCCATACGCAGGGGAGCCTGGATTCTTCCGGTTTGTTCAGTCAATTAACGATCGCAATTTCTAATAAAGAAGGATTTACCAGCCTATTGGCATTGGCCTATAACAACCTTCAGGGAGTAGAATGGGAAAAGGGAAACCTGGATAAAGCCCTTGCTTACCTTGATTCCGGTAAAGCCTATCTCGATCCGGCCCAAACCGCAGACATGCGGGTCTATTTTTTCGATAAGGCAGATATTTTGCTGGAACAAAAGAAAATTTCAGCAGCGCGCAACGAAATTGATTCCGCGATCAGCTATGCACTGGTTAATGGGAACCAGGCCTTATTGTCTGAAACCTATTCCTTAGCAGCTACCATCGCTAAAGAACAGGAAGATTATCAGTCGGCCTATGAATATCACAAAAAGGCTACCTCCCTGAACGACTCCATCCAGAATGCCGAAAAGATCCGTATCGTAACCGAGCTGGAAAAAAAATATGATCAATCACAGAACGAGAACAGGATCAAGGACCTGGACAAAAAACAACAGCTCTACCTGCTTTTGGCCATAGCAGGGCTATTGGCTGCAACTGCAATAGCGTTTTACCTGAGACAACAATCCCTGAAACATAAAAAAGATATCCTGGAAACTGAACAACGCCTGAACCGCGCGCGGATGAATCCACATTTCTTTTTCAATGCCCTGAGTGCTATGCAGAAATTCGCGGTACAGGAAAAGGATGGGCAGGCGCTTGCTACCAACCTCTCCCGATTTAGCAAGATCATGCGTGAAACCCTGGAGAGTACCTATAAAGAATATGTTACCATCGAGCAGGAGTTTGATTTTCTACAGGAATACCTCGAAGTACAGACCATGCGCTTCCCAGGCAAGTTCACCTATGCCTTGGAGGCCGACCCTGCTCTGGCCATTGATGATCTGTTGATTCCATCCATGATCCTGCAACCCTTTGTAGAAAACAGTATTGAGCACGGGTTTTCAGGGATCGGATATAAAGGTGTTCTTACCATTCATTTTGGTATGGATAAAAAGGAATTGACCATTTCGGTCGTCGACAATGGCAAAGGCTTAGGATCCGAACCCAGGGAAACCAATGATCATATCAGCCGGGCCAGCCAGATCATTCGCGACCGGATCTATCTATTAAATATCAAACTGAAATCCCGGGCCGGGTTCCGCATCGACAATAATCCAGGTGGTCAGGGGGTGATGGTCACCATACATTTACCTATATTGTATAAGAATAACGTCTGACCAGTATGCATATTTTGCTTATTGATAATGAACCGGAAGTACGCGGTGTATTGCGCACGATGGTGGAGAACTGGAACCAGGGACGTTTTCTGGTCGCCGAAGCAGAAGGTGTGGCTTCGGGGTTGGAGATGGTCCGGACACTGAATCCATCGATTGTACTACTCGATGTGGAAATGGATGACGGCACTGGTTTTGATCTCCTGGAAAAATTACCTCACCCTTCCTTTCAACTCATATTCACTACGGCGCATAACCAGTATGCGATCCAGGCCTTTCGGTGCAGCGCGCTCGATTATCTGCTAAAACCAGTTGACCCGCTCGAATTATCACAAAGTCTTGACCGGGCCCTCGAGCAATTAACACAACAGACCCTACAGCAGCAATTGGAGGTGTTGATGCGACAATTAAAAAATGAAAAGGAAGCTGAAAAACAGATCGTATTAAAAGATATTGACAAAACATATTTTGTCAGGATCAGTGATATACTGTACTGCGAAGCGGCTGGCTCCTATACCAAATTCCATCTGGTTGATGGCGGACCGATATTTGTCAGCCGCAACCTCCGTTCCTATGAGGAATTGTTAAGCCCTTATGGCTTTTTTCGCACACACCACTCCTGTTTGGTCAATCCCAATAAGATCAAACTTTACGACCGCAAAGCGGATAGCGGCATGCTCCTGCTGGAAGGCGGTAAATCTATCCCGGTCTCGCAGCGGAAAAAAGATATGGTACTTCACCTGCTGGAAAAACGTTGACAGTTTTATTGATTTTCTCTTCACTTATGAAACCATAAAAGGCAGTTCTGAAACCGCCAGAAAAGGTTCAATTGTTTTTATTCATTTTACGGGACTAAAATCCAATTAAAATGAAAAAGACAAGAATCCTCGTCCTGATGGGACTATCGCTCTCTGTACTTCTTTCCTGTAAAAAGGATAAATCGGAACCGCTTCCACCTCCTCCGCCGCCGCCAGACCTTACCCCGGTTATTACGGGTATCAGTCCAAGCAGTGGTGGATACAATACAAGTCTCACGATAACCGGTACCCATTTTAGTTCTACAGCCTCAAGTAACACGGTGAGCATTGGCGGAATCACCGTACCCGTTACAGCAGCTACCGACAGCCAACTCACCGTTACCGTCCCGCAGCTCCTCTCCACCGGAGGGGGTGCTGTGGTCGTCACCACTTCGCACGGGAAGGATACCGGCGACCACTTTACCTATTCACCCGACATTTATATTGTGGGCAGGGAAAAAGGAACTGATAATATTAGCCGGCCAAAACTCTGGATCAACGGCACCGCTACATCGCTTCCCATTGGAGCAAACGGAGGAGAGGCGACCTCTGTCTTCGTTACCACCACCGATGTGGTGGTAGGAGGCATTGAAGAAACATCCACTTCATCTGAACCCAGGGTATGGTTGAATGGTGTTTCCAGTTCACTGCCACACCTCGGCCAGGGAGGTCAGATCCGTGGGGTATGGCTGAATGGAAGTAATATCTATGCGGCCGGCTTTGCCTATGGTACATCAGGCTGGAGTCTGGCACGTACCTGGTTAAACTCATCCGGCACCAATCTTACCTCTGGATCAGCCTCCGATGCCAATGCCACTGGAATTGTCATGGTTGGCGCTGACCAGTATGTTTGTGGTAGTGAGGATATCGGCGGTCGTTCGGTGGCCCGTTTATGGAGAAACGGAGTGCCCACCTCACTCAGTAATTCCAGCAATAACTGCTATGCAGTTGGCATTGCCGTGTCTGGAACAGATATCTATGTCGTAGGGTATGAGATGCAGTCCACAGGTGAACGCGTGAAGGTATGGATCAATGGCGTGGAAACGACCTATTCCGGGGAAGCCAACCTTCGCGATCGTCCCAATAGCATCACGGTTTACAAAGGTGATGTTTATGTGGCCGGAAACGATGAAAGCATGCTTAGCGGTATGAAACGACCCAAATTCTGGAAAAATGGAGTTGCTTATGTGTTGGAACCAACCTCCTATGGCGATGCAAAGGCCATAGCTGTTTGCGGAGAAAATATCTATGTGGCAGTCGCGGGCAACCTCAGTTCAGGCCCCCGGGTCAAAGTGTACAAAAACGGAACTCCCACTGAGATCACGAGTGGAGCAACAGATGCATACCCTTCCGGTATCGCGCTCAGATAGGTCAGTTTCCCACAGCGGGCGTCAGGTAATAAGACGCCCGCTGGGGAAACTTCCCTTTCATTAAATCAATCATCATCGTCTTCGTTGCCTGACTCTTTCGCCCCGCCATTTTCTGTATTACCCTCAGCATTCTGCCCAACGGCTGCTGAACGGATTTCGGTATGCCTTATCTGCCCTCCCAAATGAGCAGTCTGCAGCATCAATGCGGAAGAGGCAATGGCCAATAATAAAATGACAATCTTCCCGAGCCGTAGGAGAGCCTGTTGTTTGCTTAAGAACAATACGACCAGGGATACCAAACCCGAAGCAGAGATCGCGATCAACGCAAATTTGGCCAGCCCTTCGTGTTTTTCAATTATGGCTTCAGACACACCGGGCAGGTTTTCCACCGCTTCCTCCGCGCCTTCTCCGGTAAGAAAGACAGGGATCGCTGATATACCAGCAAACACTAACAGGAAATAGGAAACCTTTGCCACTGTTTCATTCTTAATAATAAAAGAAACAAGCAATATTATAAAGGCAATGAATGATAAAACTACAGGCACATGGGTCAACGCCAGGTGCAATTGTACACTAGACATAAAATATTTTTTAAAAAATTAAATGGAATAAATGGCCCAAAAACTAGAAAGAGTAGCCGCGTGGAGGATGGAAAATACCGGCCAGATGCCTGCGTGGATTATAGTTCTTGTGGAAAATGATCTTTTCTGGCTTTCGTAAAACCACAGAAAACCCGGATTGAATTACCGGGCTTACAAGGGCAAATCCGATGCTAAATAATATGATCTGTTTGAAAGGCAATTGCTCATCCTCATCCAGGTCTGCATCCATATGCCCGGAAGCGTAATGTTCTGCCAGGAACCCCATAAATGAAAGGCCATTTGCTTCATTGTGCTTTAAGAAATGCTCGATGAGCAGGGGAATCTTAAAAAATTGCCCGACAGGTGTTTGCAAGGAAATCAACAGACCCAATAAAAGTATGGTTACAAACCTTTTCACCTTATAAACTTAGGCCCATCCATTCACCTATGGTATGACTAAAATCAGGTGAATCGTATAATTTTTTGTGAAAAAGACGAATGGACAGGAATTGATTCACTTTATAAAACAAAAAACCCCGCCTTCGGCGGGGTCCATGCTCTGCTTGTTCAAACAGAATGGCTTGTCATGAGGAATATCCGGAGCTATGAAACCTTATCGTACTAAGATGAATTGTTTGTAGATACGTACCTCCAGTCCGTCGCTGATCTCCAGGGTGTACATGCCCCCTTTTATTGCCTCAGGCACACGAATAGTCTGACTGAGTGAACCACCGTCATGAATCAAAGTAGTCCGCGAAAGCTGAGCACCCTGCTGATCCAGCATACGGATAGTGTACATGCCTTTGGCCAGATCAGGTGTTAAAACTGATACATGGTCACCAGATACAGGGTTGGGGAACAAGGTCAGACTGGCCACCTTCTTACCAAATACCACTTTAACCACATTGCTAATGCTGCTGCTTCCGTCTATATCCAGGTTGCGGATACGATAGTAATTGGCGCCTTGTGCAGGCGAAATATCGGTAAGCGAATAGGCCGATTTTTTTGTAGCTGCTACTGTACCAATCTCCTCAAAATCTTTTCCATTCACACTTCTTTCCACCGCATAATGTTTCACATTCACTTCGGTAAGAATGGTCCAGTCGATCTTCACAATATTTCCTTTGATACTTCCACGTATATCACCAAAGCTTACAGGCAAAGCAATACCGGCAGGGGAAAGATCTGACCAGGCGGCAGCGGCGTTCAAAGCCGTGCTTCCATTTCCCGATCCATAGGCGATCTTAAAGGCATCCAGCGAACCAGTTGGGGTATTGCTACGCTTGGGAATCTCCAGTTGGGAAATGTCATTGGTTGTGCCAAATGTGTACCCAAGGTTTACATTGGCATTGGACACATTCGCGCTGGCTGTGGTAGGTTCCGAAGCCAGTGATGGGTTGACCCACATGTAGATATCATCGCGTGTTGTTGCTGAAGCATCAATGTCATACCGGATAACGATCAGGTAGTTGGTATTTACAGCGTATTCGCTGGTTGCTCCTGTCGGCGTATAAACAGCCCCTTCATTGGCTGTACCGATACCAAAACGCACCCGGCTGTTAGCACCGCCGCGGTCAACAAAAAAACGGAGCACATCACTACCGGCCTCGTCTTTTAAAACTACCACCCTTTCCTCATTTGAATTAGGTGTACTGGCTATGCGTACCACAAAACTCATATACACCACTGAGCTGGCATTCAATGGAATATTCGTGATGAAGTTTTTGCGGGCATAGCGCGAGGTCGTTGCCGAAATGTTTACATACTGGGTGCCGCTAACATAACCGGGATAGGCCAGATAAGGGGCTACATTGGCCACTTGCACCTGGGTGGTGGTACTGGTTACGGTCCAACCTCCCTGGCCATTGATGTCGCCGGAGGTATAACCACCAAAATTTTCGCTAAGGACAAGTCCCTGCGCAGAAGAGAGATAACTGCCAAAGAGCAGCGTAATCATGGGTAAAAACTTTTTCATAACTCGTTTTTTGAATGAATAAAAAAACGGTTATTTCAAAAGGTAGTGGATCAGATGGGGAATCTCAACAGGGATGGATAAAATTGCGGGTGTAAAGAAAATAGAAGGGTCCGTCCAAAGCAAGGATTAATCACATATTCCATAGGAAATGAGCCGGAAACACTAGATAAAAACTAAGTGTTACTACGTAGTTAGATTAGTTCATTGAGTTCATTGCTCCGTGTATGGGCTTCCTGCGAAAGCAGCTCGAGCGCCTGGTCAAGTTGGATACAGGCCTTTTTCAGTTCCTGATGGTCGATCTCTCTGTTCTTTACCCTTTCCTCCAACCCACGCACCTGCGTCAGTGCATGCTTGGCTCCAATGACACCCAGGGCAAAAACGAGTTTGTGCAATTCTTCCGCCAAAGCCTGATGGTCCCTGTCCTTTAGCGCCGATGATAGGCCTTCCCGGATCAATTGGTTGGTACTCGCAAATGACTGCAGCATTTGAAGGATGAATCGGGGGTCATTTTTCCCGATCCTTTGCAGGTAGCTCAAATCGATGAAGTCGTTATATTCTGACATGGGTGAGGTTTCGCGTTCCAGAGGCATATAGGATAGGGTATTTCTTATGAGGACGATAAAATAATCATTCTGTTTCAGTCGTTTAAATGAATGCCGGAATAAATTTTTTATTTACGGGTAAACACTTATGCCCTGTTTTCGGTTCAATATCCTTAGTAAGAATAAACCTGTATGGGAAAGACAAGATTATACTTTGTAGATGACCACAAGATGGTGATCGACATGTGGACCACCCTGCTGAGTGCAGATCCTCGCTACGAGATCGTAGGAAAAGCCTTTGATGGAGAAACCGCCCTGGCCGAGATCAAAAATCTATATCCCCATATCATTCTTCTCGATATCAGTATGCCCGGTTTATCGGGTGTTCCTCTTTTAAAACAAATCAAGGCTCTCATGCCCGCGGTAAAAGTGTTGTCGGTTTCCATGCACACGAATATCGCCATGGTAAAAAACATTTTACAGAATGGCGCCAGAGGATATGTTTCCAAAACGTCAACCTATGACGAGATGATCACTGCGATTGAATCGGTGAAGAATGGCGATACATTTATCAGTGCCGATATCAAGGAACAGATCATCGGCAATGTGATCAAGAATGAAGAAGCCGAACCTGATATCAACTCACTTACCCGTCGCGAACTCGAGATAGCACAAATGATCAAAGAAGGCCTCACCTCCAAAGAGATCTCCGAGCGCCTCTTTATCTCCCTACGAACAGTGGAAGTCCACCGCCACAACCTGTTTAAAAAACTCAATGTGCGAAATGCGGCAGGGCTGATCAATTTGATTAATCAGTGATGGGATGTTGGATGTTAATTTCGATTTTTTAATTTTCTATAAAAAAATTAAATTACTTCCAAAATACCATAGCTAATAGCCAAATCCCAACCGCCTTGACGCCCAAACAACTTCTCCAACGATGGGTTGAACTTTTCAACCAATACGATGCCGATGGCCTGGCCGGGTTATATCATGAAAATTGTGTCAACCACCAGATCGCTTCCGGCAAATTTGAAGGGCGGGAAAGGATACGCGAAATGTTCCGCGAAGAATTCTCCAAATACGAAATGGTTTGTATCGTCGAAAACATCTTTGAAGACGGCAATGTCGGTATCCTCGAATGGCGCGATCCGAAGGGACTACGGGGCTGTGGATTCTTTTGGATAGAAAACGACCAGATCGTCTTTCAACGAGGGTATTGGGACCGGTTGTCGTTTATGGAACAACAAGCCAAATAATCCCGGATCCTTTCGCCTTATGACTTGGGTTTGTCTTTTAAAATTACCTCCGCCTTCACTAACCACGATGTCCCAAAGGCCCATACTGCCACCGTCTCCATCCAGAACATAAGATGGTATTTTTCAAAATCCTCATTGCTGATGATCTTTAGGGGATTGGCCAGTATAACCAATAAAGCGAGCACCATGATCACGCCACAGGTACGAAATACCCGGTTACGTCTCCGCTTTTGTACACCCCGCAAATGCGGTGGTTTATCCGATTTGGTAAAAAGAAAAAGGGACATGGCCGCCAGACTCCCTAAGAATATAGCTGCACCCACATAGTGTACCACCGCCCGAAAAGAATTATCAGGGTAGATGGCCAGCGAATACAAGTGATCCGGATCGCTGCAAACAAAACTGATACTATCAGTCGGAAACACCACCAGGATCAAAGCAAATACACCCGCCAGCGAAGAAAGAATGAAATCAATGGGTTTCTTGCCTTTGTACACCAATAAAAAGATCGCCATCAGGCTGACAATGATGATAAACACGGGGCTCGACCGGGTGAAATAATAATGGCTGATGGAATACAAAGGTTTCCAATACCCGATATCAATCCAAATGACCAGGGGAAGCAAGAGGGGTAGTAATATACCCAATACCCCGATCAGGATACGAAGGGAGTTCTGGTTTGTGAGCCAGATCTGCTCATTCTCATTGCGAAAATCAAGGTGAAGGGTTCTCTCCAGACCAGAGAGCTCCTCTTGAGGTTTGTTTTCTTCCATAGCAGGGGTTTTAATGGTGAGATTGATTACGAAGATAGGGAAAGGGGAGGATGTAGGGTGTTGGATGACAGATGACGGATGACAGATGACCGATATTCTGAGTCGAAAATCCTGCAGTTAAACAACAATATTCCATCATCCATCATCCAACATCCAACATCCGTCATCTGTCATCCGTCATCCGTCCTCCGTCATCTGTCATCCGTCCTCCGTCCTCTGTCATCCAACCTCCACCCTCCGCCCTCAAACAACCCTCCTCGACTCTCCTTTCTCCAACTCCAGCACTACCACTCCCGGTTTTTTCCCCTTTTCAAAACTTCCTAACTCATTATCCCAACGGAGTGCTTTTGCGCCGTTCAGGGTGGCCCAGCCAAGGATGGTTTCGAGTGGGATATGTGGAAAATGCTTTCGAATGGCCGCGATCTCTTTTGCGATGCTGAGTTGCCAGTTGCTGCTATAGCTATCTGTTCCGAGTATGATCTGGCAGTTGTGTTTTATAAAAAGATCGATCGGAGGTGTTTTATTCTCGATGTAAAGATTGGCATTGATACAAAAACAATACACTAATTGTAAGCCATGGGTTGCGGCATATTCATTCGCCCATACAATATCTTCCTCGGGCATATAGGTATTGTGGATGAGGAAAATGGTCTGGCCCTGGTCAAAGAAAGGCAGACAGGAACGGATACTGCTCATACCCGTAACGGGGAAAGGGGAGGATTCGATCCCAAAGATCCGAAACAACCGCAGGTACTCACCCCCACCGCTTCGGTAAAGTTCATCTTCTGCCGGATGTTCCTGGTTGTGCAAGGAGATCACTTGACCGGCCGTGGCTTTATTGATCCGCCTGAACGTTTCCGGCGAAATGGTGTAAGGCGCATGGGGCACCAGGGTGGTACGACATTGATGACCGCGGGTGGCACAAGCGGCGATCAGCGCATCGGCTTGTGCCTGGTAGTGGGACATATTTTGTACCGCTTTTTCATCAGTAAAGCCCAGTACTTCGACGAAATTCTGCCAATAGATCCGGCTATTTGATTTAATGGTGGCGGTATCGGCGGTGTTGCCGATATCACCCACTGCTGCTATGCCATTATCCCACATTTCTTTTTCGGCATCGATAATCCGTTGTTGAATGATGGTGGCGGGGAAATCGCGTTTGGTGACTACGGAGCAAAGAAATTCAATCAATCCGGTATGGGGTGGGATCACATCCTTTAAATGGCTTAACTCGAGGTGGCAGTGCCCGTTGACCAGTCCGGGAACAAGAATACCCGGATGATGGATAACATCTTCTCCCGCATCGGCCAGTGGAACGATGGCTTCTACCTGGTCTTTTTCATTCAGGATCAAAACCTGTCCGGACCCCCGGAAACGGTGGCCGTCGAAAACTTCGTCTGTACTGAATTTTTGGTAGCCCATGCGGTCAAATCATTTAACTTTGCGAGCCAAAATTAGGGATAAAGGGCTGAGCACTAAAAGCGAATAGCAATTGGCTTTTGGCTCGTTTTAAGAACAAGAATCAACAAAAAGAAAATGCTGGATAAACTGGAAGCCATCAAAGCGCGATTTGATCAGTTGGGAGTAGCCCTTACCAACCCGGCGATCATTGGTGACAGCCGTAAGTTTGCTTCCACCAGCAAAGAGTACCGCAGCCTGGAGAAGATCGTGGGTGCGTATATGGATTATCGGAAGATGCTGGAGGATGTTAGCTTCTATCAGGAAGCCCTTCGGGGAAATGATGAGGAATTGCGAGATCTGGCCAAGATGGAGATGCCCGACCTGGAGGAAAGAAAGGGTAAACTGGAAGCGCAGATCAGACAGATGCTGATACCCAAGGATCCGCAGGACGAAAAGAATGCGATCCTGGAGATCAGAGCGGGTACTGGCGGGGATGAAGCCAGTCTATTTGCCGGCAACCTGCTCCGGATGTATATCCGCTATTGCGAGGGGAGAGGTTGGAAAACGGCCATTCTGAGTGAAAACGAGGGTACAGTGGGAGGATACAAAGAGGTGCAGTTGGAAGTGATTGGAGATGATGTATATGGCACGCTGAAATTTGAGAGCGGCGTACACCGGGTGCAACGGGTTCCTGAAACAGAAGCCAGTGGTCGTGTACATACATCCGCCGCCACCGTAGCGGTAATGCCCGAGGCAGAGGAAGTGGATTTTGAACTCCGTGAAAGCGATGTGAAAATGGAAACGGCGCGAAGCGGAGGTGCGGGTGGCCAGAATGTGAACAAGGTTGAGACCAAGGTATTGCTCACCCACCTGCCAACTGGAACCGTGGTCGTTTGCCAAACTGAACGAACACAGTTGGCCAACCGGGAAAAGGCCATGCAGATGATGCGTACCAAGTTGTATGAAGAACAGGTACGGAAACAAGAAGATGAAATCGCACGGCACCGGAAGAGTCTTGTCAGTACCGGTGACCGAAGCGCCAAGATACGGACCTACAACTATCCTCAGGGTCGTGTGACCGACCACCGGATCAATTTTACCTCCTATAACCTCGATGCTGTAATGAACGGCGATATACAGGATTTTATAGATGCCCTTCAGTTTGCAGAGAATGCAGAGAAGATGACCCGCCAGGAGAATTAATTTTTTCGTCATGCAACGGTTGGGTCGAAATACCTAACTTGAATGCAATCAAAATCATGAATCATGCTTGACCAACTATTTAACCTGGTGAAGGAATATGCCCAGGAGCCTGTGATCGACAATCAGGCCATTCCCAACGAAAAGAACAATGAAGTGGTAGCAGAAGCCACGAATACCGTGGCCAGCGGTTTGCAAAATGTAATGGCCGGTGGTGGTGTGCAAAGCATCATCCAGATGTTTCAGGGCAATGGACAAGGCGGAGGCGTTTCCTCCCTGCTCAAAAATCCAATGGTGTCGATGATGATCGGCCATTTCACGAGCAAACTGGTGGGCAAATACAATATGAGCCCCCAAGCCGCAGGGAAAGTGGCCAATCAACTGATTCCTCAAACCCTGAATGGGCTGATCTCCAAAACCAATGATCCTGCCAACAGTCAGTTTGACCTTAGTAATTTGCTGAACTCCCTTTCTGGTGGTGGACAGCAGAGTGGTGGCGGTGGAGGATTAGATATCGGCGGATTGGTAAGCCGGTTCACCGGTGGGGGGATGGATTCCGATGGTGATGGCGATGTTGATATGCAAGACATGATCGCTAAATTCACCAGCCGCTCCCAGGACAATCTACAGCAACGTCAATCCGGTGGTGGCGTCATGGATATGCTGAAAGGATTGATCGGAGGCTAACAATTGGTAGTGATTTTCTTGTATAGGGGCCCCTTAAAAAGGGCCCTTTTTTATGCACAATGCCCTCTCTCCTGTGCATAAACCACAAAGTGGTATTGCATTCTCCTTTTCTTCTTTGTATCTATGAAGTGAAGAGACCTGTATTTCAGTGAATTGTCATTGGAGCGTCAGGTGGTTTTCTTACCATTTTATTAGCAAATGCAGGTGCAACATTCAGGCCTCTTCCACGTTATATAGTTGTAGATCTTTCGTTTACAGTCAGTAGGAAGTGAAAATGTACGGAATAGCATTCGGAATAATGCTTGGTGAATTTTCGAAAAGGTGCTTTTAAACTTTCGTTAACAGCGACCTTCAAAATATTGGCAGTAAATTTGCGTTATAAGATAGTATAGTCAGAATAAAGAACTTCTCAATAAAGCAGTCAATTTTCTCATAAGCAGTTAGTTTTGGTTGCGACCCCTGTTTCCACAGGGGTCTATTTTTTTATATACTTCCTGGTGCTCCACCATCCGCCCAATAAACTTCCAATTGCATCCGCCACAATATCCCAATAATCAAATGACCGGTGTGGGATGAAATTCGCTTGTACAAATTCCATAATGACCCCATAGACCAAAGAAAGAAAACTGATCGTATAAAAGGTTTGGATGGATGCCGGAGTGTCTGTCTTTTTTTTCCAGATAAAATAACACCACGCAATGGTGAGGATTCCAAAGAGTATTAAATGAACCGGTTTATCGAGGTGTGGAATATTGAGCAAGCCCCCGCTGGGAATTTTTTCCCCAGGCAGGCAAAGCAGTACCGTAAGCAGGATGGTCCAGAGCAGGGCAGGTAAAAACGGCGGGAAACGGTTCAGCATGCTTGTTTTGCTGCAATGATAAGGCAAAAAAGGGAGCCTCCGTATGAAGACTCCCTTACCAACTACGAACCAGGATTTGGTCCGAATTAATTACGAAAGTTTATCTATTTCGGATTTGCGGGATTGAAAGATTGATTTTCCTGAAACTATAATTTACCCATAACATACATCTCTCCTTTTGGCACCGGGCTTCCGCCCATGGTTTCCAGGGTGATGGCAAAGGCTTGCGCGTGTTGGGTATTACGCATGCGGTAAAGCTGCAAAGGTTTTTGCGACATGCTGAGTACTCCGATGTCAACCGGCTGACCGTTGATGATGGCCCAAAGCTGGTATTGTTTATCAGTGGGGGGTTGGGGAAGGTTATTCACCATCAGGTACACGTCTTTTGAGGCAGTATCCCAGTAAACAGTGGCATAGGAAGCGGGTGAGGCGTCCATACCGTTGAGGGCGGCCATTTTCATACCTGGTTTTTGCAATACCGACGCATCGGCTTCCATGGCGGCGAGGGAGCGGCGGACGCTGTTCAAATCCTCGCGGGCGGAGGCCAGTTCATTTTGAATACCCTGATTTTGCTTTTGAAGGTTCAGGTTCCAGAACAAGCTACCGGCAAGGAGCACCAGACTGGCAGCTACGGCATACTTCATCCAGTTCATACGCACCACGGGGCGTAGGTTGGTTTTGTTTTCAAGCCCTGTTTCTGCCCAAACCTTCGCCTTGATGGCAGAGGGGGGAGGAATGGCATTTGCAAGTGCCTGCTGCTCCAATTGGCGTTCAAACGCATCGCGGGCCTGAACGAGTTCGGGGTGTTGGCCGCAAAGCTGTTCAAACTCCTGGCGCTCCTCTTCAGAGGCGAGCCCGAGCACATAGCTCTCAATGATTCCGCTTGATATGTATTCCTGCAGGTTCAATTTATTGCAATAGAGTTCGTAATTGTGTTAATGCACTTCGTATTCTTGTTTTTACTGTTCCCAGGGGCATGTCCAGCATTCGGGCGATCTCCTCGTGGGTAAATCCCTGGAAGTAGGACAGGTCCACCAGGGTACGGTGTTCCTCTTTCAATTTTCCCAACACACGTTTCAGCCCCACATCGTCTGTTTTTGGTCCGGTGGAAGCGGCAATGGTTTCCACATTATCGGGCAATGACAGGTTTCTCCGGCTATCCTGCCAGGCCCTTGACCTTATCTTGTCAATGGCGGCATTCCGGGCTATGTTCAGCATCCAGGTATAGAGCCTTCCTTTGGAGGGGTCGTATAACTGGATCTTGCGCCAGATATTGACAAAGACCTCCTGCAAAACATCGTTTGCGGTCTCTGTTTCATGCACTACCTGCAGGATTACTCCATACAAGGCACCAGCATAGTTATCGTATAGATAACCAAAGGCCGGCTCATCCTGCTCACGCAATAATGCCACCAGCTCCTGTTCGCTGTATGTACCTTTTTGGTTCAAGTAGTTGGTAAAAGATATAAAAAAAGCGGACCGGGTCCGCCTTGATATACGAAAATTTGTTTTTCCTGGTTTTAGCCGATTTCTGCCTCATAACCAGCCGCATCGAGCAGGGCATCGACGTCGGCAGGGTTATTTACGGTCATTTTTATCATCCATCCTTCCCCATAGGGGTCGCTGTTCACCAGTTCCGGGGCATTGGCCAGGGCTGGATTCAGCTCCGTGATGGTACCGGCAACGGGCAGAAACAGGTCGGATACGGTCTTCACCGCTTCCACTGTTCCAAAAATTTCACCGGCAGCCAATGCCTTGCCAATGGTTTCTACCTCCACATAAACGATATCACCCAACTCACCCTGGGCAAAATCCGTAATGCCGATCGTAGCGGTCTGTCCTTCCAGTTTGATCCATTCATGGTCCTTGGTGTAGCGAAGTTGAGCGGGAATATTCATGCGCGTGATTTTTGAATTGCAAATATGAGAAATCGATGGGTAAAACTGTATTTTCTTATCCTTTCTTTTTCCGTTTGACCAGTTGGGCATGAATGATGCGTACATCTTCCAACGGACGATCACGGTCGGGGCCTTTACTGGTTTCAACACCAGCGATCTTATCCACTACTTCCAATCCTTTTACCACTTCCCCAAACACGGTATAGTTTTGATCGAGTTGTGGGGTGCCGCCAAGGGTTTTATATACCTCCCGCTGTACCAATGGAATGGAACGGCCTTCAAGCCGGGTTTTTTCCAGGTTATCCAGTTCAGCATCTGTGTATTTTTTTCCCTGAACTATATAAAACTGGCTGGGGCTGCTGGCTTTTTCGGGGTTATTATTGCGGGCGGCAGCTATGACGCCTTTCTTATGAAAAAGGCCCGGTCTGAATTCCGCAGGAATGCGGAACGATGGCCCTCCACTGCCCAGCGGCTGACCTTTGGCAGCCCGCTTGCTCTCGGGGTCGCCACCCTGGATCATGAATTCCCTGATAACACGGTGAAACAATAAACTATCAAAGTACCCGATCTTAACCATGCGAAGGAAATTATCCCTGTGCAAGGGCGTCGAATCCGATAGCCGCACCACCATATCACCCATAGTGGTTTGTATTAATACATCGCGTTTCCTGTCCTTCTTTTTTAAGGTAGAATCCTTTTGTGCATTCAAGGACAGCGTGAAGAAAACGGCCACAAGGGCAATGATCCATTTTTTTATCATGTCTTGTCAGAATTGATGGTCTTGCAAGTAAAGCAAAATATGGTCTTTTAAAAAATCCTCCTGCTCTTTGGCGTTCATTTCGGGCATGGGTTTCAACTGGCGGAAATGAGGCCACCCGTCCGGATCCTTTCCTTCCAGGGTATAATAGCCGCTTTGTGATAAAAGGCTGCAAACGGCCACGTGCATCAGGTCTTGTTTTTGTTCTTTGGTAAAGGTTTCTTTTATCTGCCCAAACTCCTGGATACCGATCAGGAACAGGATGGTTTCCAGGTCGGGTTTTTTCCCAAACCGTTCTACCAATTGGGCTTCGAGGGTCCACCAACGCGTTTGCAGGTCATCTTGAAATGTTGTCATACGGTGAAAATAGTTTTCTTAGTACATGCAAAGGAAGATAGATTTCATTGATTATGGCGGGAATTTCTGTCTGGGGATTCAACTATCTTTGCGCAAATTTTCGCTCCATGTTACAGGTTCCTTTTATACGTCAGCAAACAGCCCTGGTCAAAGAACGTCTTACGATAAAGAATTTCAAGGAGCTGTCCGTGGTTGACGAAGTATTGCGCCTGGATGAGGAGCGGAAGAAACTCCAGTTGGAATTTGACACCACCCAGGCCCGGGTAAATGCCGCTTCGAAAGAGATCGGAATGCTGATGGGCAAAGGCCAAAAAGAAGAGGCGGAAGGAAAGAAAAAAGAAGTGGCCGACCTCAAGGCGGTGCTACAGCCTTTGTCTGAGCAACTGGCCCAGGTAGAAAAGACGCTGGAGACCGAACTGGTCAAATTGCCCAATCTCCCTTCGGAAAAAGTGCAGGCCGGTCATTCTGCCGCCGACAATATCACGGTTCGGGAAGGTGGCAAAAAACCGGAGTTGCCTGCCGGTGCGCTGCCCCATTGGGAGTTGATCAAGCAGTACGATATTGTTGATTTTGAAACCGGGGCCAAGATTACCGGGAGTGGTTTCCCCCTATTTAAAGGCCAGGGGGCCAAACTGGAAAGGGCGTTGATCTCTTATTTCCTTGATTTTAATACAACCGCAGGCTATACCGAATACCTGCCCCCGTTGATGGTAAACCAGGATACCGCCTATGGTACCGGGCAATTGCCGGATAAGGAAGGGCAGATGTATTATATGCCCGCCGATAATTTTTACATGATCCCTACGGCCGAGGTACCGGTGACCAATATTTACCGCGGCGAGATACTGAAAGAAGCAGACCTACCGATACGCATGACCGCTTATTCCCCCTGTTTCCGTAGGGAAGCGGGTAGCTTTGGTTCCGATGTACGGGGGCTGAACAGGGTCCACCAGTTTGACAAGGTGGAGATCGTTCAACTGGTGCACCCCGATACGAGTTATGCCGTTTTGGAACAGATGGTCGAGCATGTGGAGCGGTTATTGAACACCCTCGAACTCCCTTACCGCATCCTGAAACTTTGCGGCGGGGATATGAGTTTTGCCTCGGCTTTGACCTATGACTTTGAGGTATATAGCGCAGCCCAGGGGAAATGGCTGGAAGTGAGTTCGGTGAGCAATTTCGAGTCCTTTCAGACCAACCGGATGAAGATCCGTTTCAAGGATGGAAACGGAAAGACCCAAATGGCCCATTCACTCAATGGAAGTTCCCTGGCCCTGCCCCGGATCGTGGCCTGTTTACTGGAGAATAACCAGGGGCCGGACGCCATTTCATTACCGGCCGTGCTGCATCCCTATTTTGGGAAACCAGCCATAACCAGGTAGGAACAAAAAGAAGTCAGCGAAATTTGTGCAGGGAATCATCTTCAATTTGCACGAATTTTACTAAATATGCGGATTATTCGATTGCTTAAAAATCAAAAAACAGAAGTTTAACCGATATGGCCAGACAAGTTCAGGTGGTAGAAGATGTGGTGATCAAGTTTGCAGGAGACAGTGGTGATGGAATGCAGCTTACCGGCAGTCAATTTACCAACAATACAGCCCTCTTAGGTATCGATTTGGCAACCTTTCCGGATTTCCCTGCGGAAATCCGCGCCCCACAGGGAACGATCCCTGGTGTGAGTGGTTTCCAATTGCGTTTTTCCAGTAAACCCGTGTTCACCCCTGGTGATATGTGCGATGTGCTGGTGGCCATGAATGCCGCTGCACTCAAAACAAATCTGGCTGTTTTAAAAAAGGGGGGAAAGATCATCGCCAATACTGATGGCTTTGATACCAAGAACCTGCGCCTGGCGAACTATCCGGATGGGGTAAACCCATTGGAAGATGGCAGCCTGGGGAATTATGAGGTCATCAAGATCGATGTGACCAAATTGACCCGCGAGTCCCTGAGTGAAATGACCATGGGGATGAAGGAAAAGGACCGGGCCAAGAATATGTTCGTGCTCGGGTTTTTGTATTGGATGTACGGACGCTCCCTGGAGAACACGGAACAATTCCTGACGGAAAAATTTGGTAAGAAACCAGATATCCTGGACAGCAACATCAAAGTATTACGTGCCGGATATAATTACGGTGATACCACCGAGACATTTACCACCACCTACCGTGTGGAGAAGGCCAAGATGGAATCAGGTACCTATCGTTCGGTGATGGGGAACCAGGCTTTGTCATATGGTCTTGTAGCCGCTGCCCAGAAAAGTGGACTGCCTCTTTTCCTCGGATCTTATCCGATTACACCGGCCTCCGATATCTTACACGAACTTTCGAAACATAAGAATTTTGGGGTACGCACTTTTCAGGCAGAAGATGAGATCGCCGCGATCGCTTCGGCCATTGGTGCCAGTTATGGAGGAAGCCTGGCCGTGACAACCTCTTCGGGTCCCGGTATTGCTTTGAAAGGCGAAGCCATCGGATTGGCTGTTATGCTGGAGATTCCCCTGGTGATCGTGAATATTCAAAGGGGTGGACCTTCGACCGGTTTGCCTACAAAGACCGAGCAGAGTGACCTGATGCAGGCTTATTATGGCCGGAATGGTGAATGTCCCATGCCGATCATCTCTGCCTCCACACCTGCCGATTGTTTTGAAGTTGCTTATGAAGCAGCCCGTCTTTCTGTTCAGCACATGACACCGGTGATGTTGCTGAGTGATGGTTATATCGCGAATGGTGCAGAGCCCTGGAAGTTCCCGGTAAGCGCTGATCTGCCAACGATCACGGTAAAATTCAAAACCGGATTGGATGAAGGCGAGATCAAGTATCAACCCTACAAACGGGATGAGAAACTGACACGCCCCTGGGCCATTCCGGGTACACCGGGTCTGGAACACCGGATCGGCGGACTCGAAAAACAAGATATTACGGGTAATGTGAGTTATGACCCCGACAACCACCAGCATATGGTGAAGACCCGTCAGGCCAAAGTAGACATGCTCGCTGACTATATCCCCGAACAAAAGATCGACAATGGACCTTCAAAAGGAAAAGTGTTGGTTTTGGGTTGGGGTTCTACCTATGGAGCGATCAAGACCGCCGTTTCTGAACTGGTGGATGAAGGCCATGCCGTGGCGCATGCCCACCTGCGGTATGTACGGCCCTTTCCCAGAAACCTGGGCGATATTCTTAAGAATTATGACAAGGTGCTGATCCCTGAGATCAACAACGGACAACTCATCAAGATCATCCGCGATGTATTTCTGATAGATGCGGTTGGATATAATAAGATCACCGGTGTGCCGATCATGAAGGCGGAATTGGTGGAGGAAATACGGAAGTACTTGTAAAAACAAGGAATAAGAGAATAAAAATAAGGAATCAGGACGCTGGAGATACTTACCCCACTTCCTGATTCCTTATTTTATTTTTATTATTTCTCAGTTCTTATTTCCTAATCCTGCGAGGTCTTCACTACACTGATCACTTTCTGCAGTGATTTATTCTGCAAGCGGATGAAGTACACACCTGCCGGCAAACCATCTCCATAAATATCCACATTATACGTACCCGCTGCATAATCCTGGTTGGTATGTACCCGCACCACCTGTCCCAGTGCATTCATTTGCTGGATAAGGGTATGTCCGCCTTCAGTAGAGAACTGTAGGGTGGCATTAACCGTATATGGATTTGGCCAGAGTTTCAGGATCAGGTTGTTTGATTGGTTATTGGTATCATCAATATCATCCGGGAGTCCGCAAGGTCCACCTTTGATCAGCGGAAGTGACTGATAATTTCTCAGCAGGATGGAATCGATCAATGGTTGTTGTACACAGAACCATCTTTCCAGCACGGATGCATATACACTCCTGAAATCATATTGATAAGGGATATTATTCACTACCTGGATATCCGAAGGGATGTCGGGGCTGTTTCCCAACACTCCTTTTTTCACGTGTTTACCAAAGAGGAATAGTGGGGCAGCGGCACCATGGTCTGTGCCCAGGCTTGCATTTGATTTTATCCGGCGACCAAATTCAGAGAAGGTCATTCCCATTACACGGTCATCTTCTCCCATCAGTTCAAGGTCACGTTGAAAGGCGCTGATGCCGGTCGATATCTGCTTCATCAGGTTGGCGTGATTACCGGTTGTGGTATCACTCGCGTTAACCTGTTTTTTATGTGTATCAAATCCGCCGATGGAGACGGTATAGACTTTGGTTTTCAATCCACCTTTGATCAACCGGGCAACGATCTGCAACTGGTGGGCAAGACTGTTATCTGGATAAGTAGCCAGGTTATTGGCCCTTTGATAAGCGGCGCGGATGATATCCGAGTAGATCTTTGTTTTTTCCGAGATGATCCTTACATACCGCAGTTCTTTATTCGCGGCGGGTGCTGTCAGGGGATAATCACTAAAGGGATTGACAAAGGTGTAGAGTTTCTCCGGATCGGTAATGCTTAATCCCATGGAAAGGATCGGCCCTTGCACCTTTAAGGTAGGCACGTTGCTGATCTGGATCGCCAGCGGATCGGGCATATCGGTATTGGGATAGGCATCGGGATAGCCGGGATATTCATTTTCCAAATAACGCCCCAGCCAACCGGTCTTTACACGGTCTAACCGGTTGCGGGTGGCATCTCCACTCATCCAGATATCGGTTGAACGGAAATGCGAGAAATCCTGGTTTTCATATCCTACAGACTGCACCACGTTGAGTTTGCCATCGTTGAACATATTCTGCAGATCGGTCATTGCCGGGTGCAAACCCGAGCGATCGGTTCCATCCAACCGCAGCACTTTACTTTGGGGGATGGCGATATTGGTCCGTGCATTATAATAGTTTGCGTAGACATCCAATGGGATCACCATGTTGATGCCATCATTACCTCCGGCCAGTTGGATCAATACCAATACATGGTCGTTGGCGGCCTCGCCACCCAATAACCGGGAAAGGGAATTATCCGCCGCCGATCCAAAAGCGGTAAAGGAAAACCCGTTCAGGAACGTGGGGAGTGTAACGGCTGCCGGGACACTATTTCTCAGGAAGTTTCTACGGTTCATGGGCTGACTCTTTCGGTTTTTTAAATAGGGTTATGGGGCTTTATCAGATTAAATGAAATTCAGGCAGGTTCATCAGAAAACGGAACATATCTTTTAATGCCGGATTGATGACCGCGTTATTATTGCTGTTCCAGGCATTGGTCCAGGTAGCATCATTGCCTGAATTATTGATCAGAAAATTATTCTTTACATAGGTCTTTGAATTGGCCGATAAGGGATACCGTAATAACAAGGCCGTGATATCATCGATCAATTGATTGGGATCGGCGGGGTTCGAAGAATAAGCCGCAAATGCCCGGCAATCGATCACATCATCCGCTACCAGGGCATCGGTAAAGTCGGCCCGTTTGGGCAGCGAGTTACTGTTTACCCAGATCTCGTAATACATGGGATCCTGATAATAGGCCTGCCAGCCCGAAACATCCGGTGGTTGAAACAGGGTCTGCTGCATTTCAGCGGCACGCTGATAGATCGAATAGAACAGGGGATAGCCTGTTGCATAGTTGGTATATACCGGGAAGGGCACGCTGAATTCGCGAAGCGTACCGGCGATCATATCCAGCGGGCTCTTGATATAACAAGCCTGGTTGAGCGGGTCAAAGAAATGTTCGCTCTTCAACAGGGCAGATAAAACGGGTTTTACCTCATAGTTGCTGGAAATCAGCAATTGGGCCAGGGGTTCGATCACATCTGTTTCAGTCTGCTCATCGATCTGGTAGTATACAAACCAGGTATAAAGTTTACGGCAAATAAAACGCGCCGATTCGGTTGTATTGAAGATCATATCCACCAAAGCGTCCACTTCTGTTTCGCCTGTATTGGAAATAGTAGTGTTATTGTAAAAGGCAGAGAAGGACTTGGAGCCTGTATCATGGCTGCTGGCATCCAGATACGAGGTATATGTATTGCTATTGATCCGCCATCCGGTCAGCACCCGGGCTGCCGCGATCACATCGTTCTCTGTATATTCCGAACCAGGCCCTTTTCCAACACTAAAGAGTTCCTGTAATTCGCGTGCATAGTTCTCATCGGGAGCGAGACGGGTATTGAGATAACCATTCAGGTGGATCAACATGGCCGGATCAATGGTCACATCCTTTACCAGTTGTTTTACATTGCCCAGGGCATTGCTTCGAAGGAGGTTGTGGTGTCTCCACATCATGGTGGCATTGTCTACTTCCTCTACCTGCACCGAGAAATGGTGATGCCAGAAAAGGACCATCTTTTCCCAGATACTTCTGTTCTGGTTGATGATGAGACCCGACCACCATTTGCGCAGGCTTTCCACACGGAGGCGGTTGATCGAACCACGTATCTCAGAAAAACTTGTGGTATTGAAATCATTTACCCAGGTCTGGCCCTGAGGCACGCCTACATCATCATGCAATACACCGTCGTCATCGGCAATCAACCCATAATCACGGACCGGAGGGGATACCACCGGAATATTATTCAGCAGTTCATCGATAGCCTGACTGGGCGTAAGCGTCAGGAAATGGTCGATATCCGCTTTGGTCGCACCAAACATGGTGCGTTTAAGCAGGTGGGCCACTTCCTGTCTGGTCCAGGCACCCGCATAAGGCGTCAGGTCACTGTCCACGCGTTCCTCGAATGAACGGACCGGTTCCTTTTTGGTGCTTACCTTTTTGCGTGCCGCGGTGAGAAATGCTCTTCTGTCCATGTGGTTAGTTTTTCCTTTGATGTGTTATCGGATCAATACCAGGGTTCCTTTTTCCTGGTGCATCTTATTCTGCAGGTCCAGGTATTTTACATAATAGATAAATACGCCAACGGGTTGGGGCTTCCCACGAAACACGCCATCCCAGCGGTCGTATAATGACTGGCTTTTGAAAACCAGTTCTCCATTTCGATTATAGACCTGCATCGAGTAGCCTTCGGGTACTTTACCGATGGGGCCAAAGAAATCATTCTTCCCATCTCCATTGGGTGTAAACGCTGTAGGAATATGCACAACCGCCTCGTTGAGTACCACCACCGTGAACTGATCGCTTACGCTACAATCCTGTGCCAGTGAATTATTTGCACGGTAAACCGTGGTTACTGTGGGGGTGGCTATCGGGTTTGGACAAGTAGTACAACTGAGGGTGGGGTTTGGATCCCAGCTGATGGTCCCATTTCCGGCAGAAGGAAGGGTGATGGATTCTCCGGCGAAAATGGTATCTCTTTTTTTCAATAATTCAAAAGGACTGGTTAGTAATACCGGACGATAACTCAAATAGACGGAGTCATATCCACAGGCATCAAATAAAGTGTCGAGGGGAGAAACAAAGTTGGCGAGGTTACACACCACGGAGTCTGTGGTATCCCGCATAGGTCTCTTGAATTTAAGCACCGCAAAATCAGTTTCGCCCTGACCGTCGATGAAATCACCATCGTATGAATCGGAATCACCCGCCAGATAATATTCATCCTGCAAAGGGTTATAGACCATAAAACGAAGGTGGTCATTGGTAGTACCACCGCGGTTCTCGGTCCAAAGCATATTGCCGGTGGCATCGAGTTTTACCACCCAATAATCTCCCTCACCAAGTGCGCCTGTTACATCGCCATCGTTGGAATAAGAGATCCCGCCGATCAGGTATCCACCATCGGTATCGGTCAGTAGGGCGTTGGCATATTCTGCATCAGAACCGCCTAATACTTTTTGCCAGTTAAGCGTGCCATTGGTGCCAATATTCACTACCCAATAATCCTGACTGCCTTTGGCGCCACTTACATCTCCGTCATTCGAGGTGGTATAGCCTGCGAGTGTAAGAGAACCATCGGTAGCAAGACTCATGGCATAGGCCACATCATTTTGGGCACCACCGTATACTTTGCTGTAAATTTTATTTCCGTTGAGGTCAATGGCCAGAAGCCATACGTCATAGTTTTTCTGACTGGGGGGAATATCTCCGTCAGTGGAGTTGGCATATCCCGACAGGTAGATACGGTTATTGATGATCTCAAAGTCGAGCAGTTCTTCATTTTTTGTACCACCAAAACATTTGCTCCATACCATGCCTCCCGATGCATTGATGCGCATGATGACCCCGTCTGTATAACCTCCGGTGCCATGGTTTCCGGTGATGTCTCCATTATTGGATGAGGAAGAAGCGGCAATGAGAAAAGAGCCATCATTCAGTATTTGCAGGTGGTTACCGATATCCAAACCGGAGCCACCATATCTTTTTTGCCATTGCAGGTTGCCCGTGGCATCAAGTTTCAGGAGCCAGATATCTTTGGTGCCTCCATACCCGGCAACTACTCCGCCATCGGTGGAGTTGGTTTCCCCTAAAACAATATAACCGCCATCGGCGGTTTGTTCAATATCACGGGCTGATTCATAGCCGCTACCACCCCAGGCCCTTTGCCATTCGATATTTCCACAGCGGTCGAGTTTGGCGACCCATAGGTCCCAATAATCACGGGAAGCCAGATTGGTAACATGACCATCCTTTGAATCGGTATAACCCGCCACGATGGTGCCACCATCACTGGTCATTTTTATAACAAATGGAATATCAACAGTGGAACCCCCGTATTTATTCGCCCATTGAAGGGGAGGTAATTGGGCAAACAGATTTTGCCAACCCAATATAAGGGCACAGCAAAACAGGATACGGGTTGTGGTTTTCAGCGGTTGGAGGTTCATAGCAGCGATTCATGGCTTATTAGCAAGGATTGTGCTAAAAGTGCGCGATGAGCGTATTTTCTAAGGGATTTTACGTGGGGGGAGGAGGGGAGAGAGGAGGTTGGAGGACAGATGACGGAGGACAGTTGACGGATGACAGAGGTCCGGAGTCGGGGGTCCGTCCGTCTAATACAGTCATCTGTCATCCGTCAACTGTCATCGGTCCTCTGTCCTCCAACATCCCCCCATCACTTCCTTCCCTGAAAATACCGGCAAGCCGACTGCAATCCACACTGCTCACACCTGGGTGTGCGGGCAATGCATACATACCGCCCATGCAGAATAAGCCAATGGTGGGCTTTATGAATGAGTTCTTTGGGAATGTGTTTGATCAATTCTTTTTCTACGGCCAGGGGGGTGGATGCGGTTTGTGGTACGAGGCCGATTCGTCTGCTGACACGGAATACATGGGTATCCACCGCCATATTGGGTTGTTTGTCGATCACGGAAGTAATGACATTGGCGGTTTTTCTTCCGACCCCAGGTAATTTGACCAAATCATCAACTGTCAGGGGAACCTGCCCGTTGAATTCCTGCATTAATTTTTGGGCCATACCGATCAGGTGTTTGGTCTTATTATTTGGATAGGAAATGCTTCGGATATAGGGAAACAGTTCTTCCACACTTGCTCCGGCAAGGGTGTGTGGATCGGGATAAGCTTCAAATAAGGCGGGCGTGGTCAGGTTGACCCGTTTATCGGTGCATTGGGCAGAAAGGATGACGGCGACGAGTAATTGATAGGGGTTGTCATAGATCAATTCGGTTTCGGCCTCGGGCACATGCGTGGAGAAATAGTCGATGACGAATTGAAATCGTTCTTTGCGGGTCATGCTGCAATTTAATCAGGGCTGGGCGATGGGTAAAAATAAAAAGCATCCGCCGCAGGCGGATGCTTGAAAAAATTGGATAGAAGGAATTTGTTACTTCACCTCTTCAGCGCCAACAAGACGAGCGTAATTCAGGATGTTTAAAACGACTTCAGTGCGGGGGGATGCCGAAATGGTATCCAGTCTTTGCATCGAAGCCCTTAATACATTCAGCTTTTCGCGTAGTGTCCAATCGCTTTTTAATGCCTCGTCAATAGCGGCTGATTGATCAGGTGACGTTTCCTTGTACAAATACATTAATAGATCTTCTGGGGTAAAATTGCTCATGGGCAAACCTTTGATGTCCTAAAATAAGAAAGTCGAAATTCAGAAAGTGTCCGGTGTACTAACGCCTGATAAGGTAGTATTATTGTTGGAGAACCGAAGCCAAATCTTAAAGTATTGATTATTAATTATTTAAAAACGAATAGTCAATAGCAATTAGCTATTGGCTATTTATTTTTAGCCTTCTCGGGTACCACATAAACATCCTCATTATCCTTCTTCATCAGGTATTTTTCCCTGGCATAGCGTTCAACGGTGGTGGAATCATTTTTGAGCAGGTCGAGTTCTTTTTGCTCTTTGGCGATTTCGGCCTGGTAGTGTGCCTTGGATTTTTCGAGCATTTGAAGCTCTTTGGTTCGGCTTCGTTGGGTGAACAGGTCGTTCTTATCAAAGAACAACAGGGTAGCAGCCAATACCGCCGTGGCGATAAAGTATTTATTGCGGAGCCAGGATGGCAGGCGGGATAGGAGCTTCATATGGTTGGGGTTTGGGTGTTGCTGGTTGGAGGACAGAGGACGGATGACAGATGACGGATGACGGATGACGGATGACAGATGACGGATGACGGATGACAGATGACGGAGGGAGGATGTTGAATGTTGGTTGTTGGATGACCGTTGACAGTGTAAAATTAACTAACTTCTGTCATCCGTCATCTGTCATCCAACATCCGTCATCCAACATCCGTCATCCTCCCTCCTTCACTCTATTTTAAAAACTTCACCTTCCCTTTCGGATACACGGCGCTTTGACCCAGCAACTCTTCGATGCGGATGAGTTGGTTGTATTTGGCCATGCGATCGGTACGGGAAGCGGATCCGGTTTTGATCTGTCCACAGTTCAGTGCCACCGCCAGATCGGCAATGGTGGTATCTTCTGTTTCGCCGCTGCGATGGCTCATGATGGTATTGTAGCCATTGTGTTGCGCGAGCGTAACGGCATTGATGGTTTCGGTAACGGTACCGATCTGGTTTACTTTTACCAGCAGGGCGTTCCCGATCCCTTTGTCAATTCCTTGTTGCAAACGGGTTACGTTGGTAACGAAAAGGTCATCGCCTACCAATTGGCATTTGGAACCAACGGCTTCGGTGAGCATTTTCCAACCAGCCCAATCATCTTCGGCCATACCATCTTCAATGCTGCAGATGGGATATTTTTTCACCCAGGTTTCCCAGTATTTGGCCAGTTGTTCACTGGTCATTTCTTTGCCGCTGCTTTTATGAAAAACATATTTTTTCTTCTTACTGTCCCAGAGTTCGCTGTTGGCCGCATCCATTGCGATCTTGATCTGTGTACCTGCTTTATATCCGGCGGCTTCAATCGCGGTGAGAACGGTCTCGATCGCTTCTTCGTTGCTTTGGATGTTGGGGGCAAAACCGCCTTCATCACCCACATTGGTGCTGTATCCTTTTTTCTTTAATACGGTCTTCAGTGCATGGAAGATCTCCACACCCCAGCGAAGTCCTTCGCTGAAATTGGGAGCGCCAACGGGCATGACCATGAATTCCTGAAAATCGATCTTATTGTCGGCATGCGCACCTCCATTCAGGATATTCATCATGGGAATGGGGAGTACCTTGGCATTGGTGCCACCGATATACCGGAAAAGGGGAAGGGCTGCTTCTTCCGCAGCGGCTTTGGCAACAGCCATGCTCACGGCCAATATTGCATTGGCTCCCAGCTTTCCTTTGTTGGGTGTACCATCCAATTCGATCATCATCTGGTCGATACCGGTTTGGTCGGCCACATCATAACCCAGCAAGGCGGGGGCGATCGTATCGTTTACATTCTTTACGGCCTTGATGACCCCTTTCCCCACATATTTCTTTTTATCATTATCGCGCAGTTCAACTGCTTCATGGATACCAGTACTTGCTCCGCTTGGAACAGCCGCGCGTCCTAAAGCTCCTTCATCGGTGATAACATCCACCTCTACGGTTGGATTTCCTCTGGAGTCAAGAATCTGGCGGGCAAAAATTTCGGAAATGTAGCTCATTGTTGATGTTTTAATATTTCGAGTGCTTGTTAGTTTTGGTTGTTGGATGTTGGATGTTGGATGACAGTTGACAGATGACTGATGTCGGTAGTTCAAATGAAAGTTGCTTTAAAATAATTTTCGTATTAAAAATCAATCATCCAACATCCGTCATCTGTCATCTGTCATCTGTCATCTGTCATCTGTCATCCTCGCTTAACCCTTCGTCAACGCCCTAAACACATCTTCCAAACTCTGGTTTTGGCTTTGCAAAGAAACGACGTTGAGATTATGCTGCAAAGCGAGATCAAGGATTTGTTTCCGTAATCCTTCCGGGTCGGTGGTCGCTAACTGCCACTCGTTTGTTCCCTGCCGGGTAACGGAACCAGCAGCCGGCAGTTTTTCCAATAATTCCATTTCGATCGATTCCTGAAAACCCACTTTTACGACATGGCCATCTGATTGCTTACGCAAATTGGCCAAACTATCATTCGCCACGAGTTTTCCTTTATTGATGATGATGACGCGGGTGCAAATGGCTTCAACTTCCTGGAGGATATGCGAAGAAAATAAAACTGTTTTATCCTGTCCTTGTTTGCGGATCACTTCGCGAATTTCCACGATCTGATTGGGGTCAAGCCCGGTCGTTGGCTCATCCAATATGAGTACCTCCGGATCGTGCACAAGAGCAGCAGCCAGGCCAACGCGTTGTTTATACCCTTTTGATAATTGTCCGATTTTTTTCGCCGATTCCAACCGCAGTCCTACCAGGTCGATCACTTCTTCAATTCTTTTTTTGGCTTCTTTTACGTGGTGTATCTCTGCAATAAAGCCCAGATATTCGCGCACATACATTTCATAGTAGAGGGCATTCAGCTCAGGCAGGTAGCCGATCTTTTTCTTGGTAGCGAGGGGGTCAGCGGCTACATCCATTCCACAAACCTGGGCCTTACCACCATCGGCCTGCAGATAGCCGGTGATGATCTTCATGGTGGTGGATTTTCCGGCGCCATTTGGGCCAAGAAACCCGACGATCTCTCCTTTATTGACTTCGAAGGAAATGGCGTCAACCGCCTTTTGTGTGCCGTAAGTTTTGAGAAGGTTTTGGACTTGAATCGACATACTGCAAGGTAACCCCGATTTTTTAAATCTGTTTATGATTTTACGGCAACGGCGATGCGTGAATCGGCGGTGCCATAGTAGAGAAACCATTTTCCTTTGAATACCACCAGCCCTTCCACAAAGCAGACCTCATTGACCTGTCCTGTTTTTTCATAGGGCTTGTCGGGGCGGATAAACCAGGTAGGCATGCGGTCGATCACTTCGGCCGGACTGTTGCGGTCCAGTAAGATCTGACTGGCGGCATAGGTACCCTCGGGTAATGTGGTATCCCCTTTGGCAGGGACATTGCGGCTATTGTACAGTAATAAAATACCCTTGCCCGTTAGCATGGCGGCGGGTCCGGGTTCCACCAGGTCACTGTCGAACATTCCCTTACGGGGGCCAAACACAGAAAGAAGGCCACCCTCTTTTTTCTCCACCGGTGTCCAGTTTACGAGGTCATCCGACCAGGCCAGGAAAATATCCGTATCGCCCCAATACATCCAATATTTGCCCAGGATCTTTTGGGCCAGTATCCGGCTTCCATCATAGTGGGCAATGATGGCCCCTGATTTACTCCAGTGGTTCAGGTATTTTCCACCCAACGCTCTTGAAAATACCGGACCGTGCTTTTTCCAATGACGCAGGTCGGTGGAACTGGCGACCAAGAGCCGGGCTTTATCGCCATCATAGGAGGTGTAGGTCAGGTAGTAAATACCTTGTTCAGTTTCCACGATCCTTGGGTCTTCACAACCACCTTCCCATTCCCATCGGTTCATGGAATCTTTATCAGGATATAATACCGGTTCGGGATACTTGGAGAAATGAAGTCCATCCAGGCTCCAGGCCAAACCGATCCGGGAAGTGCCGGCGAATTTTCCAACAGTATCCTCGGCCCGGTACAACAAAAAGACAGTATCCCCTCTTACAACAGCGGCCGGGTTGAAAACATCCTTGGCTTCCCAATACACTTTTTCCCCTCTGACTGGACAGAAAAATGCCTGGCTTGCATCGGGAACCAAAACCGGGTTAATAGAATCTACCTTGGTAAAGGGGAGCAGAAAACCATTATTGTCTTGTCCCAATGGCTGACAGGCATAAAAGGCCAGGTTGAGTATGAGCAGGGGTATAAGGAGTCGTTTAATCATCAAATAGGCGTAGTTAATTGTACTTTTGAAATAGCATAATTTAAATATTTCACCATGGCCATGTTGATCACGGTTTTATTTATCCTGGGGTATGCGGCGATTGTGCTGGAGCATAATATCCATATTAATAAAGCTGCATCGGCCCTGGTTACAGCCGTGGTGTGCTGGGGGGTATTTGCCCTGGCCACTGAAGATAAGGAATGGGTGGCAGAAAGCTTGACCGAACACCTGGGAGATGTGTCGGGTATCCTGTTTTTCCTGTTGGGTGCCATGGTGATCGTTGAATTGATCGATGCACATGATGGATTTGAGTTGATCACCGAACGGATACGTACCACGAATAAACGAAAACTGGTCTGGGTAGTTGGTTTGTTTGCTTTTTTTCTCTCCGCTGTATTGGACAACCTCACTACCACGATCGTGATGGTTTCGCTGTTGCGTAAGATCGTACCAGGTCATCGTGACCGGTTATTGTTTGCCGGTCTTATCGTGATTGCTGCCAATGCCGGGGGTGCCTGGTCACCCATCGGGGATGTAACCACTACCATGTTATGGATCGGTGGGCAGGTAAGTGCGGGCAATATCATTCTAAAAACCTTCCTGCCCAGTTTGGTTAGTTTTCTGGTACCAGCGCTTGTTATCAGCGCACGCATGAAGGGAAATCTGGATATACCCGCGCCCAAACCCCTGCCTGCAGGATCTACGGCCTTACAGCGTAACGGGGTATTCTTCTTGGGTGTGGCTGTTTTGCTTTTTGTCCCGGTATTTAAAATGATCACGCACCTGCCTCCCTTTATGGGTATTTTATTTGGACTTGGTTTAATGTGGATCGTGACGGAAATGATACACAGTGGAAAGGATGAGGCCGATAAAGATGTACTCTCGGTCAATTATGCCTTGCGTAAAGTGGATTCACCCAGTATACTTTTCTTCCTTGGAATTTTATTGGCGGTGGCCACCCTGCAATCTACCGGTGTGCTGCAGCAAACTGCCGCCTGGATGGATGAAAAGGTGGGAGACATTCGCCTGATCACCCTGCTGATCGGTTTATTATCGGCAGTAGTGGATAATGTGCCACTGGTAGCCGCAGCCCAGGGTATGTATGGACTGGAACAATTTCCGAAGGATCACTTCTTTTGGGAATTTCTGGCCTATTGTGCCGGTACTGGGGGCAGTTGCCTCATCATCGGTTCTGCTGCGGGTGTGGCCGCTATGGGTATGGAACGGATCGACTTCTTTTGGTATTTAAGAAATATCAGCTGGCTGGCGCTGATCGGTTATCTGGCCGGGGCGGCGGCTTTTCTGCTGCAAGCTTCTTTCGTTTGATAATTAGTGCGAATGAAACTCATACAACGGATCAATATCCGTTCCGGCTTTTAATTCGGCAATGGGTTTGATGATCCCGTCCTGAAGGTCATATATCCATCCATGGAGATCGGGTTGATTATCATTTTTCCAGGCATTTTGTATGATGGCGGTCTTGGCGAGATTAAATACCTGCTCGCGGATATTGATCTCCGCGAGGCGGTCCACTCTTTTCTCCTTATCCTCGATGGCTTCGAGCTCCTCGCGGTGATAGCGGTAGATATCTTTGATATTCCGCAGCCACATATTCAGCACCAGGTTGAAATCACTGTTCGACATGGCGGCTTTTATACCCCCGCAACCATAGTGTCCGCAGACCACAATGTGTTTTACTTTTAAATGATTGACGGCAAAATCGAGTACCGCCATCAGGTTGACATCGGTATTGACCACCAGGTTGGCCACATTACGATGGATGAAGATCTCGCCCGGGTCGGTCTGGGTGATCATATCTGGTGGCACACGGCTGTCACTACACCCGATCCAGAGAAACTCCGGCGTTTGCACATGCATGAGTTTTTCAAAAAAAGCGGGATCATCGGCTTTCTTTTTTTTCGCCCAGTTTTTATTGTCGTGGAGTAGAACCTCGTAGGATTTCATACCCTAAAAATAGGGGAATGCGTTGTAACCCAATTTTTTTGATTGTTGGATGGATTTTAAAGAAAAATGACATTTTTTTAAACAAAATCAGGTATCGGCATGTTAATTTTGCCTCCCGTCAATTAGGCAATACTCGGGGTGACCCCCTAAGAAAATAAGCCTATATTTGAGCGCATTACAAAAAGGAATGAAAAAAAACCGGAAGTTACATACGCGACTACAGGTCCTCTCCGCCATCGGAATGATCGTAGCCCTTAGCTGGCTGACGGTAAGCATGCCTTTTGTATATGCCAGCCAGCAGGAGTGGGCCAAGATTAATCACTCAACCCCAGGCTCCCCCCTTTCTGGGAATGAAGAGGAGTCGTCTTGCCCAATGGGTAATGCCACCGAAGAAAAGGCTCCCAGCACTACCAATCTTTCCGAAGAGTATTTGCATTCCCCCTTTACCACTCATCATTTTAGCACCGAACTATTTACCTATCACAAGAGTGATGATGATGGTACCTATATCGCCTTTCACGGCGAAATGCTAGTTCCGCCTCCGAACATAGCGTAAGATCACCTGTTTTATCGAACGCGCGGGAGCCATAGCGGTTTTTTCCCGGCAAGTTAACTGACCCGATTTATTTATCGGCATACGGCTTATTAGACGTGTGCCCCAAAAAAAATGTATGAGAAAGCATTCAAAAGAATACCTGGCCAACCTGACACCTGAGAAATGTTTTGAGATCCTCGTAGAAGGCAACCTGCGTTTTGTGAGCAACCTGAACAATGACCATGACCATCTGGAAATGATCAATGAAACCCGTGAGGGACAGTATCCATTTGCGGTTGTACTTAGCTGTATGGATTCACGCACCTCGGTGGAGTTGATCTTTGATCAGGGACTCGGCGATCTGTTTAGCATTCGTGTGGCAGGCAATATCGTGAATGAGGATATCCTCGCCAGTCTGGAATACGCCGTCAAATATGTAGGCAGCAAAGTATTGATGGTATTGGGACATACCGAATGTGGCGCCATACGTAGTGCACAGGCAGGTGTTAAAGACGGTCATATCACCGGTTTGCTGAAAAGGATCGAGCCTTCGATCAGCAAAGCCCTCCTTTCAGGGGAAAAGAACGGCTATCTTTTCAAAGACAAAGTGGCTTATACCAATGTAGAAAACAGTCTGGAAGAGATACTGACCGGTAGCCAGATCATCCGCGGGATGTTTGAGAAAGGGGAAATTGGCATCATTGGCGGAGTATACAATGTAGACAATGGTAAAGTTGATTTCTTTAAAAACCTGACAGGCTCTAAAACCAGTGATGTGGCCCCGATGAAAGCCCATGCTGTTTGATCAACATTATTAATTATCAATTATTGATTATGAAGGGCGAAAGCCTTTCCGATCAATAATCAATAATCAGTAATAAATAATTAATAAAAAAGTAAATGAAGAATTATATACAACATCTTCGCACTGACCTCCTGTCGGGGCTCGTTGTTTTTCTTGTGGCCCTACCACTTTGCTTAGGCATCGCCGTAGCCAGTGGAGCGCCCCCTTTTGCCGGTATCATTACCGGGGTGATCGCGGGAATTCTGGTGGGTGTTTTAAGCGGTTCGAATGTAAGTGTATCTGGCCCGGCGGCAGGACTGATCGCTATTGTATTAGCCGCCATCACCGATATGGGGTATGAACCCTTTCTGCTGGCGGTAGTCATTGCCGGGGGTATCCAATTGTTATTGGGGTTCATAAAAGCAGGAAGTATTTCCGCCTATTTCCCAACCAGTGTGATTGAAGGGATGCTGGCTGCGATCGGTATCATTATCATCAAGAAAGAGATACCACACGCCATCGGTTATGATAAAGCTCATGAGGGTGATTTTTTTTCCTATGAATTGCTGAGCGATGATAAAGGATTCTTCACCGAGATCATTCACTCCTTTAACTATGCCCATGCCGGGGCGATCCTGGTAACCGTAGTTTCGCTGGGTATCCTGATCGCGTTCAACAAGATCGCCTTTCTTAAGAAAATTAAATTCATTCCCGGCGCCCTCGTCGCTGTTACGGTGGGTATTATCATGAACGAGATATTTAAATCCACAGGCTCATCCTTAGCGATCTCTCAGGACCACCTGGTTACTCTTCCCACTGCCTCCAACTTCAACGAATTTATCGGGCAATTTCATGTTCCTTCGTTCAAAGGGATCATGGACCCCAATACATGGATCGTAGGGGTAACGATCGCCATTGTGGCCAGTATCGAAACCCTGCTCTGTCTCGAGGCAGGAGATAAAATGGATCCGTGGAAAAGGTATTCCAGTGCGAATACGGAATTGAAAGCTCAGGGGGTTGGTAATGTACTCGCAGGATTGATCGGTGGTTTACCCATGACCTCTGTGATCGTGCGTACCTCGGCCAATGTCAATGCCGGGGCCCGCACCAAAATGTCAACCATTATCCATGGTATCCTCCTTCTGCTTACTGTGATCCTCATTCCGGGCTTATTGAATAAGATCCCGATGGCCTGTCTGGCTGCTATCCTGATCATGATCGGTATCAAACTGGCCAGCCCCAAAGTATTTAAACACATGTGGAAGACAGGGAAACACCAGTTCATTCCATTTGTGGTCACCGTAATTGCCGTAGTGTTTACCGATCTGTTGAAAGGCGTGGGTATCGGTTTGGTGGTAAGCATATTCTTTATCCTGCGCGGCAATATGAAACTGGCTTATTTCTTTAAAAAGGAAAAACACCACGAAGGAGAAACTATTCATATTGACCTGGCCCAGGAAGTTTCTTTCCTGAATAAAGCAGCGATCAAACAAACCCTGGCCCATCTGCCGAAAAACAGCAAAGTGATAATCAATGCTGCCAACACGGTATATATTGATTATGATGTATTGGAATTACTGCGTGATTTCCTGGAGTTTGGTTCCAAAGAAAAAAACATTACCGTTACGCTGGCTAATTTCAAGCCGGCATATAAGATGGAAGATGCAGATCACGTTTACTCGGGGAACTAAGATTACAATCCTCCTGTAGCCCACGTAATTGCATAACCTGTTTTGAAAAACTTAGCCCTCAGTTCCTGTAGTTTCTGCAGGGCCTCGAGGGTTTTGTTTTCGCGGGAATTCACCAGAAACAAAGAACTCTCTCCGGATTCAAACCGCAGTTCCTCCGCTTTTTGCAGAGCCAGATAGTTTCGATAAGCCTGTTCCTGGATACGGATCTGTTGCTGCAGGGTCTTCCATTCATTGTAGTAGGCCCTGAGTTTATTGCCGATCTCGAGTTGTTTTTGGTCTTGTTGCCAACGTGTTTCGTCGATCTTGAGTTTGGCCTTACGATATTCTCCACGACCTTCTGAAAGTCGCAAAGGGATACCCAGGCTGAGCCCATATTGGAAACTGTTTTCAAACAAGGGGCCTGTAGCCGTTTTTAAAATATCATATCCCTTTCCCAGTTGGTTGTATTTAAAATCCACGGTTGGTAACAGCCCTTGAAATTTCAATTTCTTCTCCACATCCAGTGCCCTGAGTTTATAATCATACACACGAAGGGCCGGATGTTGTGTCTGGGCCACTTCAAGCAATGAATCCAGTCTGGGCTCGGCGATCAGGTTGGTATTGATCGCCTGCCATTCGCCCGAAGGACGAACAGTGGCTGGTAGTTCGTAAGGTGTACCCTTATCTGTCCATAAAAAAGTGGATAATAATAAGCCTGCATTTCGAAATTCAAGCAGGGCCTGGTCACGCAGGTATTCAAAATTCTGAAGCTGGGCAAGCGCCTCTGTGGTGTCTATGGCTGCACGGTCACCCAGGAGAAAAGCATTCCGCACCAGGGTCAATCTTTTCCGGTTCACCTCTACGGCATCTTCCAGTATTTTATATTGCTGAAACTGTTTGGCCCATTCCCAATATGCCTCCATGGCGTTCAGAAAAAGATCGTTCAACATCAGGCGTCTTTCCTGTTCGGAAGCTTCCTGAAAGATCTGGGCGGTTTTTAATGCCGCCCGCCTTTTATCCATCAAAAGATTCTTGGCCAGTGGTACGGATAAACCAATATAACTGGTTTCGCCACTTGTTTCGGTTGGATCGGTACGACTCCCTGAAAGGTATTCCAATCCAGCTTCCACCTCGATCCCAAACCAGGTGGGTATATTGACGGAAGGGCGGTTGTAATAATAATAATCGGATCCGTCGAATGTCTTTTGCGCGGATGTATTTTTTAAATAGGGGTCAAAGGCTCCGCGGGATATGGTGATATCCGCCTTAGCCTTTTCCACCAGGATGTCCGCTTGTTTGGCCACCGGGTGAAGGCTGCGAATGATCTGGAGCACTTCTTCCGGCGCCAGCGTCTGGCTACCGGACTGTGCCCAAAGCCTGTTTACATTTCCTGAAAGGAATAATAGTATTAAGAAAATTAGTTTTTTCATCCTGGTTGGGGTTAATACACAATCAACAATAAAAATTTAGTATTCAATTATCAGACACTCTTTCAGCTTTATTCCTTCTTCATTTTATAATAGTCCGGCGGAAACCCATTGATGTTTCGCCACAGTTCATACCATACCGGGACATCTTTCAATAAGGCGATACCTTGTGCCCCTGCTCCGATCTTAAGTTCTTTGGGCCAGGGTTTATCCGCAGGATCTTCTTTCACCAGTACCCTGAACCGGCCATTGGCGCTTACATTGCTTTCCACGGCTACGATCTCTCCGCCAAATGTTCCCGAAGAGGCGCTTGGCCAGCCACTGAAAACAATGGCGGGAAACCCATCGAAGAGAAAACGCACTTTTTGTCCGGGTGCGAGAAGGGGAAGATCGAGGGGTTGAACAAACATTTCTACCGCAAAGGAGATCTGATCGGGAACGATCTCCGCGATCATATCCCCGTCTTTCACAAATTCACCTATACCGGCTTTCTGGGCTTTGACGATCTGGCCACTTTGCGGGGCCAGGATATAGTACATTCCATTTCGGATGGAATAACTGGCATACAGGTTTTGGAGTTTGGCGATCTCTGCCTGTCCGCCGGCAATTTGTGTCAGCGATTGAAATTGCTCGCCCTGTGCCTTGGCCACTTTCTCCGCATTTTCCTGTTGCAGCGCGTTCATCTCAATACGGGTGATGGTGATCTCCTGTTTTGTATTGGCCAGTTTATTCTCGGCACTGATCTTTTTGGCCAGCGCGTTTTGATAAAGTTGGTTTCTGGTTTCCAATTGAGTAAGGGAAACAAGGCCACTATCATACATTTTTTTCTGGCGGTTGAATTGAACCGTGCTGATCTGCAGGTCATTGTTGGCTGCCGCTGCTTCCGCACTATCGGCCTGAACCTTTAATTCAAGCTGAAGAAGCTTGTTACTCAGTTGATCCAATTTCAGGGTCAGGCCATTGTTGATGGCACCGATCTGTTGCTGGGTGGCAGCTACTTTGTCTTTATAATATTCCACCGACATTTCCTTTCCGGTCAACTGCTCTTTGGTGCGGTCCAATAACTGAGGGTCAAGGTAGTCGGCTTTTACCTCCGTGAGTTGTACAAGGGTATCACCGGCTTTTACATAATCACCTTCCTTGATATACCATTTAATGACCCGTCCGCCGATGATGGTATTCACCTGCTGGGGACGTTGGTTCTGGTACAAAGTGGTTACCTGTCCCTTGGCCCGGATATTTTGTGTCCAGGGAAGAAAAAGGAAGAGGACAAATATGCCCATGCAAACCAAAAACCAGATCCTTACCCGGCTTTGCCGGTTGTGGAGGTAGATATGATCGTAGGATCTTATAGAACTCGTTGTCATTTTTTGTTGGTTGTTGTTTATTGAATGGTTTGAATCCGACCATCTTCCAGGTGAATGATCTTTGTACACTGGTTGATGAATTGGTTATCATTGTTTACCACCACCACGGTAGTATCTTTTAATCCCAGTAACAGGTCCATCACCTGTTGGCGATAGGTCTCTGCCATATTATTCCAGGGATCTTCCAATAGCAGGAGCCGGGGATTGGAGGCCAATGCACGAACCAGTAGAATTTTGTGGATGACATTTCTTGCCAACCGGTTACCGGTAGGATCAAGAGGGGTATCATATCCTTCTTTTAACCCATTGATATATTCACTCAAACCTGTCCGATTGGCCAGTTCAACGATATATTCCTTTTTGATGGATTCATTACCCAGGGTGATATTTTCCCAGATCGTTCCCTGAAAAATATCCTGTTGGTTTAATAAAATTCCGGTTTGTGCCCGAATGGAGGCCAGCTCATAGTTTCCCAGGGGGATATCATCCAGCAGGATGGCGCCTGCGAAATCGGTATATATACCGGTCATCAACCGAAGCAGGGTAGATTTCCCACTGCTTTCCTTTCCGGTGATGCTGATCTTTTCACCCGGTTGAATAAGCAGGTCGATATTATGCAGGATATTTTTTTGTGGTGAAAAGCCAAAGGAAACATTTTGCATTTCCAATTTCAATCCTTTACCATTGGCGGGTAATTCCAGGGTGCCGTTATCTTCTACCGGTTTATCGGTGAGTTTGGCCACTTTTTCAACGGAAGTAAGCGTGTCATAGACCGTACCCAGGTTCATGATCAGTTTCTCCACGGAATTCAATACGAGCAGGATCACGATCTCGGCCGCAATGAATTGTCCGATGGTCAGTTGCTGATTGATCATCAGCATGGTGCCCACAATCAGCATAGCGGCAGTGATCACTGTTTTGAAGATCACGAGGACATGGTATTGAAAAAGCAGGATGCGGAAGTGATTATTCTTTGAATCCAGGTAGCCGATCACATATTCATCGGTCTTCTTCAGGTGCATATCGTTCTTACGAGCCAGTTTCATCGATTTGATCACCCGCGCGATCTCTTCGAGCCAGCCGGCTACTTTATACTTGTAGGAGCTTTCATTCAAACTGGTTTCCAAACCTGAACTTCCGGTATAGCGAAGAATGAGCCATAGTACCAGTACCAGGATTGATCCAAACAGGATAAAGGCGGGGTGGTAAAAGGAAAGAAGGATCAGTCCAAACAGAATCTGGATCGTGGCGGTGGGAATATCCAACAGGATCTTTGACAGGCTTTTTTGTAAAACAGGTACCTCAAAAAACCGGTTGACCAGTTCGGGCAGATAGACTGCATCATTTTTTTTCAGGTCAAGTCTTGGGATATGCGTGGCAAAAGCAAAGGCGTATCGTACAAAGATCTTTTGCTGAATTTTCTCGATGATCTTCATTTGGTTGACCTGCATGAGACCAACCGCCAATACCCCGGCTACGACGAGCGAAATAAGGATAACGAGCGAGGCACGCATGGAGGCACCCAATACATAGCTGATGATGGCCTGAATTCCCAACGGCAGGGAAAGTTGTATTAGGCCATTCAGCACGGCATAAAAATAAATGGCCATAATTTCTTTACGTTCCAGTTTGACCAGGTTCAATATCCTGGCCACCGGGTTCATTTTCGGGGGCATACAATTATTTTAAGGGAAATGAAAAAAGGATGGTTTTACCATCGGGTCAACAGGGCATGGGCCCGGATCACAACACCCGGTTGGGAGGGGGTGTATTTTTTTCCAAATAAGGGGTCAAATGCGGTAAGCCTTTTTCGAGGGAAACGGAGGTTTTTCTTTTGGCTTCAAAAACGGGGTTTGAAAAAATGGCCATCAGGTCCTTCTTCTCTTTTTTCTCATCGACCGAATTACCTTTATCCTTGTTCTTTTCTTCGTCGATATTGAAAATCAATGTTTTGCCAGCATCCAGAATAGAAAACGCCAGAGGTATGACCTGTACAGCCGAGAAGATGAGCAGCAGGAAAATGGCGATTTTTTTCATGGTTACGAAATTAACGCCAGACGGGTAAAAAAGTTTAGAAAAAAGAAAATTTTGCCTCCGGTCCGGGGGCGGTTTTTACCGGGGAAACGGGCGTTATTATCCTATCTGAAAGGCCATGCCGATCCCTCTTTCCTCCAGTTTGGCCGCAATTTCGGGGAGGATGGCGGGATCATCAATGGTGGAGGGTACGGAGTAGGCTTGCCCATCGGCAATATGACGTATGGTTTTGCGCAAAATCTTCCCGCTTCGTGTTTTGGGCAGGCGTTTTACAATGGCCGCATTGCGAAAGAAAGCCACGGCCCCGATCTTTTCACGGATCAAAGCGACCAGTTCCTCTTCCAATTGTGGCTCAGTAATCGTTTTGCCATCTTTAAGTACCACCAATGCCACAGGTCTTTGACCGCGGAGTTCATCGGCAATACCCATTACGGCACATTCGGCGACCGCAGGGTGCGTGGCTACCAATTCTTCCATTTCACCGGTACTCAACCGGTGACCGCTTACGTTGATCACATCATCCACTCGTCCCATGATATAACAATAGCCATCTTCATCCATATAACCCCCATCACCGGTTTGATAATAGCCGGGGAAGTGTTGGAGATAGCCGGCAATAAACCGGTCATCATTGTTCCAAAGTGTGGGCAGGCATCCTGGTGGTAAAGGGAGTTTGACGGCAATGAAACCTTCTTTGCCTTTTTCCAGTTCCTCCCCATCATCGGAAATAATATGCACCTCATATCCGCAAACAGGAAGTCCGGCAGAACCTGCTTTTGCCGGTATTGGTTCCACCCCCATCATGATCCCCACCATGGGCCAGCCTGTTTCGGTTTGCCACCAATGGTCAATAACCGGTTTCTGCAACAGATCCTTTATCCAATGATAGGTGGCGGGATCGCAACGTTCGCCTGCCAGAAACAGATGCCGGAGCGAAGAGACATCGTACTTTTTTAGCTCCTCTCCTTCATGGTCTTCTTTCCGGATGGCCCGGATAGCGGTAGGTGCAGTAAAAAGTACATTCACTCCATGTTGTTCGATGACACGCCAAAAGGCACCCGCATCCGGAGTGCGAATGGGTTTGCCTTCGTACAATACACTGGTGCATCCCTGTAATAACGGGCCATATACGATATAACTATGCCCGACCACCCAGCCAACATCACTGGCGGCCCAATACACATCACCCGGTTTTGTATTGTAAAAATGGTCCATGCTGAATTTTAATGCGGTGGCATAACCGCCATGGTCCCGAATAATGCCCTTTGGCTTACCGGTGGTGCCTGAAGTATAGAGTATATAGAGTGGGTCAGTAGACAATACGGGAACCGGTTCGGCTTCCTTATCTCCGATCAGCGTGTTGAAATCGATCTCAAAGGGTGCTTCCAGTACATCCGCACTGCCCGGTCTTTCGTAAACGATCTTATACGACGGTTTATGATTGGCTTCAATGATGGCCCTGTCCACCAGCGGTTTGTAGTAAATGTATTTTTCAAATTCGATCCCGTAACTGGCCGTGATTATGGCTTTGGGATGTGCATCATCGATACGCATGGCGAGTTCATGGGGTGCAAATCCACCAAATACTACCGAGTGAATAGCGCCGATTCGTGCACAGGCCAACATCGCGACTACTGCTTCGGGTATCATTGGCATATAGATGATGACTGTATCTCCCTTTCCTATACCAATGGATTGTAACCCGGCGGCAAATTTTGCCACATAGGTTTTTAGTGCGGTGTATGTATACGTTTGAATGGTATGGGCTACCGGGGAATCATACACAAGAGCTAACTGATCTCCCCGGCCCTGATGGATCTGATCGTCGAGACAGAGCTGCGCCATATTGATTTCTCCATCGCAGAACCAACGATAAAACCCTTTTTCATTTTGAGATAGAATTTTTTCGGGTTGTTTATACCAATGCAATTGAGCGGCCTGGCGTTGCCAGAATTCCTCTTTGTGCTCAATGCTGTCTTTATAAAGGGAGCGGTATTTTTCCATGGTGCAAATCGTTCCCTACAAGGTACAGCAGGCAGCGTGCAGATGGAGAGGAAGTATACCAAATAACCAGAAAATTGATGCTTTGAGGGGGACAGGCTATTTTACGTTATGCGTTCCGGCTGAGGTTATTCATTTACCAGATCCTGCATCTGTTTCAGTAACTGTCTTGTGCTAAATGGCTTGGTGATGTAGAGGGAGGCGCCGAGGTCATATCCCTTTTGAATATCTGATTCTTTTGATTTGGCGCTCATGAAAACCACTTTAGCGTCTTTGAGTTTTTTATGGCTCTTGATATGTTTACAGATCGCATATCCATCTACATCGGGCATCATGATATCAAGCAGGACGATCTGAGGAAGTTGTTTTTCTACTAAATCAAGGGCTTCGGTACCATTGCGGGCAACCATGACGTCAAAGCCATTTTTTTTCAATAAAAATTCCAGCGACATCAGGATGTAGGGATCATCATCTACGACCAGTATTTTCTTAAGATCACTCACGGTTCAAACAATATTATTGATGGATCGGGAGTGTAAAGATAAAGCGGGAACCCTTTCCTTCTTCACTTTCCACACCAATTTTGCCGTTATGCATCTCCACGATCTTCTTACAAATGGCCAGTCCAAGTCCCGAGCCCTGTGGTTTTTTCAAGGTCTGGTTTCGGGCCTGGAAGAATTTGTCAAAAATGAGTTCGTGTAGTTCCGGGGGTATGCCTTTCCCATTATCTTCTACCCAAACCTGCCATTCGTCGTGGTTGCTATGAACGGATATTTTGATCTCTCCCTTTCCTTCCTCTACAAATTTGATGGCATTGGAAAGCAGGTTATACATCACTTGTTGGATCAGGTCGGCATCACACCGCAGTAGGATCATGGAATCGGGGATCTGTTTGCGGATGACCACTCCTTTTTCTGAAGCAAGGGGGCTTATGGCACGGATACTGTCTTCGATCAAAACATTCAACATAACATTTGACAGGTCGAGTTTTTGGCGGCCGCTTTCGTAACGCTCCAGATTGAGCACCTGGGTGATCAGGTGGCTGAGTCGTTCTGTTTCGCGGATGATACCGGAAAGAAAATGTTGTCTTTCCCCGTCCTCCATGTCCGAGTGATCATGCAGTATCTCAGCCATGGCCCTGATGGAGGTGAGCGGTGTACGGAGTTCATGGGTGACGGTATAAAGAAATTCATCCTTCATCATGTCCATATCCTTCAATTGCTCATTTACCTGTGTGAGCTGATCTGTTGCCTTTTGAAGCTCCGAGGACTTACGCCGCAATTCCTTGTTCAGTTCCATCATCTGTTGAGACTCCCGCAGGATATGCAACACTTCACTGATCTTAAGTTCTTCTTCTTTGGTTACACTGCTTACCATGATGCGGGCGGAGGCGGAGCCGATAACCCCACTGAGTACCTTTTCAGCAAAAGCAACCAGTCGGGGATCTGCCTTTTTTGACTCCATCGGAATTTTGTGCCTTTGGGCATAGTTGACCAGGATCTTGTCGGCCCGTTCATCTCCCAAAAAGTTTCGCAACAGTGAATTCAGGTCGGGTAGATAGGCTGTTCCTTTCCATATCACACTATTGTCTGATTCGGCTGAATGACGAAATATATCGACAAAGATTTCTCCCTGATAGATTTCCCGTGCGGATTTTTCGCTGTTGAGCGATACGGAAACAAAGACGATCAAATTGAACAACATACTCCAGAAAAAGCAATGCGTGACAATGTCCATACCCTCCATGCCGAAAAGAGAATGGGGTTTGAGCCAGGAGATCCCGAGTAATCCATTTTCAAGGATATCCTTGCTGATGATCCCTGCATTGGCCATGGAAGGGATCACCGCGGTAAAGAACCAAATGGCAAACCCGGTAACAATGCCGGCCATAGCCCCTTTCTGAGAAGCATGCTTCCAATAGATTCCTCCGATGATGCTGGGTGCCAGTTGTGCCACTGCTGCAAATGATATCATTCCGATGGACACCAGGGTGAAATGCTGCGCCACCAGTTTGTCATATAAATAGGCAAGGGCAATGATTAACAGAATACTAAAGCGACGGATGTTCAGGATTGTCCCTGTCATTTGCCGGTCACCCCTTGTTTTAAAATTTTTGGTGCTCAACAGCAAGGGTGTAGCGATATTATTACTCACCATGGTGCTAATGGCGATCGTTTCCACGATGATCATGCTGGTGGCTGCCGAAAAACCTCCAATGAATATAAGAATGCTTAAAATACCTGCGCCTTGTTGCAGAGGCAAGGCCAATACATAAGTATCTGCATTTACCCCTGCGCCAAGCAATAGCTTTCCACCAAAGGCGATGGGTAGGACAAAAATATTGATGAGTAATAGGTACAAGGGGAAAAGCCAGATGGCTTTCCGAACATGATTCTCCTGCACATTTTCCACTACACCCAATTGAAACTGCCGCGGAAGAAGCAGGATGGCAAGCATGGACAGCAATATATACCCCGACCACTGGGTATAAGAAGTATTTCCTTCCATTTTGAAAAGATGGGATAAGGAAAGGTCATTGCCTGCTTTGGAAAAGATATCGCCAAAGCCATTGAATACGCCATAGGTGACAAAAATTCCGGCAGCCAGGAAGGCCACGAGTTTGATAACTGATTCAAAGGCGATAGCGGCTACCAGTCCTTCGTGTTTTTCGGAAGCATCAATGGAACGGGTGCCAAATAAAATGATGAAAAAACTCAAAGCCAGCGAGAGATAAAGGGCTTTATCCTGCAGGATATTTCCAAGTCCCTGTGAATCGGTGGTGGTGCCCGAAAGCACATCCATGCTGAGCGAGATCGCTTTTAGTTGAAGGGCGATATAGGGGATAATACCGGCTACACAGAGCAATGTAACCGCCACCGCAAGGGAGAAATTCTTTCCGTACCGGGTAGAGATCAGGTCAGCGATGCTGTTGATGCGCTGGGTTTTACAAATTCGAATGACCTTACGCAAAACCGGCCAGAAGAGGGCCGCCATGATCGTAGGGCCAATATAAACAGAGAGAAAGATCAATCCCTGTTTGGAGGCCTGCCCCACGCTTCCATAATAGGTCCAGGCCGTACAGTACACTGCCAGCGAAAGCGCGTATACATAGGGATTGTTTATCAGACTATTTCCTCTCCGTTGCCGCCGCTCCGCATAATACGCGACTCCAAAAAGCAGGCATAGGTAGCCAAGGGCGCTAATGATGACGATCCAGTTGTTCATGCCTCTTTGCGGGGTTTATTTCCTCTTCGCTCCGCATTGCGATAGAGCAGGATTATGCCAAAGATCCAGGCACCAAAAATGTAGATATAGGATGCCGGTATGCCGCGAAAGGTGATGGGTTTATCGGCGAGGCTGATGAGGGGATAGGAAAATAGTGCCGTCAATAAAATGGCAAGAAAGACAAACCGCTGTCGTTTGAGACGGTCGGGCATAGCGCGATTTTAAGCAAAAGGTAAGTATAAAAATGAAAAAACCGCCATGACGGCATGGCGGTTTTTTCATAGCCCTTTATCAGTCTTCTTTTATATGCAGGTGGTGTTCTTTGTCTTCATAGATGTCATACTCTCCTTTGATGGCATAGTAGCCAAACACCAGCAGTCCTCCCACAATGATCGGGGTGAGGATAAAGGCATAAATGATGGCCGGGATCCTGTCCTCAGGTTTGGGGCTTTCAAATTTTGGGATGGCCTGCGATACGATCAGGTAATAACCTGCGATCAATGCCAGGGCGATCCAAACAAGTCCCATATATTTTCTGATCTGGTTCATAAATTTCGTTTGTAAGGTGAAAAATTAGTCTTCAATGCGGTTATCTTCTCCGTTAATATACAACACGCCAATGATCAAACAGACGGCGGCAATGATGATCGGGTACCAAAGTCCTTCCAGGAAGGGTTTATCATAAGGAAGTTTTTCACCCAATTTCGCAGCGGCTTCATTGGCCTGTGTAGCCTTGGTGGCCAGGAAAGTGGCCACGGCCGGCAGCAGACCTCCAAAGATACCATTCCCGATATGATAAGGCAACGACATGGACGTATAACGTATACGTGTGGGGAACATTTCCACCAGGAAGGCGGCAATGGGGCCATAGACCATGGTTACAAAGAGCACCTGTACAAAAACCCAGAACACGAGTTTCCAGAAGGAACTTTTATCCAGGATCGCTGTTTTGGTGACTTTGACATCCTTGGCCGGATCGGCCTTGCTGATATCTGCATGCAGGGTTTCTTTTTTTACTTCTGTCAATACAGTTCCATCGGTGTACACCCTGGAGATTGTAGTCGTTCGCACGGAGTCGCCAGCATGTTTGGCATCAGCCTCGGTTTTTATCACCGTTTTAGCCTGATCGACGATCTCTGTTTTTGCCTTAACACTTCCGGCATCATACATGGAAGAATAGATATAACGATAACTTACGATCGCGATAAGCATACCGATCATCATGATCCATTTTCGCCCGATACGGTCGGACAAGGCGCCAAATACCACAAAGAAAGGTGTGCCAAAAAGCAGGGCCCACATGATCAGCTTACTGGCCTGGGATACATCCACACTCAAGGTGTTCTGAATAAAGCTGAGTGCATAGAACTGTCCGGTATACCATACAACACCCTGGCCCATGGTGGCACCAAACAGGGCGAGCAACACAAACTTGAAGTTCAGCCGATGCCCAAAACTTTCTTTTAGCGGGTTGACTGAAATCTTTCCTTCTGCTTTTACTTTGGCAAACAGGGGTGATTCTTTCATCCGCATCCGGATGATGATGGATATAGCCACCATGATGATGGAGATCCAGAATGGAACACGCCAGCCCCAATCATTGAATTTGGTTTCATTCATGGATCCTTTGACCGTAATGATCACCAGGAGGGAAACAAAAAGACCTACGGTAGCGGTGGTTTGAATCCACGAGGTCCAAAAACCTCTTCGTTCAGCCGGTGAATGTTCCGCCACATAGGTAGCAGCCCCTCCATACTCACCACCCAGGGCAAGACCTTGGAGAAGGCGAAGGATCAACACCAGGATGGGGGCAAGATACCCGATCGATTCATAGCTGGGGATACATCCAATAAGAAATGTAGACAGCCCCATGATGACAAGTGTCAGGAGAAAGGTGTATTTCCGGCCAATAAGGTCACCCAGCCGGCCAAAGAACAAAGCGCCAAATGGACGAACCACAAAGCCTGCCGCAAAGGTAGCCAGGGTGGACAAAAGCGCCAGGGTTGGATTGCCCGAAGGAAAGAACTTGGTGGCGATGATGGTGGCCAAGCTTCCGAAAATATAGAAGTCGTACCACTCGATCAAAGTCCCCACCGAAGAAGCGGCAATGATACCGGCCAGCCCCTTTTTTTCTGTTTGGAAACTCATAATAGTTGATTTTGTTTAGAGGAAAATATGTGTTTGAAGGGTGAGTTGTCCTTTGGAACCACTACGTACCGGATTTCCGCTCGAAGTCTCATACACCGGTCGTGTGCTGTACTGCAAGGTGACCTTGGCATTATGCCCACTGACCAGGTAATTCAGGCCCAGGTCCATTTGGCCGGATGCCTTTCCGATCCGTTCAAAATTCTTATAAGTAAATGTAGCATATGGCATGAAAGCTGTCCCGTTTTTTAATTTCGGAAGCAGGTAACCTACCTGAGTGTACCAGATATTTCCGGTTCCTAAAGTCGGTTGCATATTGCCCCCGCCCGACCAGCTTGATTTTGGGTTACTGCTCACCGTTTGAGTGTTTGCATGCAGGTTCAGGATGCCGATATTACGCAGGTAGTTAGGGCCGTAGTCGGAATGATAGAATACACTATACACATTTAGCGCGGTGCCCTTATTCTTATTCAGGGGCATATCCAGAAAAACATCCAGCCCCAGGTTGGTTTGGGCATGCTCTTTAACCGGAGCCGTGGAAGAAGGCTTAGTAGCCGTTACTCCTTTTTGATGATACCAACCGGCCCCGATATTAAATACTTTCTTACTTCCCAGGTATGAACCTACAAAGAAGGGGAGTATATTGCTCTCTTTATCACGCAACATAATGTTGAAATAACCTCCCGTGCTCCAATGTTCATTGAGAACATTTGTGGCATTGGTGCTGGTAACCGTAGCAGGCGCCACACCAAAGGCAAATGGTTTATTAAGATGCACCCGGTAGTCAAACCTGCCGAGCTGCCCCTTGGCATACATACCGAGCTGGCGGGCAAACTGATCGGTGGTTTCTATATTGTACCAATTGAAGATTGGTGCATCCATGGTCATGAAGTTGAGCGTGCTTTGGCTGCTCAACCGCGATACCCCATTCCAATAATGGAGTCCGGCGCCAACATGGAACTTCACTGGTTTTACAGCAAACTCCGTCCATGCATCATGGATATACAATTGTGGACGTTTTCCTCCCTGGCCTGCAGCGCTGGCTCCGGTACCAAGCGAACCCGCGCCGCCTCCATTAAGGAAGCTCTGGTTGTTGATGCCCCAATGACTGATGATCATAAAACGCGGTGAAACCTGTGCCTGAATAAGAAAACGTGAACGGCGAATGGCCATGTCATTCGAATTCTTCTGGAAATTTCCATTTACATCCAGGGTGCCTGGATTGTTTTCAACATGGGTGATCCACATCTGGTGCCAGGTAATGAAGCGAATGAATTTCTGACCCTTTTCATCCAGTTTAAGTACCATGGGTTTATAGCTGTGGTCAACTCCGGGGGTGGCATTCCCCTGAGCGCCCGCTTTAATAAAAGCGCAGACAGCTAAGGCAAGTGCAATCGTTTTTTTTGGCATAGCAAGTAAGTTTAAATGCATGCCGAATATCAAACTTTGCTCAGGCAGTTGCCAAACGCCGGGTATATTCCTGCTAATTGTTATAGTTTTATCCTCCATTTTTTCGGAAACGCTCCCATTTTATCACCATGAATTTGTCACCCAACTCAGTGATCATACAACCTGCACTCTTCATTGACTCCTTATCCCTGAAAAAATCAAGCAGCTCCCCGTGCGTCAATACTTTGTAAGTCGGTCGGTATTCATAATTTGCCGGGGCTTTCACATTGTACTTTTTCACCCAGTTCATTACCGAAACATGGCTGATGCCCAGAATACGTTCTATCTCCCGGAAAGTGACCCCCTCGATGTATAGTTGAAGTGCTTTGATTACATAGTAGGGGTCAATATTTTTCCCCTCCTTCAAAACAGTAAAGGAATAGGCGCAATGCTTGCAACGATAACGTTGCCTTCCTTTGACGATACCGCTTTTGATGAGTTCCTCCCCGCGGCATTTTGGGCAAGCAATCTCTTTCATGCAATCGTGTTTAAAAGCAATATAAATCTTTAGCTATATCATTTTAGCATAAATATACCAATTTAGCAAAATAAGGTTTCCCCCTGGTTGGTTTCTTCTTTACTTTTATCGCCTCAAACCGATTGTCATGTCATACCCCTTTCAGATCAAGTCAGCCGAAGAGTATCATGCCGCTTACAAAAAGAGTGTAGAGGACCCCGAAGGTTTTTGGGCCGGGGTAGCGGATAATTTTTATTGGAGAAAAAAATGGGACAAGGTACTTAACTGGAATTTCACTGAACCCACCATTGAATGGTTCAAGGGAGGTAAATTAAATATCACCGAAAATTGTATCGATCGCCACCTGGAGAAGTTGGGTGACAAACCGGCCATCATCTGGGAGCCCAATAACCCGGAGGAAAGAACCCGTGTGGTAACCTATAACCGGTTGCACAAACGTGTTTGTCAGTTTGCGCAGGTCTTGCGCAATAATGGGGTAAAAAAGGGTGACCGCGTATGTATATATATGGGGATGGTGCCTGAACTCGCTTATGCCGTACTTGGTTGCGCTCGTGTAGGGGCTATTCATAGTGTGATCTTTGGTGGATTTTCCGCGCAAAGCATTGCCGACCGCTTGTATGATGCCAATGCGGAATTTATTGTGACCTGTGATGGAGCTTATCGGGGAAACAAGGATATTCCTTTAAAAAGTGTGATCGATGATGCGTTGATCGGGAACCGGACTATCAAAAAAGTAATTGTCTATACACGAACACGCACCCCGGTCTCCATGCTCAAAGGCCGCGATGTATGGTGGGAAGATGAAATGGAACATGCCGAACACCAGGTGGAACAGGAAGGCAAGGTTCATTTTCCGGCGGAGGAAATGGATGCGGAAGACCCCCTGTTTATTTTATATACCTCGGGCTCTACCGGCAAACCCAAGGGCGTGGTGCACTCCTGTGGCGGGTACATGGTGTACACCGGCTACACATTTGTAAATGTTTTTCAATACCAACCCGAGGATATTCATTTCTGTAAGGCCGATATTGGCTGGATCACCGGGCACAGTTATATATTATATGGTCCGTTAAGTGCCGGCGCTACCACCCTGATGTTTGAGGGGGTACCCACCTGGCCTGATGCAGGCCGTTTCTGGGATATCGTGGATAAGTACAAGGTCAATGTGCTGTATACGGCACCCACGGCTATTCGTTCATTGATGGGATTTGGGTTAGGGCATGTACATGGCCACAAACTCGATTCGCTAAAAGTACTCGGTACCGTGGGCGAGCCCATCAACCAGGAAGCCTGGCATTGGTATGATGAAAATATAGGAAAAGGCCGATGCCCGATCGTGGATACCTGGTGGCAAACCGAAACAGGCGGCATACTCATTTCCAATATGGCCGGTATAACTCCTGCCAAACCTACCTATGCAACCTTGCCGTTGCCCGGTGTGCAACCCATCCTCGTGGATGAGAACGGGAATGAAGTGCTGGGTAACAACGTCAGTGGCAACCTCTGTATAAAGTTCCCCTGGCCTTCGATCATTCGCACCACCTATGGTGATCATGAAAGATGCCGTACCAACTATTTCTCGGCCTACCCCAATTTATATTTTACCGGTGACGGAGCCTTGCGCGATGAAAACGGAAACTACCGTATCACCGGCAGAGTGGATGATGTATTGAATGTAAGTGGTCACCGGTTGGGTACTGCTGAAGTTGAGAACGCGATCAATATGCACGCGGGAGTGGTGGAAAGCGCCGTAGTGGGTTATCCGCACGATATCAAAGGACAAGGTATCTATGCCTATGTTATTTATGAGCACGTACATGGCGATGAGAATCTTACCCGGCAGGATATTTTACAAACCGTAACCCGTGTGATCGGGCCCATTGCCAAGCCGGATAAGATCCAGTTTGTTCCCGGTTTGCCAAAAACCCGAAGCGGAAAGATCATGCGGCGTATCCTGCGCAAGATTGCCGAGGGAGACATGGATAACCTGGGCGATACCACCACTTTGCTCGACCCGGGCGTGGTGGAGGAGATCAAGCGGGGGCGGGTATAACCTCCTTAAAATGAGGGTCATAGACCAAAATACACGGGATATTTAGAAACTTCCCGTTTAAAAATTATTTTTGAAGGCTGTCCTCGCGCAGGACAGCCTTTTTTATCATGCAACCTGCCCGGAAAAACACCACCTGGAGAACCATCCTGCGATGGGTCTTTCGTGTATTGATCTTTCAGTTCGTACTGATCAATATTGCTGCCGCTTTTCATGCGCACCGGCTCACTCATTTTTATACCGACAAGGCCGTGTATGAACAACAAGGTTCTTCCGGCTCTATCTTTCTGCGCACCTGGCGATTGATGACGGGGAAAAGGTTGGCCCGCACCCCCATTCAATACACACCACCTACTGCCTATGAAACATTGGCGTTTCAGCTAAAGAATGGAAAGAAGATCAGTGCCTGGTACATACCGGCGGATAGTGCTGTTGGAACTGTTATCCTGGTACACGGACTTGGGTCCAATAAAGGACATCCATTAAATGAAGCGTCTGAGTTTCGCGTGATGGGGTACAATACCTTGTTGATTGACCTGCGGGCGCATGGTGAAAGTGAAGGCAAAGCCTTTTCCATTGGGTATAAGGAAACCGAAGAGATCAAACTGGCCTACGATCATTTACGCGCCCAAGGCGAAAAGAACATTGTGTTCTGGGGCATGTCAGTTGGCGCGGTGGTGATGACCAAGGCCATTACCGATTATGAATTAAAACCCGAGAAACTCATTCTGGAAATGCCTTTTGGCTCTTTGCAGGATCATTTGCGCAGCCGCGCCCGCAACCTGGGTTTTCCCGATGAACCCTTTGCGTTCTTTGTCACTTTTTGGGTGGGATTGGAACAAGGGTATTGGGGATATGGTTTCAAAACGGCGAAATATGCAAAGAAGATACCATGTCCGGTCTTGATACAATGGGGCAATCAGGATGATTATGTAAAAGAAGGAGAAGTGCGGTCGGTGTTTGACGCGGTTCCCGGAACGGATAAGAAATTAGTGATCTATGAAAAGTCGGGGCATGTGCCGTTGTGCTGGTCGGAGAATGCGAAATGGGTGGAGGAGGTAGAAAGATTTATAAATAGATGATTCACCGCAGAGAACAAGAGGACGCGGAGGTACGCGGAGGGATGGTACCACCCAGGCGCAGAGCCGTGCGCAAGGCTAAGAGCAATCTACTTGCTCTG